>NZ_JTHF01000068.1 GCF_001043895.1 Methylobacterium indicum
GGGTGCCACCGGGTCCGCGGGTGCCACCGGTTCCCAGGGCGCGACGGGGGCCCAGGGTGCCACCGGGTCCGCGGGTGCCACGGGCGCGACCGGTCCGACGGGTGCCGACGGCCCGACCGGGGCCACCGGCCCGACCGGTCCGGTCATCTGCTTCGCGTCCGGAACGATGATCCTGACGCCGGAGGGTGAGCGTCCGGTCGAGGCCCTGCGGCCCGGCGACGCCGTCGTCACCGCTTCGGGCGAGACGGTCGCCGTCGCTTGGGTCGGCCACCGCCATCTCGACCTGCGGCGCCATCCGCAGCCCGAGCGGGCCCAGCCGGTCCGGGTCGCCGCGCACGCCTTCGGCCCCGGCCTGCCGCACCGCGACCTCGTCGTCTCGCCCGGCCACGCGCTCTTCGTCGAGGACGTGCTGATCCCGGCCGGTGTGCTCGTCAACGGCACGTCGGTGGTGCAGCTCGACCGCTCGGAGGTGGTCTACCACCACGTCGAGCTGGCGGTGCACGACGTCCTGGTCGCCGACGGCCTGCCCGCCGAGAGCTACCTCGATTGCGGCAACCGCGGCACCTTCGAGAACCACGACGGCCCGGTCACCCTGCACCCGGACCTCGTCGCCTCGGCGCTGAACCTGGAGCTGGCCTGCGCGCCGGTCGTCCTCCACGGCCCGGTCGTCGAGCGGGTCCGGGCCCGGCTCGCCGCCAAGGCCGAGGTCGAGGCCGAGGTCAAGGCCGGGCGCTCGGTCCTCGCGCGCCTCTTGCGGCGGGCTTGAGGACGCCGCGCCGGCTCCGGCCGGCGCGACCTTCCGCGACGAACCCGGCCCGCGGCGCCCCGACGGGCGCGCCGCGGGCCTCGTCGTGACAGGGCCGCGGCAGCCCGGGGGAGGCGATTCCACCCAGGCCGCGTCCCGGACTCATTCTCGGATCATCCCCGCCCGAACCGTCTCACCCGGCGATCCCCGGCGCCTCCGCCCGTCACCAGGAACCCGCATGACCCCATCCGGCCAGACCGTCTGCCTCGCGATGATCGTCAAGAACGAGGCGCCGGTGATCCGCCGGTGCCTGGAATCGGTGCGCCCGCTCATCGATCACTGGATCGTCGTCGATACCGGCTCCACCGACGGGACCCAGGACCGGGTGCGGGCAATCCTGGCCGACCTGCCGGGCGAGTTGGTCGAGCGCCCTTGGGTCGATTTCGCCCATAACCGCTCCGAGGCCCTGGCGCTGGCGCGCGCCCACGGCACCTACACCCTGGTCATCGACGCCGACGACGAGATGCTCCTGCCGCCCGGCTACGGGCTGCCCGACCTCACGGCGGAGGCCTACGAGGTCACCATCACGGATGCCCCGCTGACCTACCGGCGGATCCAGCTGGTGCGGAACACCCTGCCGTGGCGCTACCGCGGGGTGCTGCACGAATTCGTCGAATGTCCGGAAGCGACGAACCGCGCCGTCATCGACCTGACCATGCGGCGCAACCACGACGGCGCCCGCCGCCGCGACGGCGAGACCTACCGGCGCGACGCCGCGATCCTGGAGGCGGCGCTGGCGACGGAGACGGACCCGTTCTTCATCGCCCGCTACACCTTCTACCTCGCCCAGAGCTACCGCGATTACGGCGCCCACGAGCAGGCGGTGGCCGCCTACCTGCGGCGGGCGGATCTCGGATACTGGCAGGAGGAGGTCTACGTCGCGCTGCTTGCCGCCGCCCGGCTGATGCCGGGCCTCGGGCGCCCCGTGGACGACACCCTGGCGGTCTGTCGCCGGGCGATCGCGCTCTGCCCGCACCGGGTCGAGGCCCATCACTATGCCAGCCACGTCTGCCGCCTCGCCGAGCGCTACGAGGAGGGCTTCCGCTTGGCCGAAGCCGCGTTGACCTTCAGGCTGCCGGAGGGCGCCCTGTTCATCGAGCCCTGGATCTACGACTACGGCCTGCGGGACGAATACGCGGTCAACGCCTACTGGGCCGGCCATTACTGGCACAGCCTTGCCGCCTGCCTCGACCTCATGGCCTGCCCGACGGCGCCGGAGGGCGAGCGCCAGCGCTTCGCCGTCAATGCCCGCTTCGCCCTCGAGAAGCTGCCGATCCCCCTCGAAGGGCGGCGCGGCTTCCTGCAGACGACCCGCCCGGGCCTCGCCCCGAGCGACTTGCCGGGCTTCTGGTCCGGCTTGACCCGCGCCGCGCCCTGGGTGCCGACGCGCCCGCAGGGCGGAACGGAGCTGATGCACGAGGGCCTGTCGCGGCGTCTCGGGCCGGCGCTCGCGGGTATTCAGCTCTGCCTCAACGGCTACGACGAGGGCCGGATCGACGGGCGCCCGCTCGTGGTCTGGATCCACCACGCCCCCGACCAGCCGGCCGTGGCCTGGCTCCGCGAGCCGGCCAAGGTCGCCCGCGTGGCGCGCTTCGTCTTCGTCTCCGAGTGGCAGCGGGCGCAGTACCTCGCCACCTTCGCCCTCCCGGCCGAGCGCTGCCTGGTGCTGCGCAACGCCACCGAGGTGCCGGAGCGCGACCGCGCCCCCGGCCGGCGCCGTCCCCTCAAGGTCGCCTATACCAGCACGCCCTATCGCGGGCTGTCGGTGCTGCTGGACGCCTGGGCGCAGGCCGCGCCCGAGGCGGCCGAGCTGCACGTCTGGTCGTCGCACAAGCTCTACGGCCCGGGTGCCGACGACGCGCCCTACGCCGAACTCTATGCCCGGGCGGCGGCGCTGCCGAACGTGCACTACCACGGGCTCCTGCCCAATGCCGAGCTGCGCGCGGCGCTGGCCGACATCGACATCCTGGCCTATCCGAACACCTTCGCGGAAACCTCCTGCATCGCCGTCATCGAGGCGATGGCGGCGGGCTGCCGGGTGATCTGCCCGAGCCACGGAGCGCTGCCGGAGACCACCGCCGGTTTTGCCCGCCTCTACCCCTTCGTCGCCGATCCGGCCGAGCACGCGCGCGTCTTCGCAGCGATCCTCGCCGAGGAAATCGCCGATCCGTGGCGGGGGGAACCCGAGCGGGCGGCGGCCCAGCAGGCGCATTGCCGCCTGACCTACGACTGGACCGCCCGCGTGCCGGAGTGGCAGCGCCTGATCGGGGGCTTGCGCGCGCCCGCACCCGCGCCTCGTTTCGCGCCGAGCTTCCGCCGGGTCGAGGCGCGACACGGCGCCTTCCTGGTGGTGGAGCAGGACTTCATCGGCCGGACGATCGCCCAGACCGGCGAGTGGGAGCCGCACCTGATCGACTTCGCCCGCCTGGTCCTCGACGAGGCCTCGCACGTCGTCGATCTCGGCGCCAATCTCGGCTACCACACGGTCCGGCTCGCCGGCCTCGTCCCGCGCGGCTCGGTCCACGCCTTCGAGCCGCTCGACCTGTGCTTCTCGCTCCTGCAGCAGAACGTGCTGGCCAACCGCTGCGACCACGTCCGCACCTACAAGATGGCGGTGACCGACCGCTCCGGCGACACGGTCGAGATGGAGCCGCTGGAGGCGACCCTGACGGCGGCCGGCACCGTCAATATCGGCCATACCGGCATCGGCCGGAGCAGCGCCGGCCAGGCCGGAGACCTCGTCTTCACGGTCCGGCTCGACGACCTGCCCCTGCCGCCGATCGCCCTCGTCAAGATGGACATCCAGGGCGCGGAGGCCGCGGCGCTCGCCGGGATGCAGGACCTCATCGCCCGTGACCGCCCGGTTCTGTTCATCGAGATCGAGGAGGAGCACCTGCGCCGGCACGGCTCCAGCTCCAAGGCGGTGATGGAGCACCTGCTCGGCCTCGGCTACAGCCTCCTGCGGATCCGCAACGAGTGGCCGACCGACCACCTGGCGATCCCCAACGAGCGCGCCGACCTCATCGCCCGCTGCCGCGGCCAGACGCAGTACGCGACGGACTGGATCGCCGGCTCGCGGGTCGAGCTGCATTTCGAGACGACGCATCACTACGCGTCGGTCGTGGCGTCGTGACGGGCGCCAGCCGGTCCGGCGCCCGCTCCGCCGTCGCGCCCGATACCCCGGATGGCCGTCGTTTCCCCGGCGCGCCATGACGAGAGCCAGCGACGACGACCTCATCGCCCGCTCCGGGCTGTTCGACGTCAACCACTACCTGCTCGAATCGCCCGATGTCGTGGCGGACGGGGCGGATCCGCTGGAGCATTTCTGCCGCTTCGGCGCCCGCGAGGGTCGGCGCCCGAACCTCTATTGCGATCCAGCCTGGTACGCAGCGCTGTATCTCGGCGGGAATCCGGAGGGCGTGAACCCGCTCTGCCACTATATCCGGATCGGCGAGCGCTCAGGCTACCGGCCAATCCCCTATTTCGAGCCGGCCTGGTACGCGCGCGTCTACGCCTTGCGCCCCGGCACCTCTGCGCTGCGGCACTACCTCACCCATCGCCGCAGCCAGCTCTACGCACCCAATTCCCGCTTCGACCTCGCCCACTACCTCGCGCGCTACGGCGCCGAGATCGGCCGCAACCGCGACGCCTTCGCGCACCTGCTGCGCCACGGCGCGCGGCGGGATCTCGCCTCGTCGGCGGATTTCGACGCGGCAGCGTACCGGGTGCGGCATGGCCTTCCGGCGCAACCCGCCTCGGCGCTCATCGCCGATCAGGAGGCGTGCAACCCGCTGGTCCACCGCCTGACGCAGGAGGCCGCCGAGGAACAGGCCCGGCGGTCGGGTGCGGGGCGATCCTCGTGGTGGCGGTGCCTCCTGAACCGCACCCGATGACGATGCGCCGGTCGCTGCGCGGCCGGCGCATCGCGCGGGGATCGCGCCTCAGTTCAGGAGGGTTTTCGGCTTCACCAGCGTGCCGCGAGCGGAGAGGAACGCCACCACGATCCACGGGCAGACGAAGACCAGGAAGAACAGCAAGCCCATCACGCGCCTCCTTCGGTTTCACCGGATTCCAACCCCGTCAATGCCGTGCGGCCGGCGGGGGTTGCACGCCTCGGCCCCACGCTACTCCTCTCCCGCCGGCGCGCCGGTGTCCCGGGCGCGGTGGAGCAGGAAGATCGACGCCACCATCACCAGGATCAGCCCGGCGAGCACGCCGAGCTCGATCATCGAGGCGCGAAACAAGGCCTCCTTCTGCGGGCTCCACTCGGTGGCGTGCATCTGCTCGGCAGTCTGGAGCGTCAGCACCAGCACGCGCCGGATCGAGGCGATCAGCCCGACGATCAGGAACGGCTCGCAGGTCAGCCGGCCCGAGCGCATCGACACCCGCACCGTGTGCAGGATCTCGACCAGCATCAGCAGGAAGAGCAGCCGGTCGACCACGTCGAGGAGCTGCGCGGCGGCGCCGACCGCGGTCACCGCCTTGAGGGTCATGCCGGCGGCATCGATCAGCGCCATCACGGCGGTCAGCGCCAGGAGCACGCCCAAAGCCGCGTAGATCGCGTGCTCGGTATGCAGGAAGACGAAAGCCGAGAGCCGGGTCAGCCACCCGCCCTCCTTCTCGGCCTTCTCCAGTTTCGCGGTCTCCACCATGGCGGTCTCCGGGGGCGGGTGGCGCGGCAGGCTCAATGCCGGGGACGGGGCATGCGAAAGGGCAGCATGAACCGCACCAGCGGGTGGGTGAGCCGGTCGCAGTCGAGCGATTCGTGGACCGGCCGCACCGCCTCGCCGCAGATCCGCGCCGAGAGGAGCGAGCGGGAGTAGAACGGTGCGTCCTCGAAGCGGCGCAGCAGAGCGGCCTGCCCGTCGTCGCTGCGGGTGGCGCGGGGCAAGCGCCAGAGCGTGCGCGGGAGCGCGGCAGGGACCGGCGGCGCGATCGGGCGCGGGGTGCCGTCGGGGTCGAAGCGCAGGGACAGGTCCTGGCGGCTGCCGTCGCGCCGCTCGACGTCGTAGAGGATCGCCGCGCCGTGCGTCAGCGTCGCGCGCGACCAGGTCCAGCTCCTGAAGGAGTCCTCCAAGGGCACGTCGCCCTCGTTGGTGTCGAAATAGGCGTGGCCGCTCCAGCGCAACGAGGGCTTGTCGAACGCGACCTCGACCCGCGAGGAGGGAGCGAGCGGCCACCAGCGGTGGCGGCCCTCGCCGTCGAGGGTGAAGGGGGCGGGCGTGAACCCGCCGGGGCGGACCCGGATCGTGCCCGCGAGCCGCGAGGGTAGGGGGGTCGTCACCTCGTCGACCCGGATCGTCAGGCTGGTGCCGTCCCAGTCGAGGGAGCTCGGGCCGATGGCGAGCGAGGTGGCGGTCCGGTTCACGTGGCGGCGGCTGCGCTCGGTCATCGCCCAGGCCTTGGGGCGACCGTACAGCACCACGTTGATCGCCGAATGGTTGATCGGGTCGCCGCGCCCGCTCCAGGCGTAGTAGGGCGAGAACACGCTGCCGAGGAACGCGATGATCGTGAGGCCGTGCTGCCCGTCGTCGCTCACCGCATCGACGTACCACCAGGCATAGCCGCCCGGCGCGACGGGGAGGTCGAAGCGAGGTCCTGCAGAAGGCTCGCCGCCGCGAGCCGCCCCGATTGCGCCGCCATCGGCACGCCCGGCCCCGGATGGGCGCTGCCCCCCGCCAGGTAGAGCCCCGGCAGCTTCGTGCGCGCGCCCGGACGGCGGAACGACGCCATCCAGCCGTGCGACGCCCGGCCGTAGAGCGCCCCGCCCGTCGCCGGAAACAATTTTTCGAAATCCGCCGGCGTCGTGGTGGTTTGCGCCGTCTCGTCGATCGTCAGGCCGCAGGCGGAGAGCCGCCGGCTCATCGTGTCGTGGCATCGGGCGATCTCCTGAGGCGACAGGGCGGCGCCGCGGGCCGGCGCGTTGACGAGGCAGAGCAGGGCTTCCGGCGCCTCCGGCGGCGCGCCGTCATCGCCACGATCCTGCGCGCAGACGTAGACGGTCGGGTCCCGCGGCGGGCGGGCGCGGTCGGTGAGGTCGGCGAACTCGGCGGCGTAGTCGCCCGAGAAGAAGACGTTGTGGCGCACGAGCGGAAAGCCCTCGGGCCGCCCCGCCACCGCGAAGGTCACCGCCGAGAGCGAGCGCTCGCGCTCCGGTACCGGATCGGCCGCCCGGGCGCCCTCCGGCCCGAACAGCCCCTCGGCCAGGGCGGCGGCGTCGCAATTCGCCACCACGGCGGTGGCGGGCAGCCGCTCGCCGGTGGCGAGGAGAACGCCGGCGACCCGCCCGCCCTCGACCAGGATCCGCTCGACGGCGGTGCCGTAGCGCAGCTCCGCCCCGTGCTCGGCGGCGAGTTCCGCCACGGCGCCCGCCAGCCGCGACAGGCCCCCCGCCACGGTCCAGACCCCCGCCATCTCGACATGCGCCACCAGCATCAGGGTCGCGGGGGCGGAAAACGGCGAGGAGCCGCAATAGGTGGCGTAGCGGCCGAAGAGCTGGCGCAGGCGCGGATCGCGAAAATGCTCGCCCAATGCCGCCCACAGGGTGGTGAAGGGCTGGATCCGCATCAGCCCGCCGAGGCCGCGCGGCCCGGCCCGCCGCACGAGGTCGAGGGGGCTCGGCCGCTCGCCGCGGATGAACGGTCCTTCGAGGGCGCGGTAGATCGCGCCGGCCTGCTCGCGGAAGCGCAAGAAGCCCTCGGCCTCCCGGGGACCCGCGAAATCCGCGATGGCCCGGGCGGACCGGTCCGGATCGGCGAAGAGGTCCAGGCGCTCGCCCGCGCCCCAGGCGTGACGGGCGAGGATGTCGGCCGGCCGCAGGGCGACGCGCCGGGAGAGGTCCGCGCCGCACTCCGAAAAGATCTCGTCGAAGACCCACCGCATGGTGAAGACCGTCGGCCCGGCCTCGACCGTGAGCGGCCCGGCCGGGACCCGGCGCATCTTGCCGCCGGGAGTTTCCGCCTTCTCGGCCAGGGTCACCGGCAGGCCGGCGGCGGCGAGCCTCAGGGCGGCGACGAGGCCGCCGATCCCTGCACCGATCACCACCACCCGTTCGTCCGGCACGGCGTCGATCCTCCCTCGTCACTGTCAATCTAAATTGACAGTTTGAAATGTTCAAACAAAATGACGCCTCGACGCGAGGCCCGGGACGACGACGCGAGACGACGGACCGTGACCGGTGCGCGGCAGGATCCCAAGGAGGAACGCATGGACGACGGTCGGCGCATCGAGCAGGCCCTGGACGTGGCCGTGTCCTACGCGGAGGCGCCGGGCGCCCCGCCGCGCCTGGCGGAGGCGATCCGCTACGCGGTCTTCCCGGGCGGCCACCGGATCCGGCCCAGGCTCTGCCTCGCGGTGGCGCGCGCCTGCGGCGACGACGACCCGGCGACGACGGACGCCGCCGCCGCGGCGATCGAGCTCCTGCACTGCGCCTCGCTGGTCCACGACGATCTGCCCTGCTTCGACGACGCGGCGGAAAGGCGCCGGAAGCCGGCGGTCCATGTCGCCTACGGCGAGCCGGTGGCGGTCCTGACGGGAGACGCGCTGATCGTGCTCGCCTTCGAGACGCTCGCTCGCGGCGCGGCCCGCCGTCCCGCGCGCCTGCCCGCCCTCGTCGGGCTGGTGGCCCGCGCCGTGGGCTCGCCCGCCGGCATCGTGGCGGGACAGGCCTGGGAATCCGAGCCGCAGGTCGGGCTCTCGGCCTACCAGCAGGCGAAGACCGGGGCGCTCTTCGCCGCCGCCACCGTGACGGGTGCCGCCTCGGCCGGGGCCGAGCCGATGGGCTGGCGGCTGCTCGGCGAATATCTCGGCGAGGCCTACCAGGTCGCGGACGACTTGCGCGACGTCGCCTGCCGCCAGGAGGAGGTCGGCAAGCCGGTCGGGCGCGACGTCACCCTCGGGCGCCCCAACGCGGCGGCCCTCCTCGGCATGGACGGGGCCCTGCGCCGCCTCTCCGACCTTGCCCACGAGGCGATGGAGGTCATTCCCGATTGCCCCGGGGTCGCGGCGTTGCGGGAGGAGATTTTGGCCCAGACCCGGCTCTTCCTGCCGGCGCGGCTGGCGCAGAGCCTGGTGGCTTGAAGCGATGGCCGGGGTCGCTCGCGCACGAACCCTTCCCCCTCTGCAAAGGACTGTCCGGGGACAGGAAAAGGCGCGGGTTTCCCCTCTCCCCGCGGGCGGGGAGAGGGCTGCGAACCCCCTGTCGGGTTCGCGGCGAGCCCGCAGGGCGAGGGTGAGGGGGCGGTTCCGGATGAGACTCCTCCGGCACCCCCCCCTCACCCTCGCTCCGGCTGCGCCTGCGCTTGCCGACGACACGACAAGGTGTAGTCGGCCCTCTCCCCGCCCGCGGGGAGAGGGGATTGCCCGCGACAGACCCTTCCACAGACAGCCCTGCGCAGAGGGGGGAGGGTCATGAGGCCCGGCCCGCACGCACTTCCGACAGCCCCGATCGCCTCGCCGTCACATCCCGGATGGCGCGACCGCCTCCTCGCCTGGCGCCACCGCCTGATCGCGAGCCCCCGCTTCCAGCGCTTCGCCGCCGCCTTCCCGCTCACCCGGCCGACCGCGCACCGCAACGCCAGCGCCCTGTTCGATCTCTGCGCCGGCTTCGTCTACGCGCAGGTGCTGGCGGCGTGCTTGCGCCTCGACCTGTTCCGGATCCTCGCCGACGGCCCCCTCGCTCCCGACGACCTCGCCCGGCGCCTCGACCTGCCGCCCGACCGGGCGCTGTGCCTCCTGCGCGCCGCCGCCTCCTTGAACCTCGTGACCGCCTTGCGCGACGGGCGCTTCGCCCTCGGCGATCTCGGCGCGGCGCTCCTCGGCAACCCGTCCGTCGCCGCGATGGTCGCGCATCACGCCATGCTGTACGACGACCTGCGCGATCCCGTGGCGCTGCTGCGCGGCACGCACGCGCCGACCCGGCTCTCGGGCTACTGGGCCTATGCGGGTTCCGACGATCCGGCCGGCATCGATGGAGCGGCGGTCGAATCCTACAGCGCCCTGATGGGCGCCTCGCAGGCGCTGGTCGCCCACGACATCCTCGACGCCTATCCGCTCAAGCCTCACGCTCATCTCCTCGAGGTCGGTGGCGGGGAGGGCGCCTTTGCGGTCGAGGCGGCGCGAAGCGCTCCTCGGCTGCACGTCACGTTGTTCGATCTGCCGCCGGTCGCCGCCCGGGCCGAACGCCGCTTCGCCGCCGAGGGGCTGGCGGGGCGCATGACGGCCCGCGGCGGCAGCTTTCACGAGGGGCTGCCGCATGGGGCCGATGCGGTGTCGCTGGTGCGCGTGATCCACGACCACGACGACGGGCCCGCCCTCGCGCTCCTGAAGGCGGCCCGCGCGGCGCTGCCTCCCGGCGGCACGCTGCTTCTCGCCGAGCCGATGGCCGGCACGCCCGGCGCCGAGCCGGTCGGCGACGCCTATTTCGGCTTCTACCTCCTCGCCATGGGAAGCGGCCGGCCGCGCACGCCGGGCGAGCTCACCGGCATGCTCCGCGAGGCGGGCTTCGCGCGGGTGCGCGAGCACCGGACCCGGCGCCCGATGCTGGTCCGCCTGCTCGTCGCGACGGCTCCCTGACCGATGCAGCCCGCGGTAAAAGTGTAAAGTAAACTTGACGCATGATGATGTTGAACTAAGATGACATTCGCCGCTTCGAGCGGCGTCATCCGCATCAGGCGGGAGGCCGAACCGCATGCACGCGCAGGCCGTGATCCTCGACCGTCCCGAACGGCTCGGCCTCGCCGATCTCGCTCTCGACGCGCCCGGCCCCACGGACGCCGTCGTGGCGGTCGCGTGGAGCGGCATCAGCACCGGCACCGAGCGGCTGCTCTGGTCGGGCCGGATGCCGGACTTTCCCGGCATGGGCTACCCGCTGGTGCCGGGCTACGAATCCGTCGGAATCGTCGTCGAGGCCGGCTCCGAATCCGGCCGGCTCGTCGGCGAGACGGTGTTCGTGCCGGGCGCCCGCTGCTTCGGTCCCGTCCGCGGGCTGTTCGGCGGCGCGGCCTCGCACCTCGTCTCCGCCGGGAGCCGGCTGCGGCCGATCCCCGAATCGCTGGGCGAGCGCGGCATCCTGCTGGCGCTCGCCGCCACCGCCCGTCACGCGCTCGAAGGTAGCCGGGCCGAAGGGCGCCAGCTCGTCGTCGGGCACGGCGTGCTCGGACGGCTCCTCGCCCGCCTCCTGCGGGCCTCCGGCCTCGATCCGGTGGTGTGGGAGCGCGATCCCGCCCGCCGTGACGGCGCCGACGATTACGCGGTGATCGATCCGAGCCAGGACGAGACGTCTTACGCCCGCATCATCGACGCCAGCGGCGATGCCGGCCTCCTCGACACCCTGATCGCCCGGCTCCAGCCCGGCGGCGAGGTGGTGCTGGCGGGCTTCTACGAGGCGCCGCTCGCCTTCGCCTTCCCGCCGGCCTTCCTGCGTGAGGCGCGCATCCGCGTCGCGGCGCAGTGGCAGCCCGGCGACCTCGACGCCGTAGCGGCGCTGGCCGGCGCTGGGACGCTGTCCCTCGACGGTCTCGTCACCCATCGCCGCCCGGCCGGGGAGGCGGCGCAGGCCTATCCCGTCGCCTTCGGCGATCCCGCCTGCCTCAAGATGGTCCTCGATTGGAGAGCCCAGTCATGAACGCTTCGCTGACCGGCGCCGCCCTCCAGGCCTCGATCCTGCGCGCCGAGGCCGCGATCCCGCCGGATCCGGTGCCCACCACCGCGACCCGCGAGACGCAAGTGATCGCGATCTACGGCAAGGGCGGCATCGGCAAGAGCTTCACCCTCGCCAACCTGTCCTACATGCTGGCCCAGCAGGGCAAGCGGGTGCTGCTGATCGGCTGCGACCCGAAGAGCGACACGACCTCGCTGCTGTTCGGCGGCCGGGCCTGCCCGACGATCATCGAAACCTCGACCCGGCGCAAGCTCGCCGGCGAATCGGTCGAGATCGGCGACGTCTGCTTCAAGCGCGACGGCGTCTTCGCGATGGAGCTCGGCGGGCCGGAGGTCGGCCGCGGCTGCGGCGGGCGCGGCATCATCCACGGCTTCGAGCTCCTCGAAAAACTCGGCTTCCACGAATGGGGCTTCGACTACGTCCTGCTCGATTTCCTGGGCGACGTGGTCTGCGGCGGCTTCGGCCTGCCGATCGCCCGCGACATGTGCCAGAAGGTCATCGTCGTCGGCTCGAACGACCTGCAATCGCTCTACGTCGCCAACAACGTCTGCTCGGCGGTGGAGTATTTTCGCAAGCTCGGCGGCAATGTCGGCGTCGGCGGCCTCGTCATCAACAAGGACGACGGCACCGGCGAGGCCCAGGCCTTCGCGGAAGCGGCCGGCATCCCGATCCTCGCCTCGATCCCCGCCGACGACGACATCCGCAAGAAGAGCGCGAATTACGAGATCATCGGCCGGCCGGACGGGCGCTGGGGCCCGCTCTTTGCCGAACTCGCCGACAATATCGGCACTGCCCTGCCGCATCGCCCGACCCCGCTCAGCCAGGATCAACTGCTCGGCCTGTTCAAGGGCGAGGCGGTCGGGCGCGGGGTGGTGCTCGATCCGGCGAGCGACGCCGACATGCGCGGCCGGGCCGTCGCGCGAAAGCCCTCCCTCGAAGTCGTCTACGAGGCGGTGTGACCATGGGCGCCTCCCTCGACCTCAAGGCGCTGCGCGCCCGAAAGCCTGTCGATGCCCCGGTCAACCTGGACGCGACGCGGCAGGACGGGCTCGGCTGCCATTCCGGCAAGGAGATGATGCAGAACGCGGCGAAAGCCGCCGGCATGGGCGAGACCCTGGACGCCCTGAAGCGCGACTATCCGGTCGGCCCGCACGACCAGCCGCAGAGCATGTGCCCGGCCTTCGGGTCGCTGCGGGTGGGCCTGCGGATGCGCCGCACCGCCACGATCCTGTCGGGCTCGGCCTGCTGCGTCTACGGGCTGACCTTCACCTCGCATTTCTACGGCGCGCGGCGGACCGTCGGCTACGTGCCGTTCAACTCCGAGACGCTCGTCACCGGCAAGCTGTTCGAGGACATCCGCGACGCGGTGCGCGAGACCGCCGATCCGGCGCTCCACGACGCGGTCGTGGTCATCAACCTCTGCGTCCCGACCGCCTCGGGCGTGCCGCTGCGGCTCCTGCCCCGCGAGATCGACGGGGTGCGGATCATCGGGATCGACGTTCCGGGTTTCGGCGTGCCGACGCATGCCGAGGCCAAGGACGTGCTCGCCGGCGCGATGCTGAAGGTCGCGCGCGGTGAGGCGGAGCACGGCCCCGTCGCCGCCCCGCGCCAGCCCCGCGACGGCCGCCCGACGATCGCGCTGCTCGGCGAGATGTTCCCGGCCGATCCGATGCAGATCGGGGCGCTTCTCGACCCGCTCGAACTCGCCGCCGGCCCGGTCGTGCCGACGCGGGAATGGCGCGAGCTCTACGCCGCTCTCGACTGCACGGCGGTGGCGGCGATCCATCCGTTCTACACCGCGTCCTTGCGCGAATTCGAGGCGGCGGGCCGCCCGGCGGTCGCCTCGGCCCCCGTCGGCCATGACGGCACCGCCGCCTGGCTCGACGCGATCGGCGAGACCTGTGGCGTCTCCCCCGCGATGGTCGCGGCGGCCAAGAACCGGTTCCTGCCGGCGATCCGCGGTGCCCTTGCCGCCAACCCGATCCGCGGCCGGATCACGCTCACCGGCTACGAGGGCTCGGAACTGCTGGTCGCCCGCCTCCTCATCGAGAGCGGCGCCGAGGTGCCGTATGTCGGCACCGCCTGCCCGCGCACGAAGCATTCCGAGGCCGATCGCGACTGGCTCGAGGCCCATGGCGCGCGGGTGCAGTTCCGCGCCTCCCTGGAGCAGGATCTCGCGGCGGTGGAAGAGTTCGGGCCCGATCTCGCCATCGGCACGACCCCGGTGGTGCAGAAGGCCAAGGAGCGGGCGATCCCCGCCCTCTACTTCACCAACCTGATCTCGGCCCGCCCGCTGATGGGCGTCGCCGGGGCCGGTTCGCTCGCGCAAGTGATCAACGGCGCTATGGCACAGCGCGAGCGGTTCGACGCCATGCGGTCGTTCTTCGCCGGTGTCGGCACCGGCCACGCCGCCGGGATCTGGGAAGAGGTGCCGAAAAAACGGGCGGCGGTGAAGCGTGCGGCGCCCGAGAAGCCGGTCGGGGAGATGGCCTGATGCTCGTCCTCGATCACGACCGCGCCGGCGGCTACTGGGGCGCCGTCTACGTCTTCACCGCGGTGAAGGGCCTCCAGGTGGTCATCGACGGCCCGGTGGGCTGCGAGAACCTGCCGGTGACCTCGGTGCTGCACTATACCGACGCGCTGCCGCCGCACGAATTGCCGATCGTCGTCACGGGGCTCGCCGAGGAGGAGCTCGGCCGCCATGGCACGGAAGGCGCGATGCGCCGCGCCCACGCGACGCTCGATCCGAAGGAGCCGAGCGTCGTCGTCACCGGCTCGATCGCCGAGATGATCGGCGGCGGCGTCACGCCGGAGGGCACCAACCTCCAGCGCTTCCTGCCCCGCACCATCGACGAGGACCAGTGGCAATCGGCCGACCGGGCCCTGTCCTGGCTCTGGGCCGAGTACGGCGCCAAGAAAGCGGCCAGGAAAGGCGTGATCCCGCCCCGGCCGGAGCGGGCCCCGGGGGTGAAGCCGCGGGTCAACCTGATCGGCCCGGCCTACGGCACCTTCAACATGCCCTCCGACCTCGCCGAGATCCGGCGCCTCGTCGAAGGCATCGGTGCCGAGGTGAACCTGGTCTTTCCGCTGGGCAGCCACCTGTCCGACATCCCGCGCCTCGTCGAGGCCGATGCCAATATCTGCCTCTACCGCGAATTCGGGCGCCTCCTCTGCGAGGCCCTCGACCGGCCCTACCTCCAGGCGCCGATCGGCGTGCACAGCACCACCAAGTTCCTGCGCGCGCTCGGCGAGATCTTAGGTGTCGATCCCGAGCCGTTCATCGAGCGGGAGAAGCACACGACCCTGAAGCCCCTGTGGGACCTCTGGCGCTCGGTGACGCAGGACTTCTTCGCCTCGGCGAGCTTCGGCGTGGTGGCGACCGACACCTACGCTCGCGGCCTGCGAAACTTCCTCGAGGACGAGATGGGCCTGCCCTGCCGGTTCGCCTTCTCGCGAAAAGCCGGCGCCAAGCCCGACAATGCGGCGGTCCGACAAGCCATCCGCGAGACGCCGCCTTTGGTCCTGTTCGGCTCCTACAACGAGCGCCTCTACCTCGCCGAGAGCGGGGGAAGGGCGATGTTCATTCCGGCCTCGTTCCCCGGCGCGGTGGTGCGGCGCCATACCGGCACGCCGTTCATGGGCTATTCCGGCGCCACCTACCTGGTCCAGGAAGTCTGCAACGCGCTGTTCGACGCGCTCTTCCACATCCTGCCGCTGTCGCGGGACATGGACGCCGTCGAGGCGACGCCGGCCCGCGCGCATCGCACCCTTCCCTGGGACGACGAGGCCCGCCGGCGCCTCGACGCCTCGGTGGAGGAAAGCCCGGTCCTGGTGCGGATCTCCTTCGCCAAGCGCCTGCGCGACGCCGCCGAGCGCGAGGCCACGCGCGCCGGGTCCGACAGCGTGACCGGTGTTTGCGTCGAGCGCGCCCGCCTCGCCCTCGCGGCCGCCTGACGGCCGAAGCCTTTTCCGGCGCGGCCTCCGTCGCGCCGGCCACCGAGACGCCTCGCGAATCCCGCGAGCAGGGAGGAGATCCGAGATCATGAGAGCCGGAACCATGTCCCGTTCTTTCTTCACGGTGTCGCGGTCCCGTTCGGAGGCGGTCCAGTTCCGGGCCATCCTGGCGGCGACCTACCCGGTCTTCCTGGCCGCCGCCCTGGTGCAGCGCCTGCGCCCGGGCGTCGCCGGCCCCCGCCGCTCGGTGTTCGGCGAGGCCCGCGCGATGGCGCTCTCGGCCATCCCCTTCGCCTTCATGGGGTGAGGCCCTCGGGCCTGACTCCCTCTGGGCCGAGTTTCCGCCGCCGTCCCCGGCGGCGGAGAGACCGCCCGTCCGTCGCGGCCGGGCAAGCCCGCGCGGGAGCCCCCGCGCGGATCCGCATCCGGAGGTTCGGCAATGGCCAACGGCATGGACAAACCCAGCGTACTGTCAGGACTCACCGAAGAGGAGGCGAAGGAGTTCCACGGCATCTTCGTCACCAGCTTCATCATCTTCACGGCGATCGCGGTCGTCGCGCACTTCCTCGTCTGGCTGTGGCGGCCCTGGCTGCCCGGGCCCAACGGCTATTCCGCGCTGGAGAGCGGCGTGAAGTATGCCGCCACCGGCATCCTGCCCTTCATCTCGTAGGCAAGGAGCACACGCCATGCACAAGGTCTGGCTTCTGTTCGACCCGCGCCGCACGCTCGTCGCGCTCTTCACCTTCCTGTTCGTCCTCGCGCTGATCATCCACTTCATCCTGCTCAGCACCAACCGGTTCAACTGGTTGGAGGGCCCGGCGGCGAAGAAGGCGGAGATCGCGCAGACCCACGTCCTGCCGACCTGACCGGCCGGCGGACCGGGTGCTCCCTGGAGCGCCTCCGCACCGCGGACGGGCCGTCACGGCCCCGCCCGCGGCCACCACGCTCTTTGCGGACGGGGAGGGCCGCGCCATGGCCATGCTGAACTTCGAGCGCAAATACCGGGTCCGCGGCGGCACTCTGCTCGGCGGCGACCTGTTCGATTTCTGGGTCGGGCCGTTCTATGTCGGCTTCTTCGGGGTGACGGGCCTGTTCTTCACCCTGCTCGGCACCGGCCTGATCGTCTGGGGCGCGGCGCTCGGGCCGACCTGGAACGTCTGGCAGATCAACATCGCGCCGCCCGACCTCAAATACGGCCTGGCGCTGGCCCCCTTACGCGAGGGCGGCCTGTGGCAGATCATCACCTTCTGCGCCGTCGGATCCTTCGGGTCCTGGGCGCTGCGCGAGGTCGAGATCTGCCGCAAGCTCGGCATCGGCTACCACGTGCCCTTCGCCTTCTCGGTGGCGATCTTCGCCTACGTCACCCTGGTGGTGGTCCGGCCCGTGCTGATGGGGGCCTGGGGCCACGGCTTCCCGTACGGGATCCTGAGCCATCTCGATTGGGTGTCGAACGTCGGCTACCAGTATCTCCACTTCCACTACAACCCGGCGCACATGCTCGCCGTGACGTTCTTCTTCACGACGACCTTCGCCCTGTCGCTGCACGGCTCCTTGATCCTGTCCTCGACCAATCCGCCGAAGGGCGAGGTGGTCAAGACCCCCGAGCACGAGGACACCTTCTTCCGCGACACGATCGGCTACTCGATCGGCACGATCGGCATCCACCGGCTCGGCCTGTTCCTCGCCCTTTCGGCCGGGTTCTGGAGCGCGGTCTGCATCGTCATCAGCGGTCCGTTCTGGACCCGCGGCTGGCCGGAATGGTGGGGCTGGTGGCTGAGCCTGCCGATCTGGCGCTGAGTTCCGATTGGCGCCGAGTTCCATTCTTGCCGCGTTCGCCCCACACCCTTCAGAAGGCATCCGCCGCCATGGGGTATTACCAGAACATCTACACGCAGATCCAAGTCCATCCGCTCCACCCGGAGGCCGGCGTCGAGATCCCGGAGATCGAGAACCGCGTCGGCAAGGGCGGCTTCAACTATCTCGCCGGCCTCGTCGGCAACGCCCAGATCGGCCCGATCTACCTCGGCACCCTCGGCACCCTGTCGTTGGCCTGCGGGTTCGTCGCCTTCGAGATCATCGGGCTCAACATGTGGGCCTCGGTGAACTGGGACCCGGTCCAGTTCGTCCGCCAGCTGCCCTGGCTCGCCCTCGAGCCGCCCCGCCCCGAATACGGGCTCAAGATCCTGCCGCCGCTGGCCGAGGGCGGGTGGTGGCTGATGGCCGGCTTCTTCCTCACCGCCTCGATCCTGCTGTGGTGGGTCCGGCTCTTTCGCCGCGCCCGGGCGCTGGGCCTCGGCTACCACGTGCCCTGGGCCTTCGCCTCGGCGATCTGGCTCTACCTGGTGCTCGGCTTCATCCGGCCGATCCTGATGGGGAGCTGGAGCGAGGCGGTGCCGTTCGGGATCTTCCCGCACCTCGACTGGACCGCCGCGTTCTCGCTGCGCTACGGCAACCTGTTCTACAACCCGTTCCACATGCTCTCGATCGTCTTCCTGTACGGGTCGACGATGCTGTTTGCCATGCACGGCGCCACCATCCTGGCCGTGAGCCGCTACGGCGGCGAGCGGGAGATCGAGCAGATCGTCGATCGCGGCACCGCGACCGAGCGCGCCGCCCTGTTCTGGCGCTGGACCATGGGCTTTAACGCCACGATGGAATCGGTCCATCGCTGGCTGTGGTGGTTCGCGTTCCTCACCACGCTGACCGGCGGCATCGGCATCCTCCTCACCGGCACGGTGGTCGACAACTGGTACCTCTGGGCGGTGAAGCACGGCGTCGCGCCGCATTACCCGCAGATCTACGGCCCGGTGGTGGATCCGCTCGCGAATCCGGGAGGCACGCCATGAAGCTCGCGCTCCAAATCCTCGGCGTCGTGGTGGCGGTGCTGCTCACCGGCGCGATGTTCGGGACCGCGGGCTGGACCCGGCCCCCGGTCCGTTCCGAGCAGACGGGTTTTCGCGGCACCGGCATGGTGCAGGTGCAGAACCCCCGTACCCTGGCGGTCAAGCTCGAGGAGAACGCCGCGCCGGCGCCCCAGGACCCGGTCCCGCCCGGCGGCGAACCGGCGACGCAGACCTACCAGAACGTCAAGGTGCTGACCGACCTCTCGACCGACCAGTTCAACCGCGTGATGGCCTCGATCACCGAGTGGGTCGCCCCCGAGCAGGGCTGCGCCTATTGCCACAACGTCGAGAACATGGCCGACGACAGCGTCTATGCGAAGACCGTGGCGCGCTCGATGCTCCGCATGGTCCGCCACATCAACGCGGACTGGAAGAACCACGTCGGCGAGACCGGCGTGACCTGCTACACCTGCCACCGCGGCAATCCGGTGCCGCAGGCGGTCTGGCACGACAATCCCGGGCCGCCCCACGCGCAGGGCTTCGCCGCCCGCGCCAACGGCCAGAACCACCCGGCCCCGGAGGCCGGCCTGACCTCCCTCAACGTCGATCCGTTCCAGGGCCTGCTCGATGACAAGGACATCGACCAGAACGCCATCCGGGTCGCGGCCCGCACGGCGCTGCCCACCAGCCCGTCGAAGCCGATCCAGACCACGGAGAAGACCTACGCCCTGATGATCCACATGGCGGAGGGCTTGGGCGTCAACTGCACCTACTGCCACAACACCCGTGCCTTCTTCTCCTGGGACGAGAGCACTCCGAAGCGCGTCACCGCCTGGCACGGCATCCGGATGGTGCGCGACATCAACGGCAACTACATCACGCCGCTGACGCCGGTGCTGCCGGAGGCGCGCCTCGGGCCCGAGGGCGATCCGCCCAAGGCCAACTGCACCACCTGCCACCAGGGCTTGGCGAAGCCCCTCAACGGCGCCCAGATGCTGAAGGACTATCCCGAGCTCGCCGGAGGACCGATGCCGAAGGCCCCGTGAGGCCGCACCCCTCCGGCCACCTGAGACAGGCCCCGGTTCCGACAGGAGCCGGGGCCTTCTCGGATACGGTGATCATCAATGTCGGGAAATCGATTGCCGACGATCGAAATGTATTGGATGTGCCGTTGTTGCTGATCTTCCTTCCCGTCATCTCATGACGATTTGCCGCAGTGGCGGATTGGAGAGGTCGAAGAGTTGGATTGAAGCGTGCGACGGCATTCCGCCACCCGTGCGCCCATCAACCGACCGCCCTGCGGGGCGCCACGAGGAGGCAACGGCCATGGGCGATTCCGGCCTGATCTACATGCTCGCCTTCACGACCTTCGCGCTCGTCATCCTGTTCCTGATCTGGCAGCGCATGCGCGTCCAGCGCGCCAAGGAGACCGGCGAGCGCTCGACCTTCACCGACCATCATGGCGGCGCGCCGCGGCCGCATCAGGGGGTGGACCCGCGGTGAGGCGAGGCATCCGAGGATCGAAATGCCCGGGGTCGCAAGGCGCGTCGTGCATGTAGCGCTCCCCCGCGAACCACAGGGCTGTCTGGACACACTTTCGAGATAAAAAGAGCGCGGGTTTCTCGGCTCCCCGCGGCTGGGGAGCGGAGAAACCCGCGCTTTTCCTTTCTTCCGGACAGTCACGCGCAGATTGGGGAGCGTTCTCTTGCAAGCGATCAAGCCTGTTTGACCAGATCGACAGTCTTCATACCCTGCTTGTCACTTCGGTGCCGCGCAGCCGAACCCGGAATCCGGAGCCGCGGCTGGTTCAGAACTAAGCGACCTCGCTCCGCTTCATCCGCCACCACCCGAGTATCCGGATCCCGGGCTCCGCGATGCGGTCCCTGAATGACAAGCAGGGCATCAAATCTGTCGCGTGTGACCGGGCCTGACCTCAGAGCCTGTTTGATTGGCACAAGCACTCAATCCCACGTGCGACCTCATCCTGAGGTGACAGTCCATCGAAGATGGACTGGCCTCGAAGGAGGGCTCCAGGGATTGCGAGACTTCCGGAGTTCTCCTTCGAGGCTCCTTTCAGTCGCACCTCAGGATGAGGTCGCGGGTTGGAAAAAATTTCCTCGTAATTTTTTCGTCGCACGTCAAACAGGCTCTCAGAGACAGGTCATGAGCGAATTCGCCGACTATTTCTCCGCCCGGTTCGGCGTCTTGATCTGTCCGTAGACCACGCCGGCAAAGCTGCCGATCGTCGTCGGCCAGTCGAGCCCGGTGGCCTTGTGGTCGGCCACCTGGCAGAAGGTGGCGGTCAGCCCGTTGACGAGGTCGGCCGAGCTCGCCTGCGGGGCGGCCTGGCGCACGGCCGGCAGCAGCGTGGCGATGCGGGGCAGCATCTGCTCGGCCTTCAGGTCCTTGAGCTGGCCGGCTGCGTCGGCGGTCTTCAGGGCCGCGGCGAGCGTCGGATCCGAGACGGTCTCGCAGGGCGCGTTGCCGGCCAGCATCGTCTGGGTGTCGGTGCGAAGGCTCGCGACCTGGCCGGGCTCGGCGGTCGGCGGGGCCTGGTTGCCGAAGGTCTGGCGGACGTAGTTCGTCACCGCCGCCACCTCGGCGTCGGTCATGCCGACGCCGACCGCCGGCATCGCCGCATACTCGCCCTTGGCGTCGAGGCCGCCGAGGATCACCCGGATCATCGTCTCCGGGCCCTTGGCGAGCACCGCGCCGTTGCCGGCGAGCGCGGGGATCGCCCCCGGCATGCCCTGGCCGTCCGGCCGGTGGCAGGCGACGCAGCGGTTGAGGTAGGTGTCGGCGCCCGGCGCCGCCGAGGCCGACTTGAAGTCCGACTTCACGTCGGTCGTATAGGTGGGTTTGGGCGCCAGGGTCTTGAGGTAGACCGCGATGGCGCGCACGTCGTCGTCGGTCATCTTGCTCAGGCTCTCCTCGACGACCTGCCGCATCGGTCCGGCGACCACGCCGGCGCGGCCGGGCGCGGCGCCCGTCTTGAGGTAGGTGAAGAGCTGGTCCTCGCTCCACTTGCCCAGCCCTTCCTTGTCGTCGCCCGACAGGTTGGGCGCGTACCAGCCGTCGATCGTGCCGCCCTCGAGATAGCCGCTCCACTGCGAGGCGCCGACGAGCTTGCTGCCGTTGTGGCATGCACCGCAATGGCCCGGCCCCTCGACCAGGTAGGCGCCGCGATTGACCTGCTCGCTCGCCTTCGGGTCCGGCTTGAAGCGGCCCTCGGTGAAGAAGGCGAGGCGCCAGGCGAGCAGCCCCTCGCGGATGCTGAACGGGAAGGCGATGTCGGCCGGTTTGCGGGGCGCGTTCACCGGCTCGAGGGAGAACAGGTAGGCCTTGATCGCCCGCACGTCCTCGTCGGTCAGCCGCGTGTACCAGGGGAAGGGAAAGGCCGGGTAGAGGTAGCTGCCGCTCTTGGTGATGCCCTCGTGCATGGCGCGCTTGAAGTCGTCGTCGCTCCAGCTGCCGATGCCGGTTTCCTTGTCGGGGGTGATGTTCGGGGTGGCGAGCTTGCCGATGCCGCCCGGGAAGTTGATGTAGAGGCCGCCCGCGAAGGGCTTGCCCCCCGGCGCCGTGTGGCACGCCACGCAATCGCCGGCGGTGGCGAGGTAGCGGCCCTTGTCGACGAGGTCGGAGGGGGCCGGCTGCGCCAGGGCCGCGCCGGCCGCGAGGCCGACGGCGCTGGATCCGACGAGGGCGATGAGCAGGCGGCGGGTGACGGGCTGGCGGCGCATCGGGGCTTCCTCCGGGGTTATGGGGCGGCGGAGCGCAACCGCAGCCAGAGATCGGCGACATGGGCGGCGCCCGCCCCCGCGAGGGCGGCGGCGAGCCAGAATCCGGGTGCCCCGGCGAGGACGAGGCGCAGGGCGAGCATCAGGCAGGCCCCGGAGGCGAGGTTGATCAGGAGGGCGGTCCGTCCCGGTCCGCGCCGCCACAGGGCGAGGTATCCGGCCTCCGCGGCGACGATCACCAGCGCGACATCGACGATGTGACCGGTGGTCAGGAGGTCAGGCACGCATCAATCCTCCTGCAGGCATCGCTGATGCGCAGTCGATCGGGGAGGTAACGTAGGAAACGGTCGGGTCCAGCCCTGCAAACTCGAAAAGCATGGTGCGTGTTCACTGGAAGCCCGTCGCGGTTCACGATGTCGCATGCACTTCGTTCCGGTCCCGTGCGATCCGATTTTTCGCGAGCGAAGTCGTGCGCCGGATCGGGGACATGCAAGGCACCCCCGCCCGTGTGTCAATGCTTGGGACCGCGAGTCAGAACGGCCCGTTCAGCCGCACGATCGACCGGTTGAGCATGGCCGCGATGCCGACCCAGACGAGGTAGGGCAGGAGCAGCAGCGCCCCGAGGCCGGAATGCCGCCCGACGACCAGGATCAGCGCCACCACCGACAGCCACAGAGCCGCAACCTCGACGAGCGCCCAGTCCGGCCGGCGCATGCGGAAGAACACCCCGCTCCAGGCGATGTTGAGGAGGCCGTTGATCCCGAAGGCGACGACGAGCCAGGCCCGCTCGCGCCCCTCCGGGGCGGCGTTCCAGGCCAGGACCCCGGCGATGGCGGTCAGCGTGAAGATGGTGGTCCAGACCGGGCCGAACGCCCAGTCGGGCGGCTTCCAGGACGGCACCCGCAGGCTGCGGTACCAGGGGCCGAGCGCCGTCAGCCACGCGCCCGCCGCCGCGACGACGATGGCCGCGAGCGCCGCGACGACGATCGGGGTCCAGCCCCCGCTCACGGCGACACCCAGCGGAAGAGATGCGCGAGGTCCTTGAAGAAGATCCGGGCATGGGCTGCGGGTTTCGCCCGCACCAGTTCCTTGTTCATGTAGGCGTCCCAGGTCAGCGACTGCACGTCGGGATCGCGGCAGATGCTGACGAAGCGCTCGCGTAACGCATCGTTGCGGTACCAGACCGATTGCATCAGCCGCAGGATCCAGAACACCCGACCATGCGCCTTGAGGAAGCGCTTCCGCGCCTGGGCCAAGGCGCGCGGGTTGCCGGTGGCCAGGAAATCGTGCGCGGCCTCCGCCGCGAGGCGCCCGCCGAACATCGCGTAGTAGATGCCCTCGCCCGAGGCCGGAGCGACGAGGCCGGCGGCATCCCCCGTCAGCAGCACGTCGCGGCCGTTGTCGAACCGTGCGAGGGGCTTCAGCGGCAGCGGCGCACCCTCGCGCCGGATCGTCTCGCCGCGATCGAGCCCGGTCGCCGCGCGCAGGCGCCCGACGGCGCCCCGCAATGAGAACCCCTTGCGGGCGCTGCCGGTGCCGATGCTCAGCGTGTCGCCGTGCGGGAAGATCCAGGCGTAGAAATCCGGCGAGAGGACGCCCTGGTAGTAGACATCGCACCGCGCGCCCTCGACGGCGCCGTCCGGCGGCGTGCGGACGATCTCGTGATAGGCGAAGACCTGCCGCATCCGGGCATGGGCGGGGATCTCCTGGCGCCCGACCGCCGAGTTGGCGCCGTCGGCCCCGATGACGAGGCGGGTGCGCAACGACGCCTCCGTGCCGCCCGCGTCGCGGTAATGCAGCGTGACCGGTCCGTCGCCGTCACGGGCGAGGCGCAGATAGGTGCCGGTCACCCGCTCGGCCCCGGCGAGCGCCGCGCGGGCGCGGAGCCACTCGTCGAAGGGCCCGCGATCGACCATGCCGACGAAGCCCTCGCCGACGGGCATGTCCACGGCACGGTCCTTGGGCGAGACCATGCGGGCGGAGCGGATCTTGGCCACCAGCAGCGCGTCGGGGATCGCGAAGTCGCGGATCAGCCGCGGCGGGATCGCGCCGCCGCAGGGCTTGATGCGACCGGCCCGGTCGAGCAGCACCACCCGGCGGCCGAGCCGCGCGAGGTCCGCCGCCGCCGTGGCTCCGGCCGGCCCGCCTCCCACCACCACCGCGTCGAGGATCGTCTCGTCCATGGCCGTGCCTCCCGTCCGGGCCGCGCCCCGCAGCCGGATCGTGTCGTGTCAGACCGCGTGCCGCACCGACAGGCTCCCGAGCGGCGGCGCGCTCATGGCGGGCCGCCCGATCCGGGCGGCGAGCCCGGCCGCGACGAGGAACAGGGCCGCCTCCGTGACGAAGACCACCGCGTAGGCCAGCACCACCGTGCCGAAGGCGAGGCGGGCGAGATCGACGCCCGCCGCGCCCAGGAAGCCGCCGAGCCCGAAGGCGATGCCCTGCGCCGCGCCCCACACCCCCATGCGGGTGCCGTGGCGGCTCTCGCCGTCCGGGGCGCCGCCATGGCCGGCGAGCGCCATCATCGAGCCGATCGCCGCCACCGCGAACATGCCGTTGAACAGGCCGAGCCCGGCGATGCAGGCCCGCAGCGGCGCGCCCGGCCCGGCAAAGCCGCAGGCCGCGATGGCGACGAGGGCGGCCGCCGAACCGAGACAGCCGGCGATGGTCCAAAGCCGCAGCGAGGCCAGTCTCCCGCGCCCGTTGGCGGTGACGAGCGCCACCAGGACCATGCCGGCAAGCACGCCGCCGTTCTGCAGGCCCGAGAGCTTGGTGGTCGCCCCCGGCGAGAGCGCGAAGACGAGGCCGGCGAAGGGTTCGAGAATCAGCTCCTGGGCGCTGTAGGCGAGCATCGCCAGGAACACGAACACCGTGAAGCGACGCGCCTCCGGCTCGGCCCAGACTTCCGCCAGCACCTTCGCGAAGGGCCGCGCCGGCCCGGGCCTCTCCGGGGCCCGGGCGCGGGGCGGCTCGACGCCCCACAGGGCGAGGAGCGCGACCAGGAAGGCGATCAGCGACACGCCGCCCGAGACCGCGACGAGGCGCTCGCCCGAGAACGGGTCGAGCAGGTGCCCGGCGG
This sequence comes from Methylobacterium indicum, assembly GCF_001043895.1. GTDB lineage: Bacteria > Pseudomonadota > Alphaproteobacteria > Rhizobiales > Beijerinckiaceae > Methylobacterium > Methylobacterium indicum. The sequence continues at coordinate 25,079 of NZ_JTHF01000068.1, forward strand.
TCGGCGCGGTGACGACGAAGCCGGCGATCATCATGATCCAGACGATCGTCGCGGCCGCGCCGCGGCGATGGGGCGCGACGCCGGTCGAGAGCAGGACCAGGAGCGAGGTGCCGGCCGCCCCGACCCCGATGCCGACGGCGAGGAAGGACAGGACGAGGAGGGAGAAGCCGATCGCCGGCTGCCCGGAGAGGAGGGCGGTGCCGAGCGCCGCCCCGGTCCCGCCGAGGGCGAGGAGGGCCATGCCGCCGACGATCCAGGGCGTGCGGCGCCGGCCGAGATCCGAGCCGTAGCCCCAGCGCGGGCGCAGCGCCTGCACGGCGTAGTGCAGAGCCACCAACCCGCCGGGCAGGGCGGCGGGGAGCGCCAGTTCCACCACCATCACCCGGTTGAGGGTGGAGGTGATCAGCACCACGATGGCGCCCAAAGCGGTCTGGACGAGGCCGAGACGGACGATGGTGCCCCAGCCGAAACCCTGCGGCGTGATCATGCGAGGCCCCCGCGCAGGGCGAGCGCCGCGGTCAGCATGCCGAGCACCGACAGGAGCGTGCCGGTGCCGTTGTACCAGGCGGCCCAGCGGTGCGGATCGGACAGGAAGCGGCGCATCAGACAACCCTGGCCGACGAGCAGCCCGGCGACGAGGGCGGCGTGCCACGGCATCCCCCAGGCCGCCAGGGCGGCCACGACCACGACCTGCGGGGCCGCCATGACGAGGCAGGCGAGGCGGGCGGCGGGGCCGGCGCCGAGCTGGACCGGGAGCGAGCGGATGCCGGTTCGCCGGTCGCCGTCCATCGACTTGAAGTCGTTGAGGGTCATGATGCCGTGAGCGCCCAGGCTGTAGAGCGCGGCGACGAGCACGATCCGCCCGTCCGGCAGGGCGCCCGCCATCACGGCGGCGCCGGTGAACCAGGGCAGGCCCTCGTAGCAGAGGCCGCAGGCGGCGTTGCCCCACCAGCCGTTGCGCTTCAGGCGCAGCGGCGGCGCGCTGTAGGCCCAGGCGAGCGCCAGGCCGAACACGCCCGCGCCGAGCACCCAGGGCCCGAGCAGGGCCGCGACCGCGAGCGACAGCAGCGTCCAGGCCAGCGCGACGAAGAGCCCCCAGCGGCCGGGCATGCGGCCCGAGGGGATCGGCCGGTCCGGCTCGTTGATGGCGTCGACGTGGCGGTCGAACCAGTCGTTCGCCGCCTGGCTGGTGGCGCAGACGAGGGGGCCGGCGAGCAGAATGCCGGCCGCCACGACCGGCCAGCGGCCCTGGACCGGGACGCCGGCAGAGACCACCCCGCAGGCGAAGGCCCACATCGGGGCGAACCAGGTGATCGGCTTGAGCAGTTCGAGGAGCACGCCCGGCTCCGGCACCGCCGATGGCTTTGCCAGGAGCGGCGGCTTCATCAGGGGCTTGAGCAGGGGCTCGGTGGTCATGCCGGGAGGGTGGAACCGCCCCACCCGAGTGTCAAGCAAACTTTACACTCGGGGCGATGTCGTCACGGAACCGTGTGGTGTGTCAGGCCTCGCCGTCCTCCGGATCCTCGGAGCCGTCGAGGTCGCCGAGGCCGTAGCGGCGCATCTTGGCATAGAATCCCTGCCGGCTCAGGCCCAGCATCTCGGCGGCCGAGGCGCGGTTGTCGTGGGTGATGCGCAACGCCGCCTCGATGCACAGCCGCTCGATCATATCGGTCGTCTCGCGCACCAGCGCCTTCATCGAGACGCGGCCGACGAGTTCGGTCATGTGCTCGACCGAGCGCGGCAGCTCGCGCGTGCCCGGCAGGCCGCTCGGCACGGCGGCGGCGACGCGCCGGGGCAGGCTGCGCAGGGTGAACCCGAAGCAGGGCCGGTCGCCGCCCGGTACCGAGACCGCCGCGACCTCGACCTCGTCCACCGCCCCGAACTCGCCCCGCACCACGGTGGCGAAGTGGCGCACCGCGCCGTGCTCGGTCAGCGTGCCGAAGAGCGCCGCGATCTCGGTGCCCTCGCGCCCGAGCCAGCGGTCGAGCGGTTCGCCCTTGGCCTGATGCTCGGTGGCGAGCTGGGCGAGGTCGAGGAAGGCGGCGTTGACCCCGACGATGCGCCGGTCGCGGTCGGTGACGACGAAGCCCTCGGGCATCGCCTCGATCACGTCGAGCGCGCCCGAGCGCGGGGCCGCCGGGGCCTCGGCCGGCACGAGGGGGCTCAGGCGGACGAGGACGCTCGTTCCCGCCTCCTCGCGAAAGAGCGTGGCGGAGATCCGTGCCTCGCCGCGCCGCTGGGCGAGGCGGGCGGCGAGGTCCTCGGCCTGGCCGGTGAGGCGCAGGCCGACGAGCAGCGCCTGGACGGCGCGGGCGCTCTCGGGCTCAAACAGGTCGACGAGGTCGCGCCCGACGACGCGCTTGACCGCCCGGCCAAGGAGGCGGGCGGCGGCAGGATTGATCTCGGCGATGCGGCGGGTGGCGGCGTCGACGATCAGGATCGGCTCGCCGGCGAGCTGAAAAAGCACCCGGTAGCGGGTCTCGGCGCCGCGCAGGCGGGCATAGTCGCGCTCGAGCGCCTGCTGCGAATCGGTCAGGCGCTGCTGCAGGGCCGAGAGCGCCCGGAGGTCGCGCCCGATCACGATGATGCGGTCGTCATCGGGCACCCGCAGGGCCGCGTAGCGGATCGGCACGTCGGCGCCGCCCTGCACGGAGGGGTGGTTGACCTGGCGCCAGCGCGTGACGGCCCCGGGCTCGGCATCCTCGATCAGCCGCAGGATCTTGGGCCGGCTCTCCACCGTCACGGTGTCGATCCAGCGCCGCCCGAGCCAGGTCTCGCCGGCCTCCTCCGAGAGGCCGTCGGCCCCGAAGGCGGCGTCGCGGATCACCCCGTCGCCGTCGACCACGAGGGACACGTCGCTGGCTGCAGCGACGAGGCTGCCCGTCATCCGGGGATCGAGGCGGGAGACGGCGTCTCGAAGCACCGCGAAAGATTCCTTCGCAGCAGGGCTCACGGGTCTGTTCAAGGGTCACCAGGCTACGCCGACCGCACCGAACAGGTCTTTCAGCAGGCTCTAATCCGTAGATCAAGCAAGCCTTGCAAGATTCCGGGCGCCTGTCGCGCGTCCTCGACAGCCGCGTCGGCGCCGACGAGCCGGATCCGGTCGGGCCGGCCCGCGAAGGCGGGCCCGCCGACGATCACCCGCAGGTCGCGGTTGCGCGAGGCGCGCCGCAGCACCGGGACCGCCGCCGCCAGCCGCTCGACATGGACGTCGCAGGAGAGGGACAGGCCGAGCACGTCGAACCATTCGGCGCGCAGACGCTCCAGGGCGTCGGTGAGGCAGGGCTCGAAGCTCGCGGTGACCTCCCAGCCCGCCTCGCCGAGGAAATGGCCGGCGAGGGTCAGCCCGAACGTGTGGGTCTCCCCCGGTGCCGGGGCGAGCAGGACCCGCCGGCTCGCCGGATCGACGGGCCGCGGGTCGAGGCAGAGCGTCTCGAGGTCGTGGACGAGGCGGCGCAGCCGCGCCATCGCGGTGGTCACCTGGAGGAAATCGCAGACGTCCTCCTCCCACAGCCGGCCGATATGCCGGGCCGTGGGGGCGAGGAGCCCGGTTAGCACCTCCTCCAGGCTCATGCCGTCGTCGAGGAGGCGGCGGAGCTCCGTCAGGACGTCGCGGTCCTCGGGCAGCAGCAGCAGGGCGCCGAGCCGGTCGATGTCGTCGGCTGCACTCAGACGGGGCGGAATACGGCGCACCGGACGTTCGCCGCGATGGGCGAGCATCAGGCGCGGGATGATCTCGGCCTCGACCACCTGGGCGAGGTCATCGCGCCAGCGCAGCGTCCGATGTACTCCACCGGAGTTCATTTCGCAGGGCGGGCGCTCGTGAAACGTCCGGTCACGGCGGGCCGGCCAGTCGCCCGGCAAGGTCCCGGGCTGTGCTTGATCTCCCACCGGCACCTCCCCGATGCGCAGGAAAACCGATTATGCTCGACTTAGTGTCGGGTTTTCTACGTTGGGCGCGCCGTTGCCAGGGGGCGTCATCCGGATTCATTCCAGGATACATCTCCGGCGTGCCGCCGCAAGGCTCATTCGCAGCGACCTCTCGCGAATGTCACCGATATGAAGTGTCAACTTATGTTGACACTCCCGGGCCGGCGGTCCTAGGCTTTCCCCCATCGGCATCCGCGGCCAACGCGGGTCGGCCAGGAGGGCAGGCGCGATGGCGACGTCCACGGATCGGCCGTTTCTCTACAGCGAGGCCGAGCGCCGCCGCCGCGACGCCTCGCCCTGGACCCTGGTCCAGGGGGTGCTGGCCCCGCTGCAATTCGCGGTCTTCCTGCTGAGCCTCGCCCTGGTCTCGCGCACCCTGGCGACCGGGGAGGGCGTGGCGCTGGCCAATGCCTCGGTGGTCGCCAAGACCTTCGCCCTCTACGCCATCATGATCACCGGCTCCCTGTGGGAGAAGGCGGTGTTCGGGCGCTACCTCTTCGCCCCGGCCTTCTACTGGGAGGACGTGGTGAGCATGGGGGTGCTCGCCCTCCACACCGCCTATCTGGCCGCGCTGGCGACCGGGGCTCTCGGCACGACCGGGCTGATGTGCCTCGCGCTCTCGGCTTACGCCACCTACCTGGTCAATGCCGGCCAGTTCCTGCTCAAGCTGCGCGCCGCCCGGCTCCAGGCCCCCGCCTACGCGATGGGGGCGGCGCGATGACGGCTCTGGCGTCTCCTCTCCCCTCCGCGGTCCCCTGCGGCCCCGAGATCCGGCACGAGCGCGGCCAGCGGGCGGTGTTCTGCGGGCTGACCGGCATCGTCTGGCTGCACCGCAAGATCCAGGACGCCTTCTTCCTGGTCGTCGGCTCGCGCACCTGCGCCCACCTGATCCAGTCGGCCGCCGGCGTGATGATCTTCGCCGAGCCGCGCTTCGCCACCGCGATCATCGAGGAGCGCGACCTCGCCGGCCTCGCCGACGCGCATGAGGAACTGGATCGGGTGGTGCGCCGCCTGCTGGAGCGCCGTCCCGACATCAAGCTCCTGTTCCTCGTCGGATCCTGCCCGTCCGAGGTGATCAAGCTCGATCTCGGTCGCGCCGCCGCCCGGCTCTCGGGCACCTTCGCGCCGGACGTGCGGGTGCTGAGCTATTCCGGCAGCGGCATCGAGACGACCTTCACGCAAGGCGAGGATGCCTGCCTCGCCGCCCTGGTGCCGGATCTGCCCCACAGCAACGACGAGTCCCTGCTCGTCGTCGGCGCGCTCGCCGACGTGGTCGAGGACCAGTTTTCGCGGCTGTTCGCCGATCTCGGCATCGCCGATGTCCGCTTCCTGCCAGGGCGCCGGGCAGCGGACCGGGCACCCATCGGCCCGAAGACCCGCTACCTCCTCGCCCAGCCCTTCCTCACCGACACCGCCCGGGCGCTCGAGGATCGCGGCGCGACCCGCATCCCGGCCCCGTTCCCGCTGGGCGCCGAGGGCACGACCCTGTGGCTCGCGGCCGCCGCCCGGGCCTTCGGGATCTCGCCTGCCCGCCTCGCCGCGGTGACGGAGGCCGGCCGGACCCGGGCGGCCCGTGCGCTCCAGGCCCATCGCGCCTCCCTTTCGGGCCGGCGGGTGTTCTTCTTCCCCGATTCGCAGCTCGAAGTGCCGCTCGCCCGCTTCCTGTCGCGGGAGATGGGCGCCGAGCTGATCGAGGTCGGCACCCCCTACCTGCATCGCGGCCACCTCGCCGACGATCTGGCGCTCCTGCCCGACGGCACCCGGGTGACGGAAGGCCAGAGCCTCGACGACCAGCTCGACCGCTGCCGGGCGGCCCGGCCCGACCTCACGGTCTGCGGCCTCGGCCTCGCCAATCCGCTCGAAGCGGAGGATCTGGCCACCAAGTGGTCGATCGAGCTCCTGTTCACCCCGATCCAGGGCTACGAGCAGGCCGGCGACCTCGCCGGGCTGTTCACCCGACCGCTTGCGCGCCGCGCGCGGCTGGAGGGCTGAGGCCATGCAGCTCACGCTCTGGACCTACGAGGGCCCGCCCCATATCGGCGCCATGCGGGTCGCCACCGCGATGCGCGGCCTGCATTACGTGCTGCACGCGCCGCAGGGCGATACTTACGCCGACCTGCTCTTCACCATGATCGAGCGGCACGGCGCCCGCCCGCCGGTGACCTACACCACCTTCCAGGCCCGCGACCTCGGCTCCGACACCGCCGAGATCTTCAAGCAGGCGGCCGCCGCCGCCTACGAGCGCTTCCGGCCCCAGGCGATGATCGTCGGCGCCTCCTGCACCGCCGAACTGTTGCAGGACGATCCGGCCGGTTTGTCGAAGGCGCTCGGCCTGCCGATCCCGGTGATCCCGCTGGAACTGCCCGCCTACCAGAAGAAGGAGAACTGGGGCGCGTCGGAGACCTTCTACCGGCTCGTGCGGACCCTCGCCCCCGCCGCGCCCGCGCCTGAGCGGCCCAAGGCCAGCTGCAACATCCTCGGGCCGACCTCGCTCGGCTTTCGCCACCGCGACGACCTGCGCGAGGTGCGCGGGCTCCTCGGCGACCTCGGCATCGCCGTCAACGTGGTGGCGCCGCTCGGTGCGACGCCGGCCGATCTCGGGCGGCTGGGGCAGGCGGCCTTCAACGTCGTGCTCTATCCCGAAGTGGCCCGCAACGCGGCGCAATGGCTGGAAAAGACCCACGGCCAGCCCTTCGTCGAGACCGCGCCGATCGGCGTGACGGGCACCACCGCCTTCATCGAGGCGGTGGCGGCGTTGGCCGGCGTCGATCCCGCTCCCGTCCTCCAGGGGGAGGGCTCGCGCCTCACCTGGTACGCGCGCTCGGTCGATTCGACCTATCTCACGGGCAAGCGCGTCTTCGTCTTCGGCGACGCCACCCACGCCATCGCGGCGGCCCGCGTCGCGGCGCGGGAGATCGGTTTTTCCGTCGTCGGGCTCGGCACCTATTCGCGCGAATTCGCCCGCGAGGTCCGGGCGGAGGCGGCCCTCCACGGCATCGAGGCGCTGATCACCGACGATTACCTCGCGGTCGAGGCGGCGATCGCGGCGGCGCAGCCGGAACTGGTGCTCGGCACCCAGATGGAGCGCCACATCGCCAAAAGGCTCGGCATCCCCTGCGCGGTGATCTCGGCGCCGATGCACGTCCAGGACGTGCCGGCCCGCCACGCGCCGCAGATGGGGTTCGAGGGCGCCAACGTCCTCTTCGACACCTTCGTCCACCCGCTGATGATGGGGCTGGAGGAGCACCTGCTGGCGATGTTCCGGGACGACCCGGAATTTCACGATCGCGTCGCCCCCTCGCATCTCGGCGGAAGGCCGCGCGAGGAGGCCGAGACCGCGGTCGTCGCCGCACCGGTCACCGCCGCGACGCCGGTGGTCTGGTCGATCGAGGCCGAGCGCGAGCTGAAGAAGGTCCCGTTCTTCGTGCGGGGCAAGGCCCGCCACAACACCGAACGCTTCGCCCGCGAGCGGGCGCTCCCGCTCATCACCGTCGAGACCCTGTACGATGCCAAAGCGCATTTCAGCCGGTGACGGACCGGGCGCGCTGCCGGAGCTGCGCGTCGTCATCGTCACCCTCGACAACCACCTCGCCGGGGCGGTGGAGCGGGCGCGCCGGGTGCTGGCGACGACCGCGCCCGGCCTGATCCTCGGCTTCCACGCCGCCGCCGAGTGGGAGACCGACCCCTCGGCCCTCGAAGCCTGCCGGGCCGACATCGCGCGGGCCGACATCGTGCTCTCGGCGATGCTGTTCATGGACGAGCATGTCCGGGCGGTGCTCCCCGCGCTGCTCGCCCGCCGGCCCGAGTGCGACGCGATGGTGGGCTGCCTCTCGGCGGCCGAGGTGGTCCGCACCACCCGGATGAACCGCTTCGCCATGGACGGGTCGCAGCGCGGCGCGCTCGACTTCCTCAAGCGCCTGCGCGGCAAGTCCGGGCCGGGCGGCACGCAAGGGAACGGCGCGCGCCAGATGGCGCTGATCCGCCAGATCCCCCGCATCCTGCGCTTCATCCCGGGCTCGGCCCAGGACGTGCGGGCGTACTTCCTGACCCTGCAATACTGGCTCGCCGGCTCGGACGAGAACGTCGTCAACCTCGTGCGCTTCCTCGCCGGCCGCTACGCCGCCGGCCCGCGCGCCGCCTGGCGCCGGCACCTCACGGCCGCCGAGCCGCTCAGCTACCCCGAGACCGGCCTCTACCATCCGCGCCTGGCGGAGCGGGTGACCGAGCGCCTCGACCGGCTGCCGGCCTCCGGCAAGGCCGGACGGGTCGGCCTCCTGCTGATGCGCTCCTACGTGCTCGCCGGCAACACGGCGCATTACGACGGGGTGATCGCGGCGTTGGAGGCCCGCGGGCTCGCCGTGGTGCCGGCCTTCGCCAGCGGGCTCGACAACCGGCCGGCGGTCGAAAAGTTCTTCCTGCGCGACGGGCGGCCGGCCATCGATGCGCTGGTCTCACTCACCGGCTTCTCCCTGGTCGGCGGGCCGGCCTACAACGACGCTCACGCCGCGAGCGCCATGCTGGCGCGGCTCGACGTGCCCTACCTCGCGGCGCAAGCGGTCGAGTTCCAGACCCTGGAACAGTGGGAGGCCTCGGCCCGCGGCCTGTCGCCGGTCGAGGCGACCATGATGGTGGCGATCCCCGAACTGGACGGCGCCACCGCCCCGATGGTGTTCGGCGGCCGCGCGGCCGGTGCCGGCGACTCCCGCGACATGGCGGTGCACCCTGAGCGCGCCGCGCGCCTCGCCGACCGTATCGCGCGCCTCGTCTCCCTGCGGGCCCGCCCGCGCGCGGAGCGCAAGGTCGCCGTCGTCCTGTTCAACTTCCCGCCGAATGCCGGTGCCACCGGCACCGCCGCCTTCCTGTCGGTGTGGGAGTCGCTCCACCGCGTGCTCCAGGGGCTGAAGGCCGACGGCTATTCGGTCGAGGTGCCGGAGACCGTCGATGCCCTGCGCGCCCGGGTGCTGGAGGGCAACGCCGCCCGCTACGGTACGCAAGCCAACGTCGCCCATCGCATCACGGCGGACGATCATGTCCGGCGCGAGGCCCATCTCGCCGAGATCGAGGCGCAATGGGGCCCGGCGCCGGGCCGGCACCAGAGCGACGGCTCGTCGATCCTGGTGCTCGGGGCGCAGTTCGACAACGTCTTCGTCGGGGTGCAGCCGGCCTTCGGCTACGAGGGCGACCCGATGCGCCTGCTGTTCGAGCAGGGCTTTGCGCCGACCCACGCCTTCTCGGCCTTCTACCGCTACCTGCGCGAGGACTTCCGTGCCGACGCGGTGCTGCATTTCGGCACCCACGGGGCGCTCGAATTCATGCCCGGCAAGCAGACTGGGCTGTCTTCCGCCTGCTGGCCCGAGCGGCTGATCGGGGCGCTTCCCAACGTCTATCTCTACGCCGCCAACAACCCGTCGGAAGGCACGCTGGCCAAGCGACGGGCCGCCGCGACGCTGGTGAGCTACCTGACTCCGAGCCTCGCCCAGGCCGGGCTCTATCGCGGGCTCATCGACCTCAAGGCCTCGCTCGAGCGCCGCCGCGCCCTGCCGCCGGAGGAGGCCGCCGAGCGGGCAAAGCTCGCGGTGCTGATCCACGGCCAGGCCTGCGGCCTCGACCTCGACCTCGCGGAGGGCGACGGCTGGGGCGAGGACGCGGAACATCGCATCGCCGATCTCGCGATCCGGCTGATCGAGCTCGAACACACCCTGATCCCGCACGGGCTGCACGTGGTCGGGCAGGGGACGCCGCCGGAGGAGCGCATCGACCTGCTGCTCGCGCTCGCGGAATCCGTCCACGGCCTCGCGCCGGACCGTGCCGGGATCATGCGGCTGGTGGCCGGCGCCTCGCCCGAGGAGATGGCCGGCGCCGACGACGCGGCGCTCGCCGCCTTCCGGGCGCTCGCCGAGACCGACCGGCTGCTCGCCGAGGATCACGAGATCCCGGCCCTGCTCCGCGCCCTCGACGGCCGGTTCATCGCGCCGGTGGCCGGCGGCGACGTGCTGCGCTCGCCCGCGATCCTCCCCACCGGGCGCAACCTGCACGGCTTCGACCCCTACCGGATCCCGAGCGCCTTCGCGCTCGCCGATGGCCGGGCCCAAGTCGAGAAGCTGCTCGCCCGCCACGCATCTGACGGCGGCGCGTACCCCGAGAGCATCGCCCTGGTGCTGTGGGGCAGCGACAACCTGAAGAGCGAGGGCGCGCCGGTGGCGCAGGCCCTGGCGCTGATGGGTGCCCAGCCCCGCTTCGACGGCTATGGCCGGCTCTGCGGCGCGGTGCTGATCCCGCTCGAAGACCTTGGGCGCCCGCGCATCGACGTGGTGGCGACGCTCTCGGGCATCTTCCGCGATCTCCTGCCGCTCCAGACGAAGCTGCTGGCCGAGGCCGCTTGGCTCGCCGCCAGCGCCGACGAGCCGCAAGACATGAACTTCGTGCGCAAGCACGCGCTCGCCCATCAAGCGGCGCAGGGCATCGACCTCGAGACGGCGGCGCTCCGGGTCTTCAGCAACGCGGAAGGGGCCTACGGCGCCAACCTCAACCACCTCGTCGAGTCCGGGCGCTGGGAGGACGAGACCGAGCTGTGCGAGACCTTCTCGCGGCGCAAGAGCTTCGCCTACGGCCGCACCGGCAAGCCGGAACCGCGCCGCGCCCTGATGCAGGCGGTGCTGGCGCAGGTCGACCTCGCCTACCAGAACCTCGATTCGGTCGAGGTCGGGGTGACCAGCGTCGACCATTACTTCGACGGGCTCGGCGGCATGGCCCGCGCGGTCGCGAAGGCCCGGGGCGCCTCGGTCCCGGTCTATATCAGCGACCAGACCCGCGGTGAGGGCCGGGTGCGCTCGCTCTCCGAACAGGTGGCGCTGGAAACCCGCACCCGCATGCTCAACCCGAAATGGGTCGAGGGGATGCTGGGCCACGGCTACGAGGGCGTGCGCCAGATCGACCAGCATCTCACCAACACGGTCGGCTGGTCGGCCACCACCGATGGGGTCGCGCCCTGGATCTACCAGCGCATCACCGAAACTTATGTCCTCGACGAGGCGATGCGCGAGCGCATGGCGGCGCTCAACCCCGCCGCCTCGGCCAAGGTCGCCCATCGCCTGATCGAGGCGCATCGGCGCGGCTTCTGGACCCCCGACCCCGAGACCCGGGCCGCCCTCGACCGGGCCGAGGAGGCCTTGGAGGACCGGCTCGAAGGCATCACCGCGGAGGCTGCCGCATGAACATCGCGATCCGAAACCCCGTTCCCGCGAGGCGGGAAGAGGGGAGCCTCCAGGTCGCCCTCGATCCGGACATCCGCATCGAGACCGCCAAGGTCTTCGCCGTCTACGGCAAGGGCGGCATCGGCAAGAGCACGACCTCGTCCAATCTCTCCGTCGCCTTTTCGAAGCTCGGCAAGCGCGTCCTGCAGATCGGCTGCGATCCGAAGCACGATTCGACCTTCACGCTGACGAAGCGCCTGGCGCCCACCGTCATCGATGCTCTGGAGGCGGTGCAGTTCCACTCGGAGGAGCTGCGCGTCGAGGATTTCGTCGTCGAGGGCTATAACGGCGTGCGCTGCGTCGAGGCCGGCGGCCCGCCGGCCGGCACCGGCTGCGGCGGCTACGTCGTCGGCCAGACGGTGAAGCTCCTCAAGGAGCATCACCTGCTCGAAGACACCGACGTGGTGATCTTCGACGTTCTGGGCGACGTGGTCTGCGGCGGCTTCGCCTCGCCGCTCCAGCATGCCGACCGGGCGCTGATCGTCACCGCCAACGACTTCGACTCGATCTTCGCGATGAACCGGATCGTCGCGGCGATCCACGCGAAATCCAAGAATTACGGCGTGCGCCTCGGCGGCGTCATCGCCAACCGCTCGGCCAAGACCGACGAGATCGACCGCTTCAACGCCGCGGTGGGCCTGAAGCGCCTGGCGCATTTCCAGGATCTCGACGTGGTCCGCCGCTCGCGCCTGAAGAAGGCGACCTTGTTCGAGATGGATCCCTCGCCGGAATTGCTCGCGGTGCAGGCCGAGTACCTGCAACTCGCCGAACAGCTCTGGGCCGGCGTCGACCCGCTCCCGGCGGTGCCGATGAAGGACCGGGATTTGTTTGAATTTCTTGGCTTCGATTGAGGAGAGGCAGGATGATCCTTCATCATCTGTCCCTCGATACAGCGGCTCGCGCGCCAGACCCCTCCCCCCTCTGCGGGGGAGGGTGCCCCGCGGAGCGGGGCGGGAGAGGGGACGCCGCTTCCGGAGATGTCGCGACCGTGATGACGGGCGCCCCCTGGATCAGCGTCGCGCTGCCCCTCTCCCGGCTCGCTCCGCTCGCCACCCTCCCCCGCAGAGGGGGGAGGGTTGATGCGCGGCACAGTGGAGGCACGAACTCATGACCAGCTCCACCTACGCCACCCGCAGGGCCCAGCTCGAAACCTATTTCGACCGTACCGCCGTCGAGGCCTGGGCGCGGCTCACCTCGGACGCGCCGGTGAGCCGCATCCGCGCCACCGTGCGGGCCGGCCGCGACGCGATGCGGGCCGAACTCCTGTCCTGGCTCCCCGCCGACCTCTCCGGCCGGCGCCTGCTCGATGCCGGCTGCGGCACCGGCGCGCTCGCGCTCGAGGCGGCGCGGCGCGGCGCCGAGGTCGTGGCGATCGACGTGTCGCCGACGCTGATCGGTCTCGCCCGCGAGCGCACCGCCAGCCTCCGGCTCGAGGGCTCTCTCGATTTCCAGGTCGGCGACATGCTGGACGAGGGACTGGGGCGCTTCGACCACGTCGTGGCGATGGATTCGCTGATCCATTACCGCACCCCCGACATCGTCCGCGCCCTCTCGGCGCTCGCCCGCCGCACCGACGCCTCGGTGGTGTTCACGGTCGCCCCGCGCACGCCGCTGCTCACCGTGATGCACGCCGCCGGCCGCCTCTTTCCCCGCGGCGACCGGGCGCCGGCGATCGAGCCGGTCGGCGAGGGGGCCTTGCGCCGCCGCATCGTCGCCGATCCGGGCCTTCAGGCCTTCGCCGTCGCCCGCAGCCGGCGGATCAATTCCGGCTTCTACCTCTCCAACGCCCTCGAACTGGCACGCCGATGAGCACGGCCAGCCGCATCGCCCGGGCGCTCGCCGATCTCGGCCCCCGCTACCTGCCCTTCGCGGATGCCGCGACGAAGGAACTGCCGCTCGGCCGGCTGCTGCGCCTGTCGCTGTTCCAGGTCACGGTCGGGATGGCGGCGGTTTTGCTGATCGGCACCCTCAACCGGGTGATGATCGTCGAGCTCGACGTGCCGGCCTGGATCGTCGCCGTGATGCTGTCGCTGCCGCTGCTCGCCGCTCCGTTCCGGGCGCTGGTGGGCTTCCGCTCCGACACCCACCGCTCGGTCCTCGGCTGGAAGCGCGTCCCCTATCTGTGGTTCGGCACGCTGCTGCAATTCGGCGGTTTTGCCATCATGCCCTTCGCCCTCCTGATCCTGTCGGGGGACACGACCGGGCCGATCGTGATCGGCCAGGCCGCGGCGGCCCTCGCCTTCGTGCTCGTCGGTGCAGGGCTCCATACGACACAAACCGTGGGGCTCGCGCTCGCCACCGATCTCGCGCCGGCCCATGCCCGCCCGAAGGTGGTGGCGCTCCTCTGCGCCATGCTGCTCGCCGGCATGATGGCGAGCGCCGTGGTGTTCGGCTTGGCACTCCACAACTTCTCGGCGATCCGGCTGATCCAGGTGATACAGGGCGCGGCGCTGGCGACGCTCATCCTCAACGGCATCGCCTTGTGGAAGCAGGAGCCGCGCGACACCTCGCGCAAATCCGCGCCGGCCCGCCGCTTCGGCGAGGCCTGGGAGGCCTATACGGCGCAGCCGCAGGCCCGGCGGCGGCTCATGGCCACCGGCCTCGGCACGGCGGGGTTTAGCATGCAGGACATCCTGCTCGAACCCTATGGCGGGCAGATCCTGCACCTGCCCGTCGCGGCAACGACCGCGCTCACCGCCGTGCTCGCAATCGGCGGCGGGATCGGGCTTCTCACCGCAGCGCGCTGGCTCAACCGCGGCGGCGATCCGTTCCGGGTCGCGGCGGCCGGGGCGGTCGTGGGCATCGCGGCCTTCTCGGCGGTGGTCTTCGCCGCCCCCTTGGGTTCCGGCGGTCTGTTCGCCTGCGGCGTCGCGCTGATCGGCCTCGGCGGCGGGCTCTTCGCTCACGGCACGCTGACCGCCTCCATGGCCGGCGCTGCACCCGAGCAGACCGGGCTCGCGCTCGGCGCCTGGGGCGCCGTCCAGGCCTGCGCCGCGGGCCTGGCCATCGCGGCGAGCGGCATCCTGCGCGATGCCGGCTCGGCGCTCGCCGTCTCCGGCCGCCTCGGCGAGGCCCTGTCGGAAGCCTCCACCGGCTACCTCGTCGTCTACCACATCGAGATCGGGCTGCTCTTCGCCACCCTGGTGGCGATCGGGCCGCTGGTGCGCCGGCCCGCTCTTCGCCCGCTCTCCGCTCGTCCGGCCCTACCGTAGGAGGCCATCATGCCCAAGGGTGCCCTCACAGGCTATCTCGACGTCGCGCAAGTGGTGCTCTACGCGTTCTGGATCTTCTTTGCCGGCCTGGTCTTCTACCTGCGCCGCGAGGACCGTCGCGAAGGTTATCCTCTCGAATCCGAGGTCCATGGCGGCCTGAAGGGCTGGGACTGGCTGTTCGTGCCTTCTCCCAAAACCTTCCTGCTCGCCGACGGTTCGGCGGTGCTGGCGCCGCGCCCGCACGAGGGCCCGGTCGGCGAGCTCAAGGCGGTCAAGCTCGAACCCTGGCCCGGCGCCCCGATCGTCCCGACCGCGACCGACGATTCCCGTCTCGCCGACGGCGTCGGCCCGGGGGCCTATGCGCTCCGCGCCGAGCGGCCGGACCTGACCTGGGAGGGCAAGACCCGCATCGTGCCGATGCGCGTCGCCGAGGAGTTCACGGTCGCGGCGGACGATCCCGACCCGCGCGGCATGCCGGTCTACGGCGCCGATCGGGTGCTCGCCGGCACCGTCACGGAGATCTGGATCGATCGCGGCGAGTCGCTGCCGCGCTACTACGAGATGGAACTGGAGGGTGCCCGCGACCGCACCGTGCTGATCCCGGTGACCTTCGCCGACGTGCAGCGCTTCAGCCAGCACAAGAAAATTCTCGTCGAGGCGCTGCTCGCCCGTCAGTTCGCCGGCGTGCCGCCGCACCGCGACCCCGACAGCATCACCCTGCGGGAGGAGGAGCGGGTCATCGCCTATTTCGGTGCCGGCACGCTCTACGCCACCGATCGCCGCCAAGAACCGCTGCTGTGACGGGAGCCGCTGCTGTGACGGACCTGCTGCCTCACGGGCTGCCCGGCCCACTGCCCCACGGCGAGCGCCTGCTGTGGCAGGGCCGCCCGGCCTTCCTGAGCCTGGCGCGCCGCGCCTTCCACGTCGATCTCGTGGCGCTGTATTTCGGCGGGCTCGCCGCCTTTCAGGTCTATTCCTCCGGGCGGATCTCGACCGCCTGGCCCGTGCTGCTCGCCGGTGCCCTGGCGCTGGTGATCCTGTTCGCGCTGGCCTGGGGCGCCTGCCGCACCACGGTCTATACCTTGACCGACCGGCGGCTGATGCTGCGCATCGGCATCGCCCTGCAGATGGACATCAATCTCCCCCTGAAGGAGATCGAGGGTGCCGCCTTCCGTCGGCTCAGCGACGGCAGCGGCGACCTGCCGCTTCGGCTCAAGCCCGGCGTGCGACTCGCCTACCTGCATCTCTGGCCCCATGCCCGGCCCTGGCGGCTGACCCGGCCGGAGCCGATGCTGCGCTGCGTGCCGGATGCCGAGGCGGTGGCCAAGCGCATCGCCTCGGCGCTCGCCGAGGCGAACGGCCAGCCGGTCCAGGCCCTGCCGCAGGCTCCGTCTGCCAATCCCGTCCTGCCCGGCCGCCTCGCCGCGGCGGGTCATTAGGGAGGTGGCGATGGCACACGACATCCCGGTCCCGCGGCCGCTCCTGCGCAATGCCGGCCTCCTCGTCGCCTTCTCGCTCGCCGCGGTGGCGATCGGCCGGTTCGGCGGCGTCGGCATCACGCAGATGCCGCCGGCTCTCGCCGTCCAGGTGCTCGACCTCGCGGTCGAGGACCGGCCGGACGGCCGCGTGGATCTCCGCAACGCCGCGAATGGCCGCCTCGTCGCCGAGGTGCAGCCCGGCGAGGACGGGTTCCTGCGCGCCACCCTGCGGGTCATGGCCCAGGGCCGCCTGCGCGAGGGCCTGTCCCGCAACCCGCCGTTCCGGCTCACCCGCTGGGACAACGGCACGCTGACCCTCGACGACGTCGCGTCGGGCCGGCGGATCAACCTCGAGGCCTTCGGGCTCGACAACGCGGTCGCCTTCGCGCGGCTGCTCGAACAGGGGAGGGGCGCATCGTGATGCAGTGGTTCGGCGGCAAAAGCCGCATCGAGGTGCCGTGCACGGTCGAGATCGAGCAGACGGCGGAAAGCCTGCACGCCCATGTCACGCTGGACGGCGGGCTCCTCATCGCCCCGGGCGACGAGGTGACGGTGCACGACGCGCCGACCTCCGTGCCCTACGGCGACCGGATCGTGGTGCGCCGCACCGCCACCGTTTTGCGCGCCGGCGCCATCGAGCGCCTGTGGACCCGCATCGCGGGCCATTTCGAACTCACCGAACTCTACGAAGTCAGCTTCTCGGAAAGGACGCGGCTATGAGCGCGACGACCCTGAAGACCCCGAACGAGAGCACCAAGTCGGCCCAGGAAACCACGTTCCTGAGCCCGCGCTTCTACACCACCAACTTCGAGGAGCTCGACCGCACCAACGTCGAGCCGGTGCGGGCCGAGTGGGACGTGCTCCTCGCCGAGATGCGCGCCGACCCCAACAAGCGCCACTTCGTGCGCAATGCCGACTTCGATCTCGACCTCTCCGGCCTCGACCCTGAGCTGCGCAAGGAATTCCTCGATTTCCTGGTCTCGTCGATCACCGCCGAGTTCTCGGGCTGCGTGCTCTATGCCGAGATGCGCAAGCGCGCCAAGAACAAGGACATCCGCGAGCTGTTCGCCTTCATGAGCCGCGACGAGGCCCGTCACGCCGGCTTCATCAACGATACGCTGAAGGATTTCGGGGTCGGCATCGATCTCGGCTTCCTGACCAAGGCGAAGAAATACACCTATTTCCGGCCGAAATTCATCTTCTACGCCACCTATCTGTCGGAGAAGATCGGCTATGCCCGCTACATCACGATCTTCCGCCACCTCGAGCGCCATCCGGACAACCGCTTCCACCCGATCTTCAAGTGGTTCGAGAAGTGGTGCAACGACGAGTTCCGCCACGGCGAGGCCTTCGCGCTCTTGATGCGCGCCAACCCGAAGCTGCTCACCGGCATCAACTACTACTGGATCAAGTTCTTCCTGCTCGCGGTGTTCTGCACGATGTATGTGCGCGACCAGTGCCGGCCGGCCTTCCACACGGCCCTCGGGGTCGACCCGAAGGAGTACGACTTCCAGGTCTTCGCCATCACGTCGGAGATCTCGCGCCAGGTCTTCCCGCTCACCCTCGACCTCGACCATCCGGGCTTCCGGGCCGGGCTGGAGCGGCTGCTCGCGTGTGCCCGCGGCATCGAGGAGGCGAAGGCGCGGGGCGGCCTGATCGGCAAGCTCAAGCATGCCGGCTACGCGGCGAAGGCCGCGCTCGCCTTCGGGCGGCTGATGGTGATGCCGGCGAAAGCCAACCCGATGCCCGCGCAGATCCGCCTCAGCCCCGCCTGGTAGCGCCCGCATGTCCGACTACGCCGCGCCGATCCTCTATGCCGTCGTGATCTGGTGGTTCCTGACCGGGGCGATCCTCTGGCTGAACCACCGGCCGCGCCGCACCCATGTCTGGAGCTTCGGCGCGACGACCGTGGCTTTGGCCGGCGCGCTGTGGATCATCTCCTGGAGCACCAGCCAGGAGAGCGAGGCGGGGGCCTATGCCGCCTTCACGGCGGCCCTGATCGTCTGGGGCTGGCAGGAGATGGCCTTCTACATGGGCTATGTCGCCGGCCCCCGGCGCACGCCGGGCTCGGCCACCGACCGGGGCCTCGCCCGCTTCGGCGCCGCCGCTGCGACCAACCTCTGGCACGAGGCGGCGATCATCCTCGGCTTTGCCGCCATCGCCTGGCTGACGGCGGGCGGCCCAAACCGGATGGCACTCTGGACCTACCTGGTGCTGTGGGGGATGAATCTCAGCGCCCGGCTCAACCTCTTTCTCGGCGTGCGCAACCTCCACGCCGAGTTCCTGCCCGAACACCTGCGATATCTCGGCAGCTTCTTTCGCCGCGCGCCGATGAACGCCTTGTTTCCGGTGGCGATGATCCTCGCCACCGGCTTCCTCCTGGTGCTCCTGCACCCCGCCGTCACCGAGAGCACGTCGGCCTTCAAGCGCTCCGGCCACACCATGATGGCGACCCTGATGGCGCTCGCCATCCTCGAGCACGGCTTCCTGATGCTGCCGCTGCCCTCGGCCGCGCTCTGGGGCTGGGGGCTGCCCGCCCGCCGCCCCGGGGCCGACGCGGCGCCGTAACGAGAAGAACACGACGAGAGAAACGCCGTACAAGGGGACGTTCGATGGATTACGAAGCGCACTTCTCCGCCGCTCTCCAGGGTCTGCACCGCGAGGGTCGCTACCGGGTCTTCACCGACCTCGAGCGTCAGGCCGGCCGGTTCCCCTACGCCATCCAGCACGGCGCCCACGGCACCCGCGAGGTGACGGTGTGGTGCTCGAACGACTATCTCGGCATGGGCCAGCACCCGGCGGTGACCGGCGCGATGCACGAGGCGATCGACCGCTGCGGCGCGGGGGCGGGCGGCACCCGCAACATCTCGGGCACCAACCATTACCACGTGCTGCTGGAGCAGGAACTCGCCGACCTGCACGGCAAGGAGGCGGCCCTCCTCTTCACCTCGGGCTACGTCTCGAACTGGGCCGGTCTCGGGACGCTCGCCTCGACGCTGCCGGGCTGCGTCGTGTTCTCGGACGAGGGCAACCACGCCTCGATGATCGAGGGCATCCGCTCGAGCCGGGCCGAGCGCCATATCTTCCGCCATAACGACCCCGACGATCTCGACCGCAAGCTCCGCCTCGTCGATCCGCAGCTCCCGAAGCTCGTCGCCTTCGAATCGGTCTACTCGATGGACGGCGACATCGCCCCGATCGCCGAGCTCTGCGACGTGGCCGAGGCGCACGGCGCCATGACCTATCTCGACGAGGTCCACGCGGTCGGCCTCTACGGACCCCGCGGCGGCGGCATCGCCGAGCACGAGGGGCTGATGCATCGCCTCACGGTGATCGAGGGCACGTTGGGCAAGGCCTTCGCGGTGTCGGGCGGCTACATCGCGGCCTCCAGCGCGCTATGCGATTTCGTGCGCAGCTTCGCGTCGGGCTTCATCTTCACCACCTCGCTGCCGCCCGCCATCGCGGCGGGGGCGGCGGCGAGCATCCGCCACCTCAAGGCGAGCGGGGCGGAGCGCGCGCGGCATCAGGACCGGGTCGCGGCGGTGCGCCGGCGGCTCTCGGCCATCGGCATCCCGCTCCTCGACAATCCGAGCCACATCGTGCCGGTGATGGTGGGCGATCCTGTCCAGTGCAAAGAGATCAGCGACACCTTGCTCGACGAGTTCGGGATCTACGTCCAGCCGATCAACTACCCGACCGTGCCCCGCGGCACCGAGCGCCTGCGGATCACCCCGTCGCCGCTGCACAGCGACGCGGATATCGACCACCTGGCCCTGGCGCTCGGAACGATCTGGGGCCGGATCGGGCTGGCGCGGGCGGCGTGACCAGGGCGCGACGCACCCGAACCCTCCCCCCTCTGCGGGGGAGGGTGCCCCGCGAATGCGGGGCGGGAGAGAGGGCGACGCCTCCGAATAAGGCAGAACCGTTTTGAAGGGCGCGAGCTGGATCGGCGTCGCACTACCCCTCTCCCGGCTCACTGCGTTCGCCACCCTCCCCCGCAGAGGGGGGAGGGTTCTCTGCGCTCGACTGATGTGATCCTTCGAAGACGATCGGCGCAAAACTGTCACCCAAAACAACCGTCATTTTCATTAGACAATCCCACCTCTCCGTCCGATCCTACCCCTCTCATCCACCCGCGAGGACATGCACCGTGGCCCCCACCCACTCGGCCCTGTCCCGGCGGCCCCCCAAGCCGGGTTTCTCGAAGCCGATCGTCGTGGAGCCCGCCCCGCTCCCCGAGGCGACGCTGCGTCCGCCCTATCCGTTCTCGGCCATCGTCGGGCAGGACGCGATGCGGCGCGCGCTGCTCGTCGCCGCGGTCGATCCTGCGGTCGGTGGCGTGCTGGTCTTCGGCGATCGCGGCACCGGCAAGTCCACCGCCGTGCGGGCCCTCGCCGCGCTGCTGCCGCCGATGCGGGCGGTGGCGGGCTGCGCCTATTCCTGCGATCCGGTCGAGGCCGCCTCCCTCTGCCCGGCCTGCGCGGCGCGCCGGGGGCAGGGGCTCGCGGTCGAGACCGTGCCGGTGCCGGTGGTCGACCTGCCGCTCGGCGCCACCGAGGACCGGGTCGTCGGGGCCCTCGACATCGGCCGGGCGCTCGGGGCCGGCGAGAGGGCCTTCGAGCCGGGGCTGCTCGCCCGCGCCAACCGGGGCTTCCTCTATATCGACGAGGTCAACCTGCTCGAGGACCACCTCGTCGACCTGCTCCTCGACGTGGCGGCCTCGGGCGTCAACACCGTCGAGCGCGAGGGCCTGAGCCTGCGCCATCCGGCCCGCTTCGTCCTCGTCGGCAGCGGCAACCCGGAGGAGGGCGAACTGCGCCCGCAACTCCTCGACCGCTTCGGCCTCGCCGTCACCGTGACGACGCCGACCGATCTTCCCACCCGCATCGCCATCGTCCGCCGCCGCGACGCCTACGAGCGCGATCCCGTCGCCTTCGCGGCCGAGTGGGCCGGCGAGGAGGCCCGGCTCCAGGGCCGGATCCTGGCGGCGCGGGCGCAATGGCCCGAGGTCGTGGTGCCGGACGCGGTCCTGGAGGCCGCGGCCCGGCTCTGTCTCGCGCTCGGCACCGACGGGTTGCGCGGCGAACTGACCCTGATGCGCACCGCCCGGGCGCTGGCGAGCCTCGAGAGCGCGGCGACCGTCACCCTCGACCACCTGCGCGAGGTCGCTCCGAGTGCCTTGAGCCACCGCCTGCGCCGCAATCCGCTCGACGAGGCCGGGTCCGAGGCGCGGATCGCGCGCGCCCTCGCTGAAACCCTCGCATGAGCGCCGGCCCCGACCCGGCCTGGAGCCGGGCCTGCCTGGCGGCCGCCCTCGTCGCCCTCGATCCCACAGGCACCGGCTCCGTGCTGCGTGCCCGGCCCGGCCCGGTGCGGGAGGCCTGGCTCGACCGGTTGCGGGCCCTTCTCCCCCCGGGCGCTCCCGTGACGCGGCTGCCCGCGGGAATCGCCGACGACGCGCTCCTCGGTGGGCTCGATCTGCCCGCCACCCTGCGGACCGGACGGCCTGTGGCGCAGGCGGGTCTCGCCGCCCGCAGCCATGGCGGCGTGATGCTGGTGCCGATGGCCGAGCGCCTGACGCCGGCCATCGCCGCACGGCTTGCCCAGGCGCTCGATGCCGGCGCCGTCGAGATCGCCCGCGACGGCGTGACGGCAAGGCACCCCGCCCGCTTCGGCCTCGTGCTCCTCGACGAGAGGGAGGGCGAGGACGAAACCGTGCCGGCATGCCTTGCCGACCGCGCGGCGTTCCACCTCGATCTCGATGCGATCCCGGTCGGCGCGATCGCCGCGGCACCGCCGCCGCTCGACCTCGCCCTCGCCCGTGCCGCCGATCCCGAGATGCCGGCCGAGGCTGCGGATACGCTGTGCGCTCTCGCGGCCCGGCTCGGCATCGCATCGCTGCGCGCCCCACTCCTCGCCCTGCGCGTCGCACGGCTGCACGCGGCCCTCGACGGTCGCGCAGTGGTGGCGGAGCCCGACCTCGCCGCCGCCGCAGCGCTGGTGCTCGCGCCCCGCGCCCGGACCTGGCCGCCGGACGACGAGGAGGGGAACGCCCCGCCGCCCGTCGCCGGGATCGATCGGGCGGGTGAACCGGCGAGCGGTCCGGACGACGACGATCGCCGCGACGATCACCGCCCCGCCGACGACCGCATCCTGGCCGCTGCCGCGGCGAGCCTGCCACCCGGCCTCCTCGCCCGTCTGGTATCGGGCGTCACGCCCCGGACCCGCAGCCCCGGCGCCGGTCGGGCCGGGGCCGCCGCCGCCGCGCAGCGCGGCCGCCCGGTTGGAGTCCGGCCGGGTGATCCGCGTCGCGGGCGCCTCGCCCTGATCGAGACCCTGCGCGCCGCCGCGCCCTGGCAGCGCCTGCGCCGGGGCGACGGGGAGGTGCGCCTGCGCATCGCGGCGCAGGATCTGCGCATCCGCCGCCTCGTGCAGCGGCGCGAGACCACCACGATCTTCGCCGTCGATGCCTCCGGCTCCGCCGCCCTGGAGCGGCTGGCCGAGGCCAAGGGTGCGGTCGAGCAGCTCCTCGCCGAATGCTATGTCCGCCGAGACCGGGTCGCCCTGGTCGCCTTCAGGGGCGGGGGCGCCGACCTGCTGCTGGTGCCGACCCGCTCCCTGGTGCGGGCCAAGCGCGCGCTCGCCGCGCTGCCGGGCGGCGGCGGCACCCCGCTCGCGGCCGGCATCGCGGCAGCGGGGCGCCTCGCCGCCGCCGAGCGCCGCGGCGGGCGGAGCCCGGTCGTCCTGCTCCTCACCGACGGCCGCGCCAACATCGACCGCGCCGGCCGGCCCGGCCGGGCCCAGGCCGGCGCCGACGCCCTCGCGGCGGCGCGGGCACTGGCGGCGGAGGGTATCCCCGGCCTCCTCATCGACACCGCGGCCCGCCCGCAGGATGCGGCCCGGGCGCTCGCCGCCGCGATGGGCGCCCGCTACCTGCCGATGCCGCAGGCCGACGCCGCGCGCCTGGCGAAGGCCGTGCGCGAGGTCGCCCCGGCGGCATGACACGATGATGCGTGCGATGGCGTCCGACGACAGGCCCGATTTCGCCCGCCAGGGCCGCGACTGGCCGAACCGGGACACGAGCCGCTTCGTCGCCGCCGGCGGCCTGACCTGGCACCTCCAGGAGGCCGGATCGGGCCCGGTCCTGCTCCTCGTCCACGGCACCGGGGCGGCGACCCATTCGTGGCGCGGGCTCCTGCCGCTGCTCGCCCGCGACTTCCGGGTGATCGCCCCCGACCTGCCGGGTCACGGCTTCACCGACCCGCTTCCGACGCCGTCCCTGCCGCGCATGGCGCGCGCGCTCGCCGCGCTCCTGCGCGCTCTCGACGCCGCTCCGCAGGTCGCCGTCGGGCATTCCGCCGGGGCCGCGATCCTGGCCCGGCTCTGCCTCGACGGCGCGCTGGCGCCCCGCCTCCTCGTCGGGCTCAACGCGGCGCTCAAGCCCTTTCCGGGCATGGCCGGCTTCCTCTTTCCCGCGATGGCGAGGGCGCTCTTCCTCAACCCGGTCACGCCGCGGATCTTCGCCTGGTCGGCCGACCGCGCGGCGGTGGAACGGCTGATCCACGGCACCGGCTCGACCCTCGACCGCACCGGCCTCGACCTCTACCGCCGCCTGTTCCAGACCCCCGGCCATGTCGCAGGGGCGCTCGGCATGATGGCGAACTGGGACCTCGTCCCTCTCGACCGCGATCTGCCCCGGCTCGCGGCCCCGCTCCTGCTGATCGTCGGCAGTCAGGACCGCACCATCGCCCCCGACGCCTCGCTCGCCCTCGCCGATCGCCTCGGCCCCCGCGCCCGGGTCGAGTGGCTGCGCGGTCTCGGGCATCTGGCGCACGAGGAGAAGCCCGAGGTCGTGGCGGAGCTGATCCGGGCGGGCGCGGAGCGCGCCTGAGCCGCTCGAACGACCGCGCGCAGCACCGCGTTTCTCCCCTTGCCACCCGCCCCGACCGGGACAATAGTGTCAACCTATGTTGACACTCGACGATGCGCCGCCGCGGGTCACGTCCGCCCGGCGCCGGCCTCGTGCGGTGGTGATCGGCAGCGGCTTCGGCGGGCTCGCGGCCGCGGTGAGGCTCGGCGCGCGGGGCTACCGGGTCAGCGTGCTGGAGCGGCTCGACCAGCCGGGCGGGCGGGCACGGGTGCACCGGCAGGACGGCTTCACCTTCGATGCCGGACCGACCATCGTCACCGCGCCGTTCCTGTTCGAGGAGCTGTGGGCTCTGTGCGGGCGGCGGCTGGCCGACGACGTGACCCTGGTGCCGATGCGGCCGTTCTACCGCATCCGCTTCGACGACGGCGCCACCTTCGCGATGTCCGGCGACCCGGAGACGATGCGCGGCGAGGTGGAGCGGCTGAGCCCCGGCGAGGCGCCGGCCTACGACCGCTTCATGGCGCTCTCCGACGAGTTGTGCCGGGTCGGCTTCGAACAGCTCGGCGCCGTGCCGTTCGGCCGCCTCACCGACATGCTGCGCATCGCCCCCGATCTCCTGCGCCTGGGCGGGCACCGCAGCGTCTACGGCCTCGTATCGTCGGTGTTCCGGGACGAGCGCCTGCGCACCGCCTTCAGCTTCCACCCGCTCCTCATCGGCGGCTCGCCGTTCCGGGCGAGCGCGCTCTACTGCCTGATCGCGTCGCTGGAGCGGCGCTGGGGCGTGCATTCGGCCCTCGGCGGCACCGGCGCCCTGGTTCGCGGTCTCGTCCGCCTGATCGAGGGACAGGGCGGCGAGGTCCGCTGCGGCGCGGAGGTCGCGCGCATCCTGGTCGAGGACGGCACGGCGCGCGGCGTGGCGCTGGCCGACGGCCGCGAGATTCGCGCCGACATCGTGGTGTCGAACGCCGATTCCGTCGCCACGGCGCTGCACCTGCTGGCGCCGGAGGTCCGCGGCCGGGGGGCCGGGCGGCTCGCCCGGGCGCATTCCTCGATGGGGCTGTTCGTCTGGTATTTCGGCACGCGGCGGACCTACCCGGACCTTCCCCACCACACGATCCTGCTCGGGCCGCGCTACCGCGGCCTCCTCGACGACATCTTCTCCCGGAAGGTGCTGGCCGAGGACATGAGCCTCTACCTGCACCGCCCGACCGCGACAGACCCGAGCGTGGCGCCGCCGGGCCACGACGCGTTCTACGTGCTGGCTCCGGTGCCGAACCTCGCCGGCGGGCAGGATTGGGCGCGGCTCGCCGAGCCGTTCCGCCAGCGCGTCGCCGCGCGCCTCGAAACCACGGTCCTGCCGGGCCTGTCGGATGCCCTCGTCACCTCCCGGGTGACGACCCCGCAGGACTTCTCCGACGACTTCCTGGCCTGGCGCGGCTCGGGCTTCGGCCTCGAACCGATCCTGACCCAGAGCGCGTATTTCCGCCCGCACAACCGCTGCGGCGCGGTGCGCCACCTCTATCTCGTCGGCGCCGGCACCCATCCGGGGGCCGGGCTGCCGGGCGTGCTGTCCTCGTCGAAGATCCTCGATCGCGTGGTGCCCGATGCTGCCGTCTTCGCCTGATGCGCCCCTCGCCCGTCCCGCCGACCACGCCGCCTGCCGGGCCGCGATCCGGGCGGGGTCCCGCAGCTTCTACGCCGCCTCGTGGCTGCTGCCCCGGGCCGTGCGCCGGGACGCCTACGGGCTCTACGCCTTCTGCCGCCTCTCGGACGACGCGGTGGACGGGGCGGGCGCCCGGGCCGACGCGGTGCCGCGGCTGCGGGCGCGGCTCGCCTCGGTCTATGCCGGCCGGCCCGCCGACGCGCCCGCCGACCGGGCGCTCGCCGAGATCGTCGCCCGCCACGCGATCCCCCAGGCCCTGCCCGCCGCCCTTCTCGAGGGGCTGGCCTGGGACGCTGCCGGGCGGCGCTACCCGGACCTCTCCGCCCTCGCCGCCTACGCGGCCCGGGTCGCCGGCTCGGTCGGGGCGATGATGACCCTGGTGATGGGCGAGCGCTCGGCGGAGGCGCTGGCCCGGGCCTGCGACCTCGGCATCGCCATGCAGCTCACCAACGTCGCCCGCGACGTCGGCGAGGATGCCCGCGCCGGGCGCCTCTACCTGCCGGAATCGTGGCTGCGCGAGGCCGGGATCGACCCCGACGCCTTTCTCGCGCGGCCGGAGGCGAGCCCGGCCCTGGCCTCCGTGGTGGCCCGCCTGCTCGCCGCCGCCGACGTCCTGTACGAGCGGGCGGAGGCCGGCATCGCGCTCCTGCCCCCCGCCTGCCGCCCGGCGGTCCGGGCGGCCGGTCTGATCTACGCCGAGATCGGCCGCGACCTGACCCGCTCCGGACTCGATCCGGTCGGCCGGCGCGCCCGGGTGCCGGGCGCCCGCAAGGCCCGGCTCCTCGCCCGCGCGGCGCTCGTCGCCTCGCCCCGCCGCCCCGAGCGGCCGGCCCTGCCGGAGGCGGCCTTCCTCCTCGCGGCGGTGGCGGCGATGCCCCGGCCCATCGCCGGGCCACCCCTGGCCCCGCCTCGCCCGGCCTGGTGGAATGTCGGCGCGCAGGTCGTGCGCGTCCTCGATCTCATCGAGGTGCTGCGCGAGCGCGAGCGCCTGGGGGGCGCGGCGCCGTCGTGAACGAGACGCTGTTCGCGCTCCTCGATTTCGGGCTCGTCTTCGGGGCCGTTCTGGGCCTCGGCTTCTGGCAGCTCTGGGTCCTGCGGCGCGACAGGCGGCAGAGCGAGGCGGACCGGCGCGGCGACGATCCGGGTCCGGAGACGTGAAGGGCTCACGACACGCGGATGGCAACGAAGACGGTCCCGCGACTGCCGGACCGCCACCAGGGAGGAACGCCATGACGGGTCTGCGCACGATGCGCCGAAATACCCTCGTTGCCGGGCTCGCCCTCTGTCTCGCGGCCTCGGCCGCGCGCGCCGAGGTGAAGGCGGGGCCGGTGCTGATGCATTGGGGGACGTGCCAGGCCTCCGGGGCCGTGCCCTACCCGGCCGGCAGCTTCGGCGACCGCTTCCTGGTGGTGAGCGACGGGGACGACAGCTTGCGCCTCTACCGGGCGAACGAGTCCGGCCCGCCGCTGCCCCTGAAGGGCGGTGACCTCGACGCGGCCCTCGCCACCGATGCCCGCGAGGAGCCGGGCCGGTCCGACCTCGAGGCCTTGACCTGGCTCGGCGGCGAGCTCGTCGCGATCGGCTCCCATGGCCGCGATGCCGAGGGCCGGACCCGCGAGGCCACGCGCCAGATCCTCGCCCTGTCGGTCGGCGGCGACGCGGCGGCGCCCGCGGTGACGCCGAAGGGCAAGGCGGTCCGGGGGCTCGCCAAGGCGCTGTCCGATCTCGATCCGGCGCTCGCCGACCGCATCGCCGTCGATCTCGCGGCAAAGCCGAACCTCAGCCCGCAGCGGCGGGGTCTCGCCGTCGAGGGATTGAGCGCCACACCCGATGGGAGCGGCCTGCTCGTCGGCCTCGGCAACCCGCTCAACGCCGACAACGACGCCCTGGTGGTGCCGGTCGAGAACCCGGCCGCGATGCTGGGGGAGGGGGCGGCCCCCAAGCTCGGCAAGCCGATCGCCCTCGACCTCAAGGGCCGCGGCATCCGCGACATCGCCTATGCGGGCGGGATCAAGGCCTACTTCATCGTGGCGGGCGGCCGTGGGGGCGCCTTCGATCTCTACCGCTGGTCGGGCAAGACCGGCGAGGCCCCGTCCCGGGTACCCGGGGCCGCCGAGGCGATGGCGGCGATCCCCGATTTCCAGCCCGAGGGGCTCCTCGTCGCCCAGGACGGCACGAAGGTGCAGCTTCTCGGCGACGACACCGACATCTGTCCGGCGCGCAGGCCGCAGGGGTTCCGCAGCGTGGTGCTGGACCTGCAATGACCACGGATGCGCCGCGGGGCCGGGCCTGACGTCAAGCTTCCCGGTCCGGCTCGCCGGTGCGGGCGGCTTGCCCGGCGACGTAGCGGCGGCGCGCCTCGGCGGCGTCCCGGAAGGTCCTGGAGCGGGGCGGCACCTCCGCCAGCTTGCGGATCTCGCGCAGGATCAGCTCGGCCTCGAACGCCGCGGCACGCTCGGCCGCGGCGGCCCGGCTGTCGGCACCGTGCGAGTCGCTGTAGCGCTCCAGACCGTCGCGGCAGACCGCGACGCGGTAATCGAGCCAGGCGATCACGTCGAGAAAGGCCCGCTCGCGGATCTCCGCGGCGGTGGCCCGGCGCTTCTTGTCGCTCATACCGTCCCGCCTTGGCATCGGCACGTCGATACCACGGCGTCCGGCTCATTGGCGCCGACGCCCATTCGGGCTTGTCTTGCACCTCCGAACGGATCCGTTCGACGGCGCTGCGGTCTCACTCCTCGTCCCGTGGGGACGACGGTCTCGTGCATCGCCCGGCCCGTCCGATCTCGGCCTCGATTCCGGCGGCCGCGCCCGTCGGTATAACGCGTCGCTGCCCGGTCCGCGACGGCGCACGACGAGGGCGGACCGGCGGGACAGGAATCGTTAGGATTTGAGCGATAGTGTCAGGAGGTCCGAAAGGGCCGGGTCTTGCCGGCCCCGGACACGGCTACCGGAAGCCGACGACCTTGCGGTCGCGCTTGCGCTCGGCGGCGGGCTGGTAGGCGATGCGGCTGTGGTGGGTGCAGTAGGGCAGGCCGGTGATCGCCCGGTCGCCGCAGAAACGAAAATCCGGGGTCGAGGGGTCGCCCATCGGCCAGCGGCACATGAAATCCCGCAGCTCCATGATGGTCACGCGGGAGCTCTCCGGCAGCGCGACGGCGGAGGGCGGCGCGGAAGCGGGCTGGATCAGCGCGAGGGCCGGCGGCGCGGGCGCGACCACGCTGGGCGTCCCGCCGACGGAGACGGGGGATTCGGGTTCGGGACGCGGACGGCGACCGGCCTGGGCTCCGTTGGGCTTGGTCACGCGCCCGGCGAGCCCGAGGCGGTGGACCTTGCCGATGACGGCGTTGCGGGAGACTCCGCCGATCTCGGCGGCGATCTGGCTGGCGCTGTGGCCATCGCTCCAGAGCCGCTTGAGAAGCTCGACGCGTTCCTTCGTCCAGCTCGGACCCGCATCCATCATCGCCGCCTCCACTCACCCGACATCACCCATGGAATCGGCAAGCGGCCGCGAGCGGCTCGCCGTTCGACCGCGCGTTCAGTCCGTCCGATCCTGCTGGTGATCGCCGCCACGCTCCGGGCGCTGGCGACGGGGTGAACCTACAGGACGCCCTAACATCCGCGCAAGAGTCCGGCCCCCGGCCGCGCCGGTTTTTCCCCGCACCCGGCGGCCTGCCCGAACCGGGCTTCATCACCCCGTCGCGCCGCCCTCCCGCTGCGCCCGCATTCCTCGCGCATCGATAAATCTCTCTTTCGATCAAAGACTTGTCGGCCAAGTTCGTCGAGCCTCTCGTGCGGTTCCGTCCGGCGAACATGGGTTGAACCGCCGTCGCGCTCCTCGACCTGCGAGGGTTGCCGGTGCGGTCGCCGGCAAGCGTGGCCGCAGCGCCACGGCCCTCGGCCCCACCCCCGTCCGGATACGTTGCCGGGGGGCGGGGCGGGACCTATCTTGCGCGGGAGAAAGCGGGCCGACGCGATCACCGACGGCCCCCGGGAGACCTCATGCGAACAGCCCTCGCGTGCGTCGTGCTCGCGCTCTCGTCGCCCGCCTGGGCAGCCGAGAGCGTGCATCTCGCGCCCCATCGCGCCGTCTACGATCTGTCGCTGTCCGGCAGCTCCGGCACCCGCGCGGTCGAGAATGCCCGCGGCCGGATCGTGTTCGACTTCACCGGCGATGCCTGCAAGGGGTACGCCCTGCAGTACCGGCAGGTCACGGTGCTGGAGAGCTCGGAGAGCGGCAGCCGCACCTCCGACCTGCGCAACACCACCTTCGAGGCGGGCGACGGGCGCAGCTTCCGCTTCCGCACCCAGTCCGACCTCAACGGCAAGACGACCGCCCCGGTGGACGGCAACGCCGAGCGCAGCGACAAGGGCCTCGCGGTCACCCTCAAGCAGCCCAAGCGCGGCGAGTTCGGCGTGCCCGGGGAGGTGCTGTTTCCCGCCGCCCACATGAAGCGGCTGATCGAGGCCGCCCGCGCCGGGCAATCCACGGTTGCCGTCAAGGTGTTCGACGGCTCCGACGACGGCCGCAAGGTCTACGACACCCTGGCGGTCATCGGTGCACGGCGCGTCGCCGCCAAGGCGGAGGCCAAGCCCGACGCGACCGGAACGCCCCCAGCCGATCCCGCGGCGCCCGCCGGGCCGGATCTCAAACCGGAATCCAGGCCGGTTCCGGTCGAGGCGGCGTTGCGCGACGGCGCGATGGCGCTGATGCCGCATTGGCCGGTGACCCTGAGCTACTTCTCGCCGGGGGAAGGGGAGCGCACCCCGGTCTACGTCCTCGCCTTCGACCTCTACGAGAACGGCGTCAGCGCGGCGCTCCGCCTCGATTACGGCGAGTTCTCCCTCAAGGGCGAGCTGTCGCGCATCGAGCTCCTGCCCGAGAGCAAGGATTGCAAGCCCTGACCGGAGCAGCGCCCTAACCGCGCTCCCGTCCCGGCCGGCCGCGGACCGGCCCGTCGAGAGGAGCCCGGTCGCGGGCCGGCTTGCCCGTCGGCATCCGGTCCGCCTCCAGCGGCGCGAAGCCGAGGCCGCGCTGCACCGCGGCGGCGCCGAAACGCTCGCGCAGGGCGTCGATCGCCGCGGCCCGGCTGGCGTCGCGGATCGCCGAGACGTCGGCGAGGTCGCCGCGGTCGGCATGGGCGGCCCCGCACAGGTCGCCGGCCCCGATCCCGATCAGCCTGTAGGCGGTGCCGTCGCAGGCCTCGCGCAGCAGCGCCTCGGCCGGGCGGAAGAGCCGCTCGGCGACCTGCGTCGGGGCGAGCCCCGAGCGGGTGCGGGTGCGCAGGCGAAAATCCCGGTCCTTCAGCTTCAGGGTGACGCTGCCGGCGGCGAACTCGGCCCGCTTCAGCCGCCGCGCCACCTTCTCGCAGAGCTGCCACAGGATCGGCCGCAGCTCGGCGAAGCCGCGCAGGTCCTCCGCGAAGGTGGTCTCGCCCGAGACGCTTTTCGTTTCCCGCGAGGGCTGAACCCGGCGGGGGTCCTCGCCGCGGGCGAGCGCCATCAGGCGGGACGCGTCGCGCCCCAGCCCCGCATGCAGCCGCTCCGGCGCCACCCGGGCGATGTCGCCGACATGGCGGATGCCCAGAGCCGCGAGGCGCTCGGCCGCCGCCTGGCCGATGCCCGGGATGATCCGCACCGGCTTTGCCGCCAGGAAGGCGGCGGCCTCCTCGCGGCCGATGATCGAGAAGCCGCGGGGCTTCTCGAGGTCGGAGGCGATCTTGGCCAGGAACTTGTTCGGGGCGAGCCCGACCGAGACCGTGATGCCGATTTCGGCCTCGACCCGGCGGACGAAGCGCGCCAGCGTGACCGCGGGCGGCGCCCCGTGCAGCCGCTCGGTGCCCGACAGATCGAGGAAGGCCTCGTCGATCGAGACCGGCTCGACCAGGGGCGTGAGGTCCAGCATCATCGCCCGCACCTGCCGGCCGACCCGGGCGTATTTTTCCATGTCGGGCCGCAGCACCACCGCGTCCGGGCAGGCCTCAAGGGCCCGGTACATCGGCATCGCCGAATGCACGCCGCGGATGCGGGCGATGTAGCAGGCGGTCGCCACCACGCCGCGCCTGCCCCCGCCGATGATCAGCGGCCGGTCCCGCAGCGAGGGATCGTCCCGCTTCTCGACCGCGGCGTAGAAGGCGTCGCAATCGATATGCGCGATCGACAGCGCGTCGCGCTCCGGATGGGCGAGGAGGCGCGGCGAGCCGCAGGCCCGGCAGCGGAGCGTGCCGGGCGGGACGCTCGCCCCGCAATCGCGGCAGAGCAGCGCGCCGCTCACGCCCCGAACTCGTCCGGGTCCGGGGGGCCGAGGCGGCGCCAGGCCTGGGCGATCTGCTCGGGCGAGACGTCGAGGGAGCCCGCGCAGGCGAGCAAAAGTTCCTCGTCCGCCACGACATGATCGAGCAGGCCCGCCACGAGCTCGGGCGTGCCGGCCGCCCGCCGCAGGGCATCGGGCGACAGGCCGGTGCTCTCCATGAAGCGCAGGAGCCGGCCCGGATCCCCGGTGACATACTCGAAGACCCGGGTCCCCAGCGCCTCCGCGGCGGATTCGCTCAGCACTCCGCCACGGGGACCCGTCCCCCTGGCCAATCCATCGAATTTGCGTTTCATCAACATGTGTCGCTTAACAGTGTTGCTGTTCCGGTCGCAGCCGGGGTGTGACGCGGCCCGCTGGAGCGCCGGAGACAGTGAGCCATGACGAAGACGGTGCTCATCGTCGAGGACAACGAGCTGAACATGAAGCTCTTCAACGACCTGTTGGAGGCTCACGGCTACGCGACCCTCAAGACGGCCAACGGGATCGAGGCGATCGAGCTGGCGCGCCGGCATCGGCCTGACCTGATCCTGATGGACATCCAACTCCCCGAGGTCTCGGGCCTCGAAGTCACTAAATGGCTCAAGGAGGACGACGACCTCAAGAGCATCCCGGTGATCGCGATCACGGCCTTCGCCATGAAGGGCGACGAGGAGCGGATCCGCGAGGGCGGCTGCGAGGCCTATCTGTCGAAGCCGATCTCGGTCGCGAAGTTCCTCGCGACGGTCCGGACCTACGTTGGCGACGAGCGCCAGAGCTGAGCAGAAGCTGAGAGAGGCCTGTCCTT
Organism: Methylobacterium indicum; assembly: GCF_001043895.1. Lineage (GTDB taxonomy): Bacteria > Pseudomonadota > Alphaproteobacteria > Rhizobiales > Beijerinckiaceae > Methylobacterium > Methylobacterium indicum. The sequence continues at coordinate 57,579 of NZ_JTHF01000068.1, forward strand.
CCATGTCGGCACGCGTCCTGATCGTCGACGACCTCTTTCCGAACATCAAGCTGCTCGAGACGAAGCTGTCGCTCGAGTATTTCGACGTCGTCTCGGCGATGAACGGGCCCGACGCCCTCGCGATCTGCGAGAAGGGGCTGTGCGACATCGTGCTGCTCGACGTGATGATGCCCGGGATGGACGGGTTCGAGGTCTGCCGCCGGATCAAGGCGACGCCGACCACGGCGCACCTCCCGGTCGTCATGGTGACCGCCCTCGACCAGCCGAGCGACCGCCTGCGCGGGCTCGACGCCGGCGCCGACGATTTCTTGACGAAGCCGATCGACGACACCGCCCTGATGGCCCGGGTGCGCAGCCTGGTGCGCCTCAAGGCGGTGACCGACGAGCTGCGCAGCCGTGCCATGGCCTCGCGCGTCGGCGATCCGCTGGCGGCGGCCGCCGCCGAGACCGGGCACAATGCCAACGTGCTCATCGTCGAAGATCGCCGCTCCGCCGCCGACCGCCTGTCGGCGGCACTCGGTCAGTACCACTGCGTCGAGACGGTGGCGACGCCCCAGGAGGCGCTGGAGCGGGTCAAGGCCGGCGAGTACGACGTGGTCCTGGTGAGCCTCGACCTGCAGGACCATGACGGCCTGCGCCTGTGCAGCCAGCTGCGTTCCCTCGACCGTACCCGCACCGTGCCGGTGGTCATGCTGGCCGAGCCGCATGACCGTGCCCGGATCATGCGCGGCCTCGATCTCGGCGTGCACGATTATCTCGTCCGTCCGATCGACCGCAACGAGCTCGTCGCCCGGGTCCGCACGCAGGTGAAGCGCAAGCGCTTCTCGCACTCGCTGCGCGAGTCGGTCCAGGCCTCGATGGACCTCGCCGTCACCGACGGGCTGACCGGCCTGCACAACCGGCGCTACCTCGACAGCTACCTCGCCGGCCTCTTCTCCGAGCCGTCGCTGCGCGAGCGGCCGGTCTCGCTGCTGATCCTCGACATCGACCGATTCAAGTCGATCAACGACCGCTTCGGCCACGATGCCGGCGACGAGGTGCTGAAAGAATTCGCCACCCGCATCCGCGCCCAGACCCGCGGCATCGACGTGGTGGCGCGGTTCGGCGGCGAGGAGATCGTCGTGGTGGTGCCCGATACCGGGCTCGACGCCGCCCGCCAGGTCGCCGAGCGCATCCGCGAGCGGATCGAGGCGGCCCCGTTCGCCGTGCAGCGCGGCACCTGCTCGATCGAGGTGACGGTCTCGATCGGCGTCGCCGCCCGCCAAGCCAACGACGTCGAGGCGGGCACGCTGCTCAAGCGCGCCGATCTCGCGCTCTACGAGGCCAAGCAGGCCGGCCGGAATCGGGTCGTCGCCGCGGCGGCGTGAGCGGGCATTCGCCCTCGACCGGCATGACGCCTGGGTCGGCCACGCTTCCCGGCCTGTGACGCCGGGCTCCGAGGGGAGGGGGCGGCCGATCCGCCCCCGGCCGATCGTCACACGACCCCGAGCCGCTCCAGCAACGCACCGAGCACCGCCGGCATCTGCTCGGGCAGATCTTCCGAGATCAGGCCCGGCCCGTGCCGGCGGCCGGCCTCGGCGTGAAGCCAGACCGCGGCGGCGGCGGCCTCGAAGGGCGGCATGCCCTGCGCCAGCAGACCGCCGATGAACCCGCACAGCACGTCGCCGCTGCCGGCGGTTCCGAGCCACGGCGTACCGTTGGCGTTGATGGCGGCGCGCCCGTCCGGCGCGGCTATCACCGTGTCGGCGCCCTTGAGCACCACGACCGCGTCGAGGAAGGCCGCCGCGGCAAGGGCCCGGTCGAGCCGCGAGCCCTCAGCCGGCACCGCCGCCACGCCCTTGAACAGGCGCGCGAACTCGCCGTCATGCGGGGTCGCGACGGCCCGGGTGTCGCCGGACGCGATCATCTCCACCAAGTCGTCGGCCTTGCCCGCAAAGCTCGTCAGGGCGTCGGCATCGAGGACCAGGGCGCGGCCGGCCTCGGTCGCCACCCGCACGAGGTCCCGGGTCGGTGCGCCGCTGCCGAGGCCGGGCCCGGCCACGATCGCGTTGAGGCGCTCGTCGGTGAGGGTGTCGTCGAGGTCGTCGGCGCTGTCGCAGGGGCGCAGCATGATCGCGGTGAGCTGCGCGGCGTTCTCCGGGAGGGCCGGGGTCGGGGAGAGAAGGGTGACGAGGCCGGCCCCGATCCGCAGGGCCCCGCGGGCGGCGAGCCGCGCCGCGCCGGTGCGATGCGCCGGCCCCGACAGCACCACCGCGTGGCCGCGGGTGTATTTGTGGCTCTCCTCCGTCAGACGCGGGAAGGCGGCGCCCCAGAGGTCCGGCCCGTTGGCGTGGGCCTCGGCGCCGATCTCCGCCAGGACCGCAGCCGGGATGCCGATCTCCGCCACGGTCACGGGGCCGCACAGGCGACGGCCCGGCAGCAGCAGGTGGCCGGGCTTCTTGCGGACGAACGTGACCGTCGCCGTCGCGTTCACGACCGGCCCGCGCGGTGCCCCGGTATCGCCGTCGAGGCCGGACGGCACGTCGACCGCCAGCACCGGCACGCCGGAGCCGTTGACCCGCGCGACCAGGGCGGCGGCCGCGCCGTCGAGCGGGCGGGAGAGGCCGGCGCCGAACAGGGCGTCGATCACGAGCGAGAACCCGGCGGGCTCGGCGCCGGCGGCCTCCGAGACCGGGCCGGTCCATTCCGCGGCCGCTGCCGCCGCGTCGCCCCGGAGCGCCTCCCGATCCCCGAGGAGCGCGACCTCGACCGCGATCCCCGCCTCAGCGAGGAGGCGGGCGGCCACGAACCCGTCGCCGCCGTTGTTGCCCGGCCCGCACAGGACCAGGATCGGTCCGCTGCCGGTCATTGCCCGGGCCCGCGCCGCGACCGCCGCGCCGGCCCGGCGCATGAGGTCGAGGCCCGGCATGCCTGCGGCGATCGCCGCGGCGTCGGCCCGGCGCATCTCGTCCGTGGTCAGCAATTCGGTTCCGGCCATCGCGTCGTACTCCGAAGAACGCCCAGAGGTGCCGGCCTTGCCGCGGCACCCGGCTTGAGAACGTCGAATTGCGCAACAAACGCGCAGCAATTGCTTACGGATTAGGCATTCCCGATCTGCTCCCGGGAAATCCCCCGTGGCGGTCGGCGCAGCACGATGCTAGGAAGGCCGCCGGAACCGTTGCAGACCAGGCCCGCCCGGCATGAAGAAGATCGAAGCGATCATCAAGCCCTTCAAGCTCGACGAGGTGAAGGAGGCCCTGCAGGAGGTCGGCCTTCAGGGCATCACGGTGATCGAGGCCAAGGGCTTCGGCCGCCAGAAGGGCCACACGGAACTCTATCGGGGTGCCGAGTACGTGGTCGACTTCCTGCCCAAGGTGAAGCTCGAGATCGTGCTGCCCGACACGCTGGTGGACGGCGCCGTCGAGGCGATCCGCAAATCCGCCCAGACCGGCCGGATCGGCGACGGCAAGATCTTCGTCTCCTCGATCGAGGAAGCCATCCGCATCCGCACGGGCGAGACCGGCTCGGACGCGATCTGACGGGCCTCCCGCCCTCGTCTGCGACGACGAAAACCGCGGCCTGACGTCCAGGACCGCGGCTTTGTGGCGGCTCTGCCGCCGCTCTAGGAAGGGGTCAAACGAGAATGTCTAAGACCGCGACGGACGTCCTCAAGGAAATCAAGGAAAACGACGTCAAGTACGTCGATTTCCGCTTCACCGATCCGCGGGGCAAGTGGCAGCACGTCACCTTCGACGTGTCGCTGGTCGACGAGGACATCTTCGCCGAGGGCACGATGTTCGACGGCTCGTCGATTGCCGGCTGGAAGGCGATCAACGAATCCGACATGCTGCTGATGCCGGACCCGGCGACGGCCTGCATGGATCCGTTCTTCTCGGCCTCGACCATGTCGATCGTCTGCGACGTGCTCGAGCCGATGACCGGCGAGCCCTACGGCCGCGATCCGCGCGGCATCGCCAAGAAGGCCGAGGCCTTCGTCAAGGCCAGCGGCATCGGCGACACCATCTTCGTCGGCCCCGAGGCCGAGTTCTTCGTCTTCGACGACGTGCGGTTCTCCGCCGACCCCTACAACACCGGCTTCAAGCTGGATTCGGTCGAGCTGCCGATCAACGGCCAGACCGAGTACGAGGGCGGCAACCTCGGCCACCGCGTGCAGATCAAGGGCGGCTACTTCCCGGTTCCGCCGCAGGATTCGGCCCAGGACATGCGCGGCGAGATGCTGGCCGCCATGCAGTCGATGGGCGTGAAGGTCGAGAAGCACCATCACGAGGTCGCCTCGGCCCAGCACGAGCTGGGCATGAAGTTCGACACGCTCACCCTGATGGGTGACCAGATGCAGATCTACAAGTACTGCATCCACAACGTCGCCCAGAGCTACGGCAAGACCGCGACCTTCATGCCGAAGCCGGTCTACGGCGACAACGGCTCGGGCATGCACGTCCACCAGTCGATCTGGAAGGATGGCAAGCCGGTCTTCGCCGGCAACAAGTATGCCGACCTGTCCCAGGAGTGCCTCTGGTACATCGGCGGCATCATCAAGCACGCCAAGGCGCTCAACGCCTTCACCAACCCGTCGACCAACTCCTACAAGCGCCTGGTCCCGGGCTACGAAGCCCCGGTGCTGCTGGCCTACTCGGCCCGCAACCGCTCGGCGTCGTGCCGGATTCCGTGGACGACCTCGCCGAAGGCCAAGCGCGTCGAGGTCCGCTTCCCCGACCCGATGGCGAACCCCTACCTCGCCTTCGCGGCCATGCTGATGGCCGGCATCGACGGCATCAACAACAAGATCGATCCCGGTCCGGCCATGGACAAGGACCTCTACGATCTGCCCCCGGCGGAGCTCAAGGAGATCCCGACCGTGTGCGGCTCGCTCCGTGAGGCGCTCAACAGCCTCGACGCCGACCGCGAGTTCCTCAAGGCCGGCGGCGTGTTCAGCGACGACTTCATCGACTCGTTCATCGAACTGAAGATGACCGAGGTGATGCGCTACGAGATGACCCCGCACCCGATCGAGTTCGTGAACTACTACTCGCTGTAAGCCGTCACCGGCTACCAGACCGAGGGACGAGGGGGCCGGAGCGATCCGGCCCCTTTCTCTTTGGGACGCTGCCGGGTGGGGTGCGTTACGGACAATCGCAGAGCTGCGGGTCCCGCTCCTCTCCCCGCCCGCGGGGAGAGGGGGAAGTCCCACGCTTTTCGTTTCCCCAGACAGGCCGGTATCGCCCGCCACAAAGGCAGAGCCGTCAAGTCACGCTGGCGGCGCGAGCGGGATGCTCTGCGGGAACCTGAACACGTTGTCCGGGTCGTAGCGGCGCTTCACCTCGCAGAGCTTGCCGACATTCTCGCCGTAATAGGCCTTGAGCCAGTTCGGCAGGTCGCGGCTCGGGAAGTTGACGTAGGATTGCGGCTTCACGTAGCGCTGCATCGCCGCGAAGTATTCGGTGAGCCAGGCCTGCTGGCGTTTCACGGTGTCGGGCGTGTCGAGCGGGCTCCAGGACGCCTCCATCTCGACGATGAAGTCGGAATCGCGGTGGACATAGGCCGTGTCGGTGGGCCGCACGGCCTTCACCTGGCCGCCGGCCGCGAACAGGATGCCCATGTTGTCCTGGCGCAGCGAGCCGCCGGGCCATTTCTCCATCCAGCCGATCATGGTCTCGATGGCCTCGCCGCCGAGGGCGCCGGCGACGTAGCTCGAGCGGATGTCGTAGACGCCGATCGGGTCGTCGGTGACGAGGTAGTCGCGGGCGCTCCAGTAGTTCATCGCGTTGATCTCCGCGACGATCGGCCGGGCGCGGGAGAGCGGGCGGTCGAGCAGGGCCCGCAACTGGTCGGGCGAGCCGAAGAACTGGCCGAGGGTCTGCACCCGCAGGTCGCCGCGCGTGACCGGGCCGGCGGCGCCGGGCGCGAGCTTGCTGCGGGTCGAAATCAGGCCCGGATTCCTGAGCTGGATGTCCTGAAGGTCCAGCATCAGCTCGACCTGGTGGCGGGCCGGCCAGACGATGTTGAACACCGTGACGTCGTTGACCGGGTGCGGCTCGAAGGTGAAGGCGGTGTGGACCGCGAAGTTGCCGCCGCCGCCGCCGCGGGCGGCCCAGAACAGCGCCTCCTCGTCGCGGGCGGTGGCGCGGCGCAGCGTCCCGTCCGCCGTCACCGCGTCGGTCGCCCGCAAGGCGTCGCAGGTCAGGCCGTTGCGCGTCGCCGAGAAGCCCCAGCCGCCGCCGAGGGTGAGCCCGCTGATGCCGACCGTCGGGCAGCGGCCGGAGGGAATCGCCAGGCCGGTGGCCCGGAAAGCGTCGGCCATGTCCTGGTTGCTGGCCCCGGCCCCGACCGTCACGAGGCCGCTCTTTTGGTCGAACGTGATGGCGCTCATCGGCTTCACGTCGATGAGGAGGCCGGTCGTCGTCGAGAAGCCCGCGTAATTGTGCCCGCCGCAGCGCACCGCGAAGGTCTGGCGCTCCTGGCGCGCCCAGGCGAGGCAGGTGCGCACGTCCCGGTCGTCGACGCAGAGGGCGATCGCCAGCGGCAGCACGTCGGCCCAGCGGCCGTTATTCGGCCAGGCGGCGACGAGGTAGCCTGGCTCGCCCGGGCGGATCAGGCGGCCCTTCAGGTCCCGCGCGAGGGCGTCGAGGCCCCGAGGCGCGGGGCCCTCGAGGGCGGCGGCCCCGGGGATCCGGCTGCCGAGGGCAGCGCCCGCCACCAATGCGCCGGACTGGAACAGCCGGCGTCGGCTCATGGCGGTGGAGGAGGCCCGCCCGGAGAGTCTGGTCTTCATCGTATTCTCGGTCGTGATTTCTTGTCGCGAATGTCAATCGATTCGCGGAGATCAATCTGAAAAACTTCCGATATCTTGGTCAATTGGGCGATCGTGGAAATCTCTTTTGCGCAAGGAAAAGCATATCAACGAATTGTTAACGACGATCTGAGCTTTCCGCTGATTCGGCCAATCGTCCGCCTCGTGCATCCCGCCATTCCCGTCCCCGCGGTCGCGGCGATCCGACGGGGGGACAGTCCCGACGGCGTCTCCCCGCGCCGTTGCCCCGCAGCCGCACTCAGCCCATATTTCGCGGGAGCGGCCGCGGCTCGCCCGCCGGGCACCTGAGCGCGTCACGCCGCCTGGATCGAGTTGTTGGCCAAGAGACTTCACCCCGAGGGACGTCCCCAGGCGGACGCGTCCCCGACGAGCAAGCCCGGCAAGGCCGCGCGTGCGCCGAAGCCGGTGCAGGGCCCCGTGCCGACCCGGGAGGCGGTCCTCGCCTTCATCGAGGGCTCGCCCCAGAAGGTCGGCAAGCGCGAGATCGCCCATGCCTTCGGCATCAAGGGCTCCGACAAGATCGAGCTGAAGCGCCTGCTCAAGGAGATGCAGGAGGAGGGCGCGATCGAGAAGGACCGCGCCGGCCTGCGCAAGGCCGGGCGCCTGCCCCCGGTCGTCGTCGCCGATATCGACAGCCGGCGCGACCGCGACGGCGAACTGGTGGCGCGGCCCTCGCAGTGGGACCCGGAGGCCGGGCCCGCGCCGCTCATCACCGTCTTGATGCCCCGCGGGCGCCGCGCCGACGGGCCGGCCCCGGGCACCGGCGACCGGGCGCTCCTCAAGGTCGAGCCGGACGGCGACACGCCCGGGCGCTACCTCGGCCGGGTCATCAAGGTGATCGGCCGCAACAAGGCCGAGACGCTCGGCGTGTTCCGCGCCCTTCCGGCCGGCGGCGGGCGCATCGTGCCCGTCGACAAGAAGGCGCAGGGGCGCGAGATCGCGGTGCCGCCGGGCGCCGAGGGCGAGGCGCTCGACGGCGACCTCGTCACCGTCGCGCTCGGTCGCGAGGACCGCTTCGGGCTGACGCAAGGCCGCGTGAAGGAGCGCCTCGGCAGTCTCGGCTCCGAAAAGGCGGTGAGCCTGATCGCCATCCACGCCCACGGCATCCCGCACGTCTTCCCGCGCGAGGTGCTGGCGGAGGCGGAGGCCGCCCGCGAGGTCGGGCTCGAGGGCCGCGAGGATTGGCGGGAGCTGCCCCTCGTCACCATCGACCCGCCGGACGCCAAGGACCACGACGACGCCGTGATGGCGGTCCCCGATCCCGATCCGGCCAATCCGGGCGGGTTCGTGATCACGGTCGCCATCGCGGACGTCGCGGCCTATGTCCGGCCCGGCTCCGCCCTCGACCGCGAGGCGCTGATCCGCGGCAACTCGGTCTACTTCCCCGATCGGGTGGTGCCGATGCTGCCCGAGCGGATCTCGAACGACCTCTGCTCCCTGCGGCCCGGCCAGGACCGTCCGGCGCTGGCCGTGCGGATGATCATCACGGCGGAGGGGCGAAAAGTTCGCCACAGCGTCCACCGGGTCATGATGCGCTCGCGCGCCAAGCTCGCCTACGCCCAGGCGCAGGCCGCGATCGACGGCCGGACGGACGAGGTGACGGCTCCGATCCTCGACGGGGTGCTGCGCCCGCTCTGGGCCGCCTACGACGCGCTGGCGGTTGCCCGCGACGCCCGCGGGCCCCTGGCGCTCGACCTGCCCGAGCGCAAGGTGATCCTCAATGCCGAGGGCGGGGTCGACCGGGTGATCGTGCCGGAGCGCCTCTCGGCGCACCGCCTGATCGAGGAGTTCATGATCCAGGCCAACGTCGCGGCGGCCGAGGTTCTGGAATCGGCGCGCCAGGCCCTGATCTACCGCGTCCACGAGGAGCCCTCGCTCGAGAAGATGCGGGCGCTCGGCGAGGTGATGGCCTCGATCGGCCTCAAGCTGCCGAAGGAGGCGAATCTCCGCCCGGCCCTGTTCAACCGCATCCTCGGCATGGTCGAGGGCAGCGAGCACCAGCTCTTCCTCAACGAGGTGGTTCTGCGCTCCCAGGCCCAGGCCGTCTACGCCGCCGAGAATGCCGGGCATTTCGGCCTGGCGCTCCGCCGCTACGCCCACTTCACCTCGCCGATCCGGCGCTACGCCGATCTCGTCGTCCACCGCGCCCTGATCCGGGCCCTGCGGCTCGGCGACGACGGCCTGCCGTCGGGCCTGGAGACCGGGGACCTCGCCGAGATCGGCCAGCAGATCTCGGCCGCCGAGCGCCGCGCCATGGCGGCGGAGCGCGAGACCATCGACCGCCTGATCGCCCACCATCTCGCCGACCGGGTCGGGGCGACCTTCGCGGGGCAGGTCTCGGGCGTCACCCGCTCCGGGCTCTTCATCAAGCTCGACGAGACCGGCGCCGACGGCTTCGTGCCGATCTCGACGCTGGGCGCGGAATACTTCCGCCACGAGGAAGGCCGCCACGCCCTCGTCGGCGAGCGCACCCGCCAGACCTTCCGCCTCGGCGACAAGGTCGAGGTGCAGCTGATGGAGGCCGCCCCGGTCGCCGGCGCCCTGCGCTTCGAGATCGCCGGCAGTGGTGGCCGCGCCGGAAGCCCGGCCCCGGCCCGCGGCGGCCCGCGCAAGGGCCGGCCGGCGCCGGACCGCCGCGAGAGCCTGACCAAGCGCCGCGGGAGACGCGCATGATCGAGATCCACGCCGGCCCCGCCGCCGAGCCCGTCGGCACCGGGCGACCGCCCGCGGTGGCGCAATCCTCGGAGCCGCCGTCCTGGGCGCTCGCGATGTGGCGCGGCTTTCGCAACCGCTGCCCGCATTGCGGCGAGGGGCGGCTGTTCCACCGCTTCCTCAAGGTGCGGGAGCGCTGCGAGGCCTGCGGGATGGAACTGCACCACCACCGGGCCGACGACCTGCCGCCCTACCTGGTGATCTTCGTCGTCGGGCATCTCGTGGGCTGGGCGATCCTTGAGACGGAGATGCGCTACGACGTGCCGCTCTGGTTCCAGATGACGCTCTGGCCGACGGTCGCCCTCGTCGCCTCGCTGCTTCTGCTGCAGCCGACCAAGGGGGCGGTGGTCGGGCTGCAATACGCCCTTGGCATGCACGGCTTTTCCGCGATACGCCGCGCCGGGGCCCGTCCGGTGGACGGGCCGGCCCGGAACGAGACGGAGACGCGCGATGGCGGCGGGACCGACGGACGACACATCGGCTCCGGCCGCGCCTGAGCGCAAGAAACGCCCGCTGCGGATCCGCAACGCCGCGACGCTGATCATCCTCGACCGGTCGGGCGACCGGCCGAAGGTGCTGATGGGCCGGCGCCATGCCGGCCACAAGTTCATGCCCGGCCTGTTCGTGTTCCCCGGCGGACGGATCGAGCTCGGCGACCGGTCGATGCCGGTCGCCGGCACCCTCAACGACCGCGCGGAAGCCGCGCTCGCCGAGCAGGTCCACCCGCCGCTGTTCCATCTCGGCCGGGTCCTGGCGCTGGCGGCGATCCGCGAGACCTACGAGGAGACCGGGCTGATGATCGGATCCCTCGATTACGGCCCGCCCGAGACGGCGCCGCCCGGCGCCTGGTCCGCCTTCCGGGAGGCCGGCGTGATGCCCGACCTCGAATTGCTGCAGTTCGTCGCCCGGGCGATCACCCCGCCCGCGCGCCCGAAGCGCTTCGACACCCGGTTCTTCGCCGTCGACCGCGAGGCGGTGGTGGCCGAGACCCCCGGCATCGTCGGCCCCGCTTCCGAGCTCACCGAACTCGCCTGGGTCGACCTGACCGAGGCGCGCCGGCTCGACCTGCCGCGCATCACCGGCATCGTCCTCGACGAGCTGGAGGCGAGGCTCGCGGCTGGCTTCTCGCCGATGCTGCCGGTGCCGTTCTTCCGCGACGTGGACGGCGAGCACACCCGCGAGGAACTGTAAGCGGACCTTCCGCCGGGTGGCCTTCGGGAGGCGGCTGGTCCATACGGGCCCGCCCTGTCGGCAACCCGCGTCATGACCAGCCTCAGCTCCGATTCCGAATTCGGCCCGGCGCGCCTCGCGGCCATCGCGGCGGCCATCGCCTGCGTGGCGGTGGTCGGCATCGGGCTCAGCCTGTCGATCCCGCTCCTGTCCCTGGAGATGGAGCGGATGGGCCTCTCCAACACCTGGATCGGCGTCAACACGGCGATCGCCGGGGTGGCGAGCATCGTCGTCCTGCCCTTCGTGCCGCGGGTGGCGGCGCGGGTCGGGGTGATGCCGCTCCTGCTCGGCGCCATCGCGGTCGCGGCCGTGGCGCTCCTCGGCTTCCGGGCGGTCCGCGACTTCGCCTGGTGGTTCCCGCTCCGCTTCGTGTTCTCGGCCGCGCTCGGCGTGCTGTTCGTGCTCTCCGAGTTCTGGATCAACCAGGCGGCGCCGCCGCGCCGGCGCGGGCTGGTGATGGGCGTCTACGCGACCGTGCTGGCGCTCGGCTTCGCCATCGGCCCGGCCCTGCTGCGCTTCCTCGGCACCGCCGGCTGGGCCCCCTACCTGGCGGGGGCGGCCCTGTTCTGCGCCGGAACGCTGCCCCTCTTCCTGGCTCGCGACCTGTCGCCGGAGATCCCGCACAAGGGCGGGCGGGGCTTCCTGGGCTACCTGCGGGTCGCGCCCTCGGCGACGCTCGCCGCCCTGGTCTACGGCGCAGTCGAGACCGGAGGCTTCGCGATCCTGCCGATCTACGGCCTGCGCCTCGGCCTCACGGCCGAGCAGGCGGCCGGGCTCGTCAGCGTCGCGGCGCTCGGCAACGTGCTGTTCCAGATCCCGGTCGGGCTGCTGGCCGACAAGGTGGACAAGCGCCGGCTCCTCCTCGCCGCCGCGTTCTTCGGCGCGCTCGGCGCCGCCGCGCTTCCGCTCGGCGCCGGCGACGGGCGGATCCTCGCCGTCATCCTGTTCGCCTGGGGCGGCATCGCCGGCACGCTCTACACCGTCGGGCTCGCCCATCTCGGCGCGCGGTTCGACGGCGCGGCGCTCGCGGGCGCCAACGCGGCCTTCCTGGTGCTCTACAACATCGGCCTGGTGCTCGGTCCCCCGATCGTCGGCGGCGGCATGGACCTCGCCTCGCCGCACGGCTTCGCCTGGGCGCTGGCGCTGCTCTTCGTGGCCTATCTGGCGGTGGTGGGCGGGCGGATGATCCGCGCCGCGCCCTGACCCCACCGGGCGCGGCCGACCGTCGCCCGGGCTTGACGCCCGGGGGGCGATGGGGCAGGAAGACGCCGCGTTCTGGCCGGGCCTGCCCGGCCGTTTTGCGTTTCGGTCCTCCGGGCGCAACACCCATCACTCACAAGAGGTCGCGCCATGGCCAAGGCCGTCACCATCAAGATCAAGCTGCTCTCGACCGCCGACACCGGCTATTTCTACGTCACCAAGAAGAACTCCCGTACCAAGACCGACAAGCTGTCGTTCAAGAAGTACGACCCGATCGCGCGCAAGCACGTCGAGTTCAAGGAGACCAAGATCAAGTAATTCTTGATCTTGCCGGTTTGGGCCGCCTCCGCGCGGCTTGAAAAAGGCCGCCCGCGAGGGCGGCCTTTTTCCGTTCGGGGCTCCGGTCAACCGAGCAGGAGCAACGTTCCCGGCAGGGCGACGAGGCCGGCGGCGCAGGCGTAGGCGAGCCACAGGCCCGGACGGCGGGCGGCGAGGCGGCGCAGGCGCTTGGCGGTCGGGCCGGCCTTGACGGTGCGCCCGTTCACGCAGGAGCAGAGCAGGTGGTGGGCCTCGCCGGTGCTCAGGCCGAAGAAGCGGCGCGCCTCCCCGAACGTGTCGTCGGCCAGCCCGTTCGCCCGCAGGATCGGATCGGCCGCGGCGAGGGCGAGCGGCGAATTGTCGGCCCGGATGCCCGCCCGCATTCCCCGCGGGACGAACTCGATCTCCTCCAGGGTGAGGAAGCTGCGCTCCGGCTCGCGGTCGAGGATCTCGGCGAAACGCTCGAGGCGCGCCCGGCGCCCTTCGAGGAGGGGTTCTCCAAGAAGGGGTTCTTCGAGAAGGGGCGGGACCGTCCCGATATCGGCGATGTCACGGATGTGGCGAAGCGGCTGATGTTCCATGCTGGGCACCTCGTCGATGCGCTGCAGGCCGGTGCGCACTGCTGCGACCAAGCATGCTCCCAGCATTCCGCCGATGCATTCACCGGCGTTAACACGTTCTCTCGATCGGAATACTGCCAAGTCTCAAGCAAAACCCGGCATTTCGGCCCGCATCAAGGACTTGGATGCGGGCCGGACGCTTGACGCGAACGGTCGTGCGACGGCCGGACGCAGGGGTCAGGTCACCTCGAACCAGCCCCACAGACCGGTATCGAACCGCTCGAGCGCCGTCGCGCTGACGAGCCACTTCCCCGGATTGTCGGCCAGGAAGGCGATTCGGGCGGTGCGACCCTCCAGCAGCTGGAACGTGTCGAGCCAGTAGGGCTCCCAACCGTCGTCGAGCGGGTGGAGCAGCCGGAAGACGTGGCCGTGCAGGTGCAGCGATTGCGGGAAGGCGGTGGTGTTGGTGAGCGCCAGCACCACCGCGGTGTTGCGCTTGACCGTGAACAGCGGCGGGTTCTCGGCCCGGCCGGCGGCGCCGTTGAGCGTCCAGATCCGCGTCGGGTCGCCGGTGAAGACCGGAGCGGCCTCGGGCTTGCCCTTGTCGAGGGTCGCCCCGCCGGCGATCGCGATGTCGCGCCGGACAGCGTTCTGGAGCTTGATCTCCGGCGGCAGCAGCTTGTTCTCGCCGATCGGCGCGACGGCCGGGCGCACCGCCACCGGCTCGCCCTTCGCGACGATGCGGGCGAGCGGCATCCCGGCGCCGATCAGCGCCACCACGGCACCGGCGGGCTCCGCAATGCCCGGCACGTCGAGCAGGATGTCGTAGCGGGTGCCGGGCGGGAAGGGCAGGGTGGCGCGCAGCGGCTCGAACGTGTCGGTCGGCTGGCCGTCCACCGCCGCCACCCAGGCCTTGAGCCCGTCGAATCGGATCCGGGTCGCCCGGGCGTTGCAGGCATTGGCGAGCCGCAGGCGCAGGCGCGTGCCCGGTGCCGCCTCGATCGTCTCCGGCGTCGGTCGACCGTTGATCGTCAGGGCGTTGCCGAGGCGGCCGGAGCTCGCCGCGAAGGCGGTCTGGCCGAACGGCGCGAGGGTGCCGTCGGCCTCCAGCCGCCAGTCCTGCAAGAGGAGCGGTACGTCGCGGTCGACGACCGGCGGCGTCTTCTCCTCGACCACCAGCATGCCGGCGAGCCCCCGGCCCGAGGGCTCGCTGGCTCCGCCGACCACGAGCGGCCGGATCAGGAAGGTCCCGCCATCCGGCGGGGTGAACTCGTAGAGGAAGCTCGCGCCCGGGGCGACCGGGGCCTGCGTCACCCCGCCGACCCCGTCCATGGCGTTGCGGTTGCGCACCCCATGCCAGTGCAGCGACAGCGGCTTCTCGGTCTTGTTCTCGAGGCGCAGGCGCACCGCCTCGCCGAGCTTGATCCGGATCACCGGGGGCGCGGCGCGGCCGTCGAAGGCCCAGACCGGCGTCTCGGGCGCGGGCTCCGGCTTGAGCCGGGCGCGAGCCGCCTGCGCCGCGAGGATCCGCGGCTCGGCGCCCGTGCCCGACGCGGCGGCAGGACCGGCCTGGGGGGTGCCGCCCTGCGCCCGGACGAGAGCGGGCGCGAAGGACAAGGCGGCGCCGGCAAGCAGCGCGCGGCGCGAGGGCGGCAGGGACGACGGCATGGCACCTCGCTTGCGGCGATGAGGGGAGCCGCCCGCGGGCGAGACGGCCCCGGTCGCGGCGAGCCGCCTTGTAGCCGGGGCGGCGGCGCGGGGCGAGGCCGGGCCTAAAATTCTTGCTGCGTGACCGATCCACCATGCTATAGAGCCGCGCCCGGGTGCGTACAGCGCCGGGCGCGAGCGTCGCGGGCGTGGCGGAATTGGTAGACGCGCTGGATTTAGGTTCCAGTGACGAGAGTCGTGGGGGTTCGAGCCCCTCCGCCCGCACCATCTCCGCCAGGCGACACGACGGATTGGGTTCAAGCAGCAGGGCCGGCTCCTTGTCCTGAGGGTCCCGTCGCACGGTGCAAGCCAGCGCCGTCCGGGTCCGCAGTCAGGCCGGATTCGAGAGCGCAAGGCGGAATGACGACGATGCAGGTGACCGAGACCAAGTCCGAGGGGCTCAAGCGCGAATTCCAGGTGGTCGTGCCGGCCGCCGAGCTGGAGACCCGGCTCGCGACCGAGCTCGACGGGATCAAGGGCAAGGTGCAGATCAAGGGCTTCCGCCCGGGCAAGGTGCCGGTCGCCCACCTGCGCAAGGTCTACGGCCGCTCCGTGATGGCCGACGTCGTGCAGAACGCCGTCAACGAGGCCAACCAGAAGATCGTCGAGGACAACAAGCTGAAGCTCGCCCTCGAGCCTCAGATCCAGATGCCCGAGGACAAGGACCAGATCGAGAAGGCGCTCGATGCCAAGGCCGATCTCGCCTTCACGATCGCCCTCGAGGTGATGCCGAGCTTCGACCTCGTCGATCTCTCGGATGTCAGCCTGACCAAGCAGGTCGTCACCCCCTCGGACGAGGAGGTCGCCGAGACCATCGAGCGCATGGCCTCGGCCAACCGCCCGTTCGAGGACCGGCCCGAGGGCCAGTACGCCGAGTCCGGCGACCGCCTCACCATCAACTTCACCGGCCGCATCGACGGCACCCCGTTCGAGGGCGGCACCGGCGAGGACATCAACCTCGACCTCGGCTCGAACACCTTCATCCCGGGCTTCGAGGACCAGCTCCTCGGCGTCCACGTCGGCGACGAGCGTCTCGTCAAGGTCACCTTCCCGGAGAGCTACGGCGCCGAGCACCTCGCCGGCAAGGAAGCCGAGTTCGACGTCGTCGTGAAGGCGATCAAGCTGCCGGGTGAGCTCAAGATCGACGACGAGCTCGCCAAGAACTTCGGCATGGACTCCCTCGACGCCCTCAAGGACGCCGTGCGGACCACCATGGGCCGCGAGTACGAGGCGGCCTCGCGCCAGAAGCTGAAGAAGGGCCTCCTCGACGCCCTCGACACCCGCTACTCGTTCGAGCTGCCCCCGAGCCTGGTCCACCAGGAGTTCGCGGCGGTGTGGGCCCAGGTCGAGCAGGACCTCAAGAACCGCGGCAAGACCTTCGAGGACGAGGACACCACGGAAGAGAAGGCCCGCGAGGAGTACCGCCGGATCGCCGAGCGTCGCGTGCGCCTCGGCCTGGTGCTTGCGCAGGCCGGCGAGAGCGCCGATATCAAGGTCTCGGACGACGAGGTGAATCAGGCCCTGATCGCCCGCGTCCGTCAGTTCCCCGGCCAGGAGCAGCAGGTCTGGGATTTCTACCGCAAGACCCCGCAGGCGCTCGCCGAGCTGCGCGCCCCGCTGTTCGAGGAGAAGGTGGTTGACCACGTCCTCGGCCAGGTGAAACTGGTCGAGGAGCCCGTCTCCAAGGAGGCGCTGTTCGCCGACGAGGACGACGCCGAGGAGGCCGAGGCCGCCAAGGCCAAGGGTGATTCGGCCGAGGCCGCTCCCGCGGGTGAGTCCAACCCGGCCTGATCCCGGTCGGCCCCCTCGAACGGGCGGCGGACGGGGGCCTGCGAGGTCGTACGTTTCCGCCGCTACCCCGGCCGCCCGCAGGCGGCCGGGTTCCGTTCAGAGGGCCAGTGAGATGAGAGATCCGGTCGATTATTACAACAGCGCGCTCGTCCCGATGGTGGTC
Organism: Methylobacterium indicum; assembly: GCF_001043895.1. GTDB lineage: Bacteria > Pseudomonadota > Alphaproteobacteria > Rhizobiales > Beijerinckiaceae > Methylobacterium > Methylobacterium indicum. The sequence continues at coordinate 74,068 of NZ_JTHF01000068.1, forward strand.
GAGCAGTCGAGCCGCGGCGAGCGCGCCTTCGACATCTATTCGCGCCTGCTGCGCGAGCGCATCATCTTCCTGACCGGTCCGGTCGAGGACTATTCTGCGTCGCTGATCGTGGCGCAGCTGCTGTTCCTCGAGGCGGAGAACCCGAAGAAGGAAATCTCCTTCTACATCAATTCGCCGGGCGGCGTGGTCACCTCCGGCCTGTCGATCTACGACACGATGCAGTTCATCCGTTGCCCGGTCGCCACGCTCTGCGTCGGCCAGGCCGCCTCGATGGGCTCGCTGCTGCTCGCCGCCGGCGAGGCCGGCCACCGCTTCGCCCTGCCGAACGCCCGGATCATGGTGCACCAGCCCTCCGGCGGCTTCCAGGGCCAGGCCACCGACATCCTGATCCATGCCCGCGAGATCGAGGCCCTGAAGCGGCGCCTCAACGAGATCTACGTGAAGCATACCGGCCGCGAGTACGAGGCCATCGAGCAGGGCCTGGAGCGCGACAACTTCATGACCGCCGACGCCGCCAAGGAGTGGGGCCTCATCGACGAGGTGCTCCAGAAGCGTGCCGAGGCTCCGGCCCAGGCCTAACGAAGCCTCGTGGCGGCAGGCCCCGTCGTCTCCGAGGGTATCCTCGGTCGGTGGGGCCTGCCCCGAAAGGACGGGGCCATCCGCGATGTCGGGCCCGGCGATGCGGCCATTTGGCGGGAGCCTGTCGCATTGGTGGGATTGATCCCGTGGTGGCTGCGTGTTTGCATCGCGATTCTGCACCGGGCGCCCGGCGGCGCGGGAGGCGGTGACTGTTTCTTTAGCCGGGCGCCACTATCTAAAAGCGATGCGGTCGCGTCCCCGGGGCGGGGCCGGTCGGGGACTTGGAGACCCATATGAGCAAGGCTGGCGGCAACGACTCGAAGAGCACGCTGTACTGCTCGTTCTGCGGCAAGAGCCAGCACGAGGTTCGCAAGCTGATCGCGGGCCCGACCGTCTTCATCTGCGATGAGTGCGTCGAGCTGTGCATGGACATCATTCGCGAGGAGTCGAAGTCCTCGCTGGTGAAGTCGCGGGACGGCGTACCGACCCCGAAGGAGATTCGGCGGGTCCTGGATGACTACGTCATCGGGCAGGACTTTGCCAAGAAGGTCCTGTCGGTCGCGGTGCACAACCATTACAAGCGCCTGGCGCACGCGACCAAGCACAACGACGTCGAGCTGGCGAAGTCCAACATCCTGCTGATCGGCCCGACCGGGTCGGGCAAGACCCTGTTGGCCCAGACCCTGGCCCGCATCCTCGACGTGCCGTTCACGATGGCCGACGCGACGACGCTGACCGAGGCCGGCTACGTCGGCGAGGACGTCGAGAACATCATCCTCAAGCTGCTCCAGGCCTCCGACTACAACGTCGAGCGGGCGCAGCGCGGCATCGTCTACATCGACGAGATCGACAAGATCTCCCGCAAGTCGGACAACCCGTCGATCACCCGCGACGTGTCGGGCGAGGGCGTCCAGCAGGCCCTCCTGAAGATCATGGAGGGCACGGTCGCCAGCGTTCCGCCGCAGGGCGGCCGCAAGCACCCGCAGCAGGAATTCCTCCAGGTCGACACGACCAACATCCTGTTCATCTGCGGCGGCGCCTTCGCGGGGCTGGAGCGGATCATCTCGGCCCGCGGCAAGGGCACCTCGATCGGCTTCGGCGCCACCGTCCAGGCTCCGGACGACCGCCGCACCGGCGAGATCTTCCGCAACGTCGAGCCCGAGGACCTGCTGAAGTTCGGCCTGATCCCGGAATTCGTCGGCCGCCTGCCCGTGCTGGCGACCCTCGAGGACCTCGACGAGACCGCCCTGAAGCGGATCCTGCAGGAGCCGAAGAACGCGCTGGTCAAGCAGTACCAGCGCCTGTTCGAGATGGAGAACGTCGACCTGACGTTCCAGGAGGAGGCGCTGAGCCTCGTCGCCCGCAAGGCGATCGAGCGCAAGACCGGCGCCCGCGGCCTGCGCTCGATCCTGGAGAGCATCCTGCTCGAGACGATGTACGACCTGCCCGGCCTCGATTCGGTCGAGCAGGTGGTGATCGGGCCGGAGGTCGTCGACGGCAAGTCGCGGCCGCTCTACATCCACGGCGACCGCGGCAAGGAGACGCCGGCCAGCGCCAGCGCCTGACGCCGACGACGAGAGGCCGCCGCGAAAACGGCGGCCTCTTGCGTGAGAGGTACCCGCCTGCGGCCGGGTGGCATGGTGCTTGAAAGCGGCACCCCGAGGAGCCACCTGAGACTCAACGCGGCGGCCGCATGCTCACCGAAACGAGGTGCGGTGCCGCGACCCGGCCGCTCTCCTCGTTCCGACCCCCGCGGCCCGGTCGGCCCCCATCGTTCCTCCTGCTTGTCCCCTGTGAGGGGAGGGATCTGGGCGTCACCACACAAGGAAGTCAGTCAATGACCCAGCCGAAATCGCGCCAGCCCGTCATCCCCGGCACGAGCGGGACCTACGCGGTCCTGCCGCTGCGCGACATCGTGGTCTTCCCGCACATGATCGTGCCGCTCTTCGTCGGGCGGGAGAAGTCGATCCGGGCGCTTGAGGAGGCGGTCCGCACCGACCGGCACATCCTGCTCGCGACCCAGGTCAACGCCACCGACGACGACCCGGCGACCGACGCGATCTACACCATCGGCACGCTCGCCAGCGTGCTGCAGCTGCTCAAGCTCCCCGACGGCACCGTGAAGGTGCTGGTAGAGGGGGGCGGCCGCGCCAAGATCCAGGACTTCGTTCGCTCCGACGAGTACTACGCCGCCGAGGCCGAGGTGCTGCCGAACGATCTCGGCGACAAGATCGAGGCCGAGGCGCTCGCCCGGTCGGTGATCTCGGAGTTCGAGAACTACGTCAAGCTGAACAAGAAGATCTCGCCCGAGGTGGTCTCGGCGGTGATCCAGATCGACGAGCCCTCGAAGCTCGCCGACACCGTCGCCTCGCACCTCGCCGTCAAGATCTCCGACAAGCAGGCGATCCTCGAGATCCCGACCGTCGCCCAAAGGCTGGAGCGCGTGCTCTCGCTCATGGAGAGCGAGATCTCGGTGCTGCAGGTCGAGAAGCGCATCCGCACCCGCGTCAAGCGGCAGATGGAGAAGACCCAGCGCGAGTACTACCTGAATGAGCAGATGAAGGCCATTCAGAAGGAGCTCGGTGACGAGGACGGCCGCGACGAACTGGCCGAGCTCGAAGACAAGATCGAGAAGACCAAGCTCTCCAAGGAGGCGCGGGACAAGGCTCTGGCCGAGCTGAAGAAGCTGCGCCAGATGTCGCCGATGTCCGCCGAGGCGACGGTCGTGCGCAACTACCTCGATTGGATGCTCGGCATCCCGTGGGGCAAGCGCTCGAAGATCAAGAAGGACCTGCCCGGCGCGCAGGCGATGCTCGATTCCGACCATTTCGGCCTCGACAAGGTCAAGGAGCGGATCGTCGAGTACCTGGCGGTACAGCAGCGTGCCAACCGGCTCGCCGGCCCGATCCTGTGCCTCGTCGGCCCCCCCGGCGTCGGCAAGACCTCGCTCGGCAAGTCGATCGCCAAGGCCACGGGGCGCGAATTCGTCCGCATGTCGCTCGGCGGCGTGCGCGACGAGGCCGAGATCCGCGGTCACCGCCGGACCTATATCGGCTCGATGCCCGGCAAGATCGTGCAGTCGATGCGCAAGGCCAAGACCTCGAACCCGCTCATCCTGCTCGACGAGATCGACAAGATGGGCATGGATTTCCGCGGCGACCCGTCCGCGGCGCTCCTCGAGGTGCTTGATCCGGAACAGAACGCGACCTTCAACGACCACTACCTCGAGGTCGATTACGACCTGTCGAGCGTGATGTTCGTGACGACGGCCAACACCCTCAACATCCCGCCGGCCCTCCTGGACCGGATGGAGGTGATCCGCATCGCCGGCTACACCGAGGAGGAGAAGGTTGAGATCGCGCGCAAGCACCTGATGCCGGGCGCCCTGAAGAAGCACGGCCTCGATGCGAAGGAATGGTCGATCACCGATGACGGCCTGATGCTCCTGATCCGCCGCTACACCCGCGAGGCGGGCGTGCGGAACCTGGAGCGCGAGATCTCCAACCTGATCCGCAAGGCGGTGAAGGAGATCCTGATGTCCGGGGTGAAGAGCGTGACGGTCTCGGCCGACAACCTCGACACCTTCCTCGGGCCGGCGAAGTTCCGTTACGGCGAGGTCGAGGCGGACGATCAGGTCGGCGTGGTGACTGGCTTGGCCTGGACCGAGGTCGGGGGCGAACTGCTCACGATCGAAGGCGTCATGATGCCCGGCAAGGGCAAGATGACGGTCACCGGCAACCTGCGCGACGTGATGAAGGAGTCGATCTCGGCGGCGGCGTCCTATGTCCGCTCGCGGGCCCTCGATTTCGGCGTCGAGCCGCCGCTGTTCGAGCGCCGGGACATCCACGTCCACGTGCCGGAGGGGGCGACCCCGAAGGACGGGCCCTCGGCAGGCATCGCCATGGCGACGGCGATCGTTTCCGTCATCACCGGCATCCCGGTGCGTCGCGACATCGCCATGACCGGCGAGGTGACGTTGCGGGGGAGGGTGCTGCCGATCGGCGGCCTCAAGGAGAAGCTGCTGGCCGCGCTGCGCGGCGGGATCAAGATCGTGCTGATCCCCGAGGAAAACGCCAAGGATCTCGCCGAGATTCCCGACAGCGTGAAGAACGGGCTCGAGATCGTGCCCGTGGCGCGGATGGACCAGGTTCTGCAACGCGCGCTGATCCGGATGCCGGAGGCGATCGAGTGGGACGAGCCGCTGCCGAAGGCTGCGCCTGCCCGGACCGAAGACGATGCCTCGGGCGTACTGGCGCACTGACGACCGATCGTCGACCTGAGTGAAAAAAGGAGCCCCCGGACCGTCGGTCCGGGGGCTCCTGTCGTTCAGCGACTGCGTACGCTTCGAGAAGCGACGACTGCGGGCCTCAGGCGCCGCGGCGCCGTCCGAGGCCGCTGTTCTTCGCCAGCTCCGAGCGCTGGGCGGCGTAGTTGGCGGCGACCATCGGGTAGTCGTGCGGCAGGCCCCACTTGCGGCGGTACTCCTCGGGGGTGAGGCCGCGGGTGGAGAGGTGGCGCTTGAGCGACTTGTACTGCTTCCCGTCCTCGAGGCTGATCAGGTAGTCCGGGGTCACCGTCTTCTTGATCGGCATCAGCGGGGTCGGCTTCTCGGGCTCCGCCACCTCCGTGTCACCAAGCCGGCTCAGCGACTGGTGCACGGCGCTGATCAGGGCCGGCAGCTCTGCGATCGGCAGGGAGTTGTTGGACACGTAAGCCGACACGATGTCGGCTGCGCGTTCAACCAGGTTGGTTTCTTGGTCTTGGTCCAGCATTCAATCGACTCCGATGATTGAGTGAGTGCCCCATGCGTCCTGGCGCGCCGCAGGTCAACGTTTCATTTCGAGAATGCGGCAGAATCACGCCTTCGAAGCCTCATTGTGCACGGCCGACGGCTACCAACCGGCTCGGATCGTGAACGATTACCTGTCATGCGCCCGAGTAATACAGCTGTTGTGGGGTCGAGCGGTTCGGGACCTTGGAGCGACCGACACAGCCGGGAAGCGGCATGGTTGCCGGACCGGCCGAGCAAGAACCGTGGAAGCCTAGAAGGGGAGGGGGCGTCGTAGGAGTTTCACAAACCGGTTGACGGGCCGAAT
>NZ_JTHF01000069.1 GCF_001043895.1 Methylobacterium indicum
GTCCAGCGGCTGCGCCGCCGGGCCCCGGACGCGCAGGTGCTCGTCGGGTTGTGGCCGGCGGCGCAGCCGCTGGACGAGGTAGCGCAGATGCGCCGGCGTGCCGCTGATCTCGAGGTAGGAGATGCAGACCATCCGCGCGCCCCCGGCATCGAGGGCGCCGATCTGCGAGCGCGTGACGTCCTCGAACGGCACCACCCGGGTGCCGAAGCCGTGCTTCTCCAGGAGCTGGGCCAGCATCATCGAGGCGGCCTCGTCGAGGGGGCCGCGGCCGGCGACGCAGAGCACCGCGCCCTCGCGCCGCCAATCCTCCGGCAGGGCGTCGGGCGCGGGAGCGTCCGGCACCGCGGGAGCGGCCTCGCACGGCACCTCCTCGTCGCGGCTGCCCGACAGGAGACGTCCGGCGAGCGTTGGCTTCGTCTCCGGCGCGACATCGTCCCGGTCGGAGAGATCCTCGATCAACTGGGCGATGCCGACGCGGATGCGGTCGAGCTGGCTCTCGGTCAGCACCCCGCGGCGGGCGTCGGTGGCGGCGAGCTGGAGGCCCTTCAGCGCCACCTCGTCGTAGTAGGAGGAGAGCGAGCACTGGGCGAGGATCGCTTCGGCCAGCTCCTGCGCCTCGTCGGGATCGTCGGCCAGCATGCGCTGGTAAAAATTCTCGACCGGGGTGAGCGCCGGCCGGTCGCCGAACAGCACGTCGAGGAATTCGAGCTTGTCGACGTGGCGGCCGAGCACCACGAGGCAGACGGTGAGCGGCGTCGAGAGCAGGAGCCCGACGGGTCCCCACAGCCAGGTCCAGAACAGGGCCGAGACCAGGACCGCGAAGGGCGACAGGCCGGTGGAGTGGCCGTAGAGCAGCGGCTCGATGAACTGGCCGACCAGGGGCTCGAGCACGACGAACAGGGCGGCGGTGGCCAGCACCATGTTCCAGCCCGGATCGACCGCGGCGGCGAGGGCCAGCGGCAGCAGGGCCGACAGGAAGGCGCCGATATAGGGCACGAAGCGCATCAGCGCCGAGAAGATGCCCCACAGGATCGGGTTCGGCACGCCGATCAGCCACAGCCCGACGCCGATGACGAGGCCGAATCCGGCATTCAGGGCGAGCTGGACCAGGAAGAACCGGCTCAGGCGCCGTGCCGCGTCGTCCATCGCCACGGTGGTGCGGTGCAGGTCGCTCGACCCGACGAGGCGGATCATCCGGTCGCGCAGGTCCTCGCGCTGGACCAGGATGAAGATCAGCACCACGAAGACGATGCCGAGCGTGGCGAGCGGCGAGATCACCGGGGCCAGCAGCTTCTCGGCGAGCTCGACCGGGCCGGGCTCGCGGTCGCGCATCTCGACCAGCACCGGCTTGTCGGGGTTCTGCACCGCGGGCGGCGCGGCGCGCTTGGCCTCGGGCTTCTCTTCGGACTTCCCTTCGGACTTCCCTTCGGACTTCCCTTCGGACTTGGGCTCGGGCGCGCCGGCCTGCTGGATCTGGTGGTTGATGCTGCGCAGGTAGCCCGCGAGGTCGCCGAGCGGCCCGGCCTTCAGGTTCTCGGCCTTCTGGGCGATGGTGCGCTGGTAGCGCGGCAGGCCGGTCGAGAGATCGGCGAGCTGCATGCCGATGAGCCCGCCCAAGCCCGCCACCACGGCGAGGAGCAGCAGCACCGCGACGCCGACGGACGGGATTCGCCCGAGGCGCAACTTGCGCAGCAGCGCCACCAGCGGCCCGATGACGAAGCTGAGCAGCACCGCGATGGCGATCGGGATCAGGATCTCGCGGCCGAAATACAGGGCCGCCACGATCACCGCCCCGATGACCAGGGGGGCCGCCAGGCCGTCCCCGGGCGTTTCGGCGGCCTGGACCCGGGCCGGCTTCATCGGCAGGACCCGCCTGCGATCGTCTCGCCCATCCGCCATGCGACGCGCACTCACCCTTGCGCGGCGCTCCCGTCTCGCCACGCTTCCACCAGGAGGGAACGGGGCGGCGGGCGAAACGATCCCCCGCTGACCTTGGGCCAACCTATCGAAATCGTGATCGGTCCTACTCGACCCGTACCATCACGCTGTCGCTCGCCCCGCTCGCGTCGAGCACCGAGATCCGCACGAAGCCGGCGCCGTCGGGCTGCCATTCGGCTTGGCGGCGATCCGATTCGGTCACCGGCAGGCCCCCGACGAGCCAGGTCAGCGGCGGGGTGCCGCCGAGCGCCTTGAGGGCGAGACCGGCGGGCGGGCCCTCCGCGGCACCGAGATCGATCCGCGCGCCGTCCGGCGGGTAGGCGATGCGCAGGCGGTCGGCCGGGCCGGCGTCGCGAGCGAGACGGCGCAGTGGCGGCGGCAGGGCGGAGGTCGCCGCCACCAGGGCGTCGCGGGGGCGCGGCACCGGCTCGGGCTCGCCCCCGATCCGCGCCACCGCGTCGAACAGCAGGGGCGCGGCGGCGACCCGCCCGACGAGGCCCGGCACCCCGGCCCCGTCCGGCCGCCCGAGCCAGACCGCCACCGTGACCCGGCGGTCGAACCCCACCGCCCAGGCGTCGCGGTAGCCGTAGGAGGTGCCGGTCTTGTAGGCGAGGCGGTTCGGCAGGGCGCTGTCGGGCGGGGGCGTCCCCCGCAGGGTGTCGGCGACGTACCAGGCCGCCACCGGCTCGGCGATGCGCGGCGGCACCGCCTCGGGCGCCGCCGGCCCGTCGAGGCGCCGGATCAGCACCGGCACCTCGCCGCCGCGGGCGAGCCCGGCATAGAGCCGGGCGAGGTCGGTCAGCGTGATGCCCAGTCCCCCGAGCGCCACCGGCAGGCCGGGGGCGGCGTCCCGCGGCAGGGCGATCCCGGCGCCGGCCCTGCGCAGGCGCGCGATGAAGCGGGCCGGGCCGACCGCCTCCATCAGCGCCACCGCCGGCACGTTGAGGGAGAGCTGGAGCGCACGCCGCGCCGTCACCGTGCCCTGGAAGGTGAGGTCGAAGTTCTCCGGCGCGTAGGACGCGCCGAAGCGCGACGGGCGGTCCTCGATCAGGGTCTCGGGATGGGCGAGGCCGGCCTCGAACGCCATGGCGTAGACGAAGGGTTTGAGCGCCGAGCCCGGCGAGCGCACGGCCGCCGTCATGTCGATGGCGCCCGAACGCGCCGCGTCGAGATAGCCGGCGCTGCCCACCTGCGCCCGCACCTCGCCGGTGGCGTTGTCGATGACGAGGAGGGCCGCCGACAGGCCGGGCCCGAGCGCGGCCGCGCGCTCGGCCGCCAGGGGCTCCAGCCGGGCCTGCCAGCGCGCGTCGAGGGCGAGGCGGTGGACGGCCCGGCCGGGCTCCTGCGCCAGGGCGGCCTCGGCGGCGTGGGGCGCCAGCATCGGGAAGGGCTTTCGCCCGTGCGGCACAGGCTCGGTCCGGGCCGCCTCGGCCTCCGCCGCCGGGATGACGCCGCGGGCGGCCGCGAGGGCCAGCACCCGGTCGCGGGCCCGGCGGGCGGCCTCCGGGAACCGGTCGGGCCGGCGGGCCTCCGGTGCCTGGGGGAGCGCCACCAGCAGGGCGGCCTCGGCGAGGGTGAGCCGCGCCGGCTCGCGCCTGAAATAGGCGAGGCTCGCCGCGCGCAGGCCCTCGACCGGCCCGCCATAGGGCGCGAGCGCGAGGTAGAGCCGCAACACCCCGTCCTTGCCGAGGCGCCGCTCCAGGTCGATCGCCCGGGCGATCTGGCGCAGCTTGGCCGTGAGCGACCGCTCGCCCCGCGGCTCGACGAGGCGCGCCACCTGCATCGACAGGGTGGAGGCGCCCGACACGATCCGCCCCGCCGCGAGCCACTGCCCGGCGGCGCGCAGCAGCGCCCGCGGATCGACGCCGGCATGCTCGCGAAAACGCCGGTCCTCGTAGGCGGTCAGCAGGGCGAGGAAGCGCGGATCGACCGCATTCGGTTCGAGCGGCAGCCGCCAGCGCCCGTCGGCGGTGGCGAAGGGGCGCAGCAGGGTCCCGGACCGGTCGAGGACGACGGTCGAGCGGGCCTGCGCCGCGGCGAGGTCGAGGGGCGGGAGATGCGCGAGGGTGGACCCGAGCCAGGCGGCGGCCGCGAGGGCGAGGCCGGCCAGGCCCCATGCCATCCGTCGCACCATCGACCCGTCGCCTGCTGCCATGCGGATTCCGATCCCGCCGCGACTGTGCCCCCGCGCCGGAGCCGGGGCAATCCCCGCCGGCAGGAGACCGGCCCGGCCCTACGCGGCACCCGCTCCGCACCGCTCGACGAAGCCGACCGCGCGGGCGCCGGTCTCCCGGGAGCTCACCGAGACCATCGCGACCGGCCCGGCGGCGGCGCGGGCGGCTTCGTCGAGCGGTGCGGAGCGGGTGCCGCGTAGGGCCGGGCCGGTCTCCTGCCGGCGGGGGTTTGCCCCG
>NZ_JTHF01000007.1 GCF_001043895.1 Methylobacterium indicum
GCCCGGGCGGCAGCGGCGGCAACGGGAGCACCGTGACCATCACCTATCAGCGGCTCGGCCCGGATGGAGGAACCTTCGTCGTGCAGGAGCACGTCTCCGTCGGCGGCCATGGCGGAGCCGGGGGCGCGGGCGGCCTCGCCGGGGCGGGGCAGCCGGACGGGCGGCCGGGCACCCCGGGGGCGACCGGCACCCCGGGAACGGCGGGCATCCCCAGCACGGTCACCATCGCTCAGCGCGGCTGAAGGCCGCGCCCGGCCGTGACCAGCGCCGCGACAGCACTCGCTATCGGATCGGAATCGCCATGAGCCAGCACGTCCTCGCCGCGGCCTCTTCACCGATCCAGGTGAGCGGGAGCACGCTCGATGCGCCGGTGCTGTCGCTGGCCGTCGCGGTAGGCCTGCTGCGCGAGAGGAGCCCGGGGTCGGGCCTCTACGAGGTCGATCCCGCGTGGTTCGAAAATCCGCTCGGCAACGTCAGCGAGGCCTTGAAGACGCAGGGGCCGGAGCTGGCGTCGCTGCTGACGCAGCTCCTCGGCCAGGTCGGCGGGCACGCGCTCGGCATCCCGGTCAGGAACCCGGGCAGCCTGGGCACCTGGGCACCGATCAACAAGCCGGAGAGCGGCGCTCCGAGCGGCCTCTACCTCGTGACCTACCCGGAGCCCGCCGAGGGACCCCCGACCGATCAGGTGTTCGGCCTGGGCGTGCTGTACGAGGCGAGCATGCAGGCGGCGGCCGAAGGCGTGCAGGCCGCGGTCGGGCCGGCCGCGATCCAGGTCAGCCTGTGGGGGTCGTTGCCGATCCTGAAGGTCGGTCGGGGGGCGCTGTCGCTCACGCTCGGCCAGCATCAGTATCCGGTGACGCTCGGCATCGCGATCACGGCGGCGGATGGCGGTCCGATCATCGACGCCCAAGGACTGTCGTTCGACGGCGTGAAGGCCACCGCCGCGGTCGACGTGGCGGCGCCCTCCGTCGACCTCTCGCTCGTCATCACGCAGCTCAAGCTGCCGACCGACGCCGTGCCGTCCGACCGCTCGCTTGCGGACCTCGCCCTGATCCCGGCGAGCGACCTCATCAGCACCGTGGCCACGCTCGGATCGATCGCGCTCTCCGCGGTGACGGGCAAGCCCGAGGTGCCCTACCTCCTGCCCGCGATCGGGCTCTCGCCCGTCGCGCCCGACGGCCAGGCGACGCTGCCCCTGCTCCGCTGGGACGAGATCGTCTCCCTCGCGGTCGCCCGGAAGGACCCGGTCCAGCCCGTCATGGACTGGTTCGGCGCGCTCCTGGCCGACCCGGCGCTGACCCGTTCCTGGCTCGGCTGCGTCGCCGGCCTCGTCGGCGCCTCGCCGGCCTCGGTGGGTGGCTCCGGGACCCGCGCCGCACCCTTCGCGCTGCCCCTGCTCACGGTCGGGGACGTCGGCACGCTCGCTCTCACGGCGGCGAGCAGCGTCGATGCGAACGGCGTGCGCAGCTTCTACCCGGGGCTCTCCTTCGCGGCCGACCCGGTGCCGCTCGGCGCGAGCGCGCAGGTCGTGGCAGCGGCCGATCTCGAGCTCGGACAGTTCGTGCTCGCGCCCGGCAACCCCTCGCTCGGGCCGACCTCGCTGCAGTTCGACGCCGCGATCCAGCTGACCGGCATCGGCGGGCAGCCGCTCTTCGCCGGAACCATCGCGGGCGGCAGCTACAGCTTCGGCGCGCTCGGCGCCGGTCTCTCGCTGACGGAGGCGCGCGGCGCGCCGACCGTGGTGCCGAGCTTCGCCCTCGACGCCGTGACCACGCCGAACGGCACCTACCAGACCCTCGACCTGCTGCAGCCCGGGACGCTGGTCCAGCAGGCGCTCGAGGAGTTACAGACGCTGATCCAGAACGAGCTCGCCACGCTGTTCGGAACCGGCGGCCCGGCCTCGTTCGGGCATCTCGCCGCCGTGCTGGTGGGCGTCGTGCCGCCCGTCACCGGCGGCGCGCCCTGGCCGGGCGAACTCGCCCCGCCCTTCAGCGCGACGCAGTTGCCCAGTACGCTGCAGGATCCGGCCGGAGCGCTCGGCGCCTATTACGGCAAGCTGCTGTTCGGCGGCATCGAGGTCGGTGGCCAGGTCGCGTTCACCTACGTCATGCAGGCGATGGCGAACCTGCTGCTGCAGGCCGGCGCGCCCGCCCCGGCGGTCAGCGGCAGCGGCACCGTGGCCGATCCCTGGCTCGCGCCGCTGGCGATCGGGACGCTGCCGGTGTCGCTCAGTGCCTACACGCAGGCGCTCGCCGCGCCGAACCAGTCGGCGCTCGTGCTCGGACTCGTCCTCACGCCGTCGCTGACCATCCCGTCGGGGCCTCGAATCGACCTCTCGGGATCGCTCGACCTCCTCGCCCTCGACATGGACACGGCGGCGCATATGCCGACCGGCGCCCAGGTCGTCCCCGCTCTTAGCGTCGCGCTCGGCTTGCCGGACGGCGTCGGGACGCCGCCGGTCGCGGGAGCGGCGTTGTCGGTGGGCTCGACCGCGTTCTCGGTCCGCTGGGACCGTGCCGTCGGCTGGGACTGGTCGATGCATGTCGGCGCCCCCGCCGTCGTGCTCGACGGCACGTCCATGCCGGTCGGCACCGACATGGACTTCAGCGAGCCCGAGGAGCTCGAACGCCTCGTCACCGATTCTGCCGCGACCTTCGCGCCGCTGCTGACGCGGCTCCTCGGCGTCGCGGCCTACCGCAGCGGCACGCGTGCGGGCCTCGCCCTCGACGGCGTGCTCGGCCTGCTGCCCGACCTCGCGGGCGCGATGCCGGCGGGCCTCTCCTGGCCGGCCGGGATGCCGGTGCTGACGCCGGCGAGTTTCAGCGACCCGCTCGGCGACGTGAAGGGGCAGTTCGCGCAGGTCTTCGCGACGGCGGAGCGGGCGCGGGCGGCGCTCACCCTCGTGGCCTGGGCCGCGGCGGGGCCGACCGGGCCGGTGCCCGCGCTCGCCGGCGACGGCGGCTTCGGCACGCCGTTCCTCGTGCCGGTTGGGCTGCCGCTGCCGTTCGACCTCGCGGTCTGGACCGATGCGACCGTGCCCTCGGTCGGGCTCGGGGTCGGGCGGACGATCGCGGCGGCGCCGTCGGCGGCGCTGACGGCGGCCACGACCTTCAGCATAGCCCTGCGGGAGTTCGCGCTCGCGGCGGGGACGCCGCCGGGTCGGGTCGGCCTGCCGGGCTGCTCGGTCGTCACGACCTTCACGGGCGCGGGCGGCGGCAAGCTGATCGACGAGCTGAACGACACCGGGGCAGGCTCGCTCGGTGCCCTGCAGATCGGCTGCTCGCTCGGGCTCCGCTCCGGTAGGCTCGTCGTGGTGCCGGTCGTGACGCTGCTCGACGCCGCGCTCGCCGGCTTCCCGGCGGCGCAGCGGCTCGACCTGCCGGCCGCCGACGCAGCGCCGCTGCTCGCCGACCAGTTCGCCGCGCAGCTCAACCTCGCGCTCGCACCGGTTCTCGCGGAAGCCGCCGTCAATCCGACCTTCGCGGCCGTCTACGACGTGCTGGCCGGGATGGGCCTCGCGCTCCCCGGCGCGCCTCAAGGCATCAATCCGGGCGGTTGGCTCGCCCTGCTCGCCGACCCTGCGGGCTTCCTCGCGACGGGCTTCGAGGCGGTGCTGGCCGATGCGGGCTTGCGCGCCAGGACATTCGGCCTGCTCTGCGGACTCGTCGGCGTCGCGCCGCCGCAGATCCCCGCCGGGCTCCTCGACCTCGGGGCGGCGCTCGGCCTGCTCACCGGGCCGGAGACGGGCTACGCGCCGGTACCCGCCGCCTGGCTCGCGTTCCTGTCGGATCCGCTCGGGACGATCTCCCGGCGCTTCTCCGCCCTCTTCGGCGACCCCGGGACGCTCGCCGCGCTCGTCAGCACCTACGGCCAGAGCCTCGTCCGCGCGCCCGTCGGCCCCTTCGCGTTCACGGTCGAGCAGGCGCGCCTCGCCACGCTCGCAGTACCGGCGGCCGCACCGGTCTCGGTCGGCGGAATGCTCGACGTCTCCGGCTCGCTCGCCCTCGACCTGCGGGCCGGGACGCTGGCCCTCGACCTCCAGCTGCGCAACCCGCAGGTTGGGATCTCGCTGCTCGCAGCCGCGAGCGGCACGGTCTCGGGCGGCAGCCTCGCCCCGCAGGTCACGGCCGCGCTCGGCTTCAGCGACGGCATCCTGCCCGCGCCCCCTCCCCTCACCTTCTATCCTTTCGAGGCGCAGAGCTTCGTCGCCGACCTCGCCGGCATCGCCCCGGCCTACGCGCTATCGACCTTCGTCACCGGGGTGGTCGACCCGAAGCTGCTGCAGCCCTACCCGCTCGCCCAGGCCGTCTTCGCCGCGCTCGGCCTCGCCGGCCGGGATCCGCTGAGCGGGGTCTGGCACATGCGCTCGCCGCTCGGCCTGTTCCAGGATCCGCTCGGCTGGCTCCTGTCCGATGCGGTCGTCGGGCGGAACGGGGATCTCAATGTCGCCCAGGTGGCGACCGTGCTCGCGGCCATCCCCGCCGCCACCTCGACCGTCGGCATCGCGGTTACGCCGGTCACCGGCGGCGTCGCCCTCACGGGGCTCCCCTACGGTCTCCAGGTAAGCTTCCTCGCCGACACCGTGGCGAACCTGTTCAGCGTCAAGCCCGAGATCACCGCGCCGGTCGCGCTCTCGGCCGGCGGGGCGCAGGTCGACAGGCTGAGCTTCGCGGTGAGTCTCGGGACGGCCTTCAACCCCGGCTTCAGCGGCGCCTTCGCGGTATCCGGCGCCGTCGAGAGCAGCCGTCTCGCGCTCGTCGGCGGCTACGACGGGGGCTTTTCCCTGTCGGCGGGCTTTGCCGGGACGGGCCAGCCGACGCTGACGCTGATGCCGTTCCCGGGCTGGCAGACGCTGGTCACGCAGGCGGGGCAGGCGGCCGTCCCGACGCTCGTCGCCGAGCTGACCGACAAGCTGCTCACCGGGCTCGCGGGGACCGGAGCAACCTCGTTCGCGACGAAGCTGCGCGCTGCGGGCAGCAGCCTCGGCGTGAGGGGCCTCGTGACGGCGCTGGTGAACGCCTCGACCTCGGGTCCGGACGCCGTCGCGGCGGCGGCGCTCGACTGGCTGCGGGCCCGGATGTCGGGGGCGAACGCCGCGGCGACGGTCACGGCCGTGACGACCCTGCTCGACGGCGTCGTGCCGGGCGCCACGGCGAAGGACGGGCTCCTCGTCTACGCACCGAAGCTCTCGGCCGACCTGCCGCTGACGATCTCCCTGGGCAACCACGGAACCGAGCTCGGGCTGTGGATCGACCTCGCGCCGCCGCCGATCCCGCTCGTCGACATCGCGCTCAGCCATTGCGGGCTGGGCGTGGCGCTCGACGGGGACGGGCTCGGCACGCCGGTCTTCACGCTCGGCGCGAGCCTGATCGCGCCCGTCGAGGGCAGCCAGGGCCCGGCGCTCTCGATCGCCTTCGGGGCGCAGGGCTTCGAGATGGGCGTCGATCCGCTCGGCGGCGCGGGGCAGAGCCCCCTTTACGCGCCGCTCCTGCCCAAGCCGTTCGGCGAGACCGACGCCCAGGCGATCGCGCGAAAGGCCGAGGCCTGGGCGCTCCAGATCCTCCTCAACGTGCTGCCGCGCTACGTCTCGCTCGTCGTGCTCAACACCTCGACGGTGTCGCAGTGGCTGAACGCGCAGCTGTTCTCCGACGACACCGGCCCGGTCGGCCCGGCGCCCGGCCAAGTACTCGTCGCGTCGCAATTGCTGACGCAGGACCCGCAGACGAAGAAATACGCGCTCAACAGCTTCGCGAACCTGCAGCAGCTGACGGTCGACACGTTCTTCGCCCGCTTCATCAAGACGCTGCTCGGAACGACGATCAAGGTCCTCACGATCAACGGGAGCGGCGGGATCTGGATCGGGCCGCAGCCGGGCGCGACCGGCGCCTACGGCCTCTCCGTCGCGGTGCCGGACCTGAAGGTCGGGCAGGACGGCCGGTTCACCGTGCAGCTCGGCGCGGCGGATACGGGCTGGATCGCGAAGGCCGGCGGGTCGGGCGCTGCGACGCCCGGCATCGGCCTCTACGTGCCGGTCCCGGACGACACTCCGCAATTCGCCGGCATGAAGCTGCACCTCGTCAATATCGGCGTCGACTTCGCGGGCAGTGCGGGCAAGCCGCTCGTCGACATGAGCCGCTTCACGTTGCAGGGGATCAAGCCGCGCGCGCTCATCGACTTCGACTTCGCGAACGGGAGCAGCCCGGTGACCGCCTGGGGCGGCGCCATCGACCTCGACACGATCGGCATCGCCCTCGCGCCCAACACCGCCGTGCCCGGGGCGAGCACCAACCCGGTCGCCCAGAACCTGCTCGGCTCGGGGTCGGGCGACTCGCCGGCCAAGGACAACCCAGCCGCCAACCCGGGCTTCTCAGCCGCGATCGCCTACGGCCACTTCAAGGAGAGCGGCACGCTCGACGTGGGGCTGATCGGCGAGGACGGCCAACCCGCCGAGCAGATCTGGATTCCGGTGCAGCGCAGCTTCGGGCCGCTGCACGCCAATCAGATCGGCGTCGGCTGGAACCAGGGCACCAAGGTGGCAAGCGTGCTGTTCGACGGCAACGTCGCGCTCGCCGGGCTCGAGGTCGACCTCGACCGGCTCGCGGTGGGCATCCCGGTCACCAACCCGACGGATTACGGCGCCTACTCGCTCGATCTCGCGGGGATCGACGTGAGCTTCAACGGCGGCGGTGTCGAGCTGAGCGGCGGGCTGCTGAAATCCGTCTTCACCGCCGACGAGATGGAGGTCGTCAGCTACGACGGCGAGGTTCTGGTCAAGGCGAGCGGCTTCTCGCTCCTCGGTCTGGCCTCCTACGCCGAGCTGTCCCTCGATCCGGGCGGCGACCGGAAGGCGCAGTCCTTCTTCGCCTTCGTCAACCTCAACGCGCCGCTCGGCGGGCCGCCCGCGTTCTTCGTCACCGGGCTGGCCTTCGGGTTCGCCTACAACCGCAACATCACGCTGCCGCAGCCGGGCGACATCCAGCAGTTTCCGCTCGTCCAGGGCGCCATCTCGTCATCCTACTTCGGCGGAGCCGGCGCCAAGCCGGACACCGCGCTGCAAAAGCTCTCGACCGTGGTCTACCCCGAGGTCGGGCAGTACTGGATCTGCGCGGGCCTCCGCTTCACGAGTTTCGAGCTGCTCGACACCTTCGCGCTGCTGTTCGTGAAGTTTGGCAAGAGTTTCGAGATCGACCTCGTCGGCGTGACCGCGGCAACCCTGCCGCCGAAGGTGCCGAAGGCCCAGAGCCTCACCTACATCGAGCTCGGCATCCTGATCTCGTTCAAGCCCGACGAGGGCGTGATCTCGGTGCAGGCGCAGCTGACGCCGAACTCCTACCTGTTCGCCCCCGTCTGCCGCCTGACCGGCGGCTTCGCGGCCTTCCTCTGGTACGACCCCCCGCAGACCGGCGCGGCGGGCCCCGGCCCCGGCGACTTCGTGATCACGCTCGGCGGCTATCATCCGGCCTTCGTCAAGCCGACGTGGTACCCGGACGTCCCGCGCCTGGGCTTCAACTGGCCGCTCGGCCCGGTGAGCATCAGCGGCGGCGCCTATTTCGCGCTGACCCCCTCCGCCATCATGGCGGGCGGCTCGCTCAACGTGCTGTTCGAGGCCGGTCCGCTGCGCGCGTGGCTCAACGCGGGCGCCGACCTCCTGATTATGTGGAAGCCGTTCTTCTTCACGGCGGATATCGGGGTCGATGTCGGGGTCGAGTTCCGCACCGACATCCTCGGCGCCACGATCACGCTCAAGGCGGAACTCGGCGCGACCCTGCACCTGCAAGGACCGCCGGTCGGCGGCTCCGTCACCGTCCACTGGTACATCATCTCCTTCACGATCCCGATCGGCACCGCGGGCGACGCGCCGCCGACCCTCGACTGGGACGCCTTCGCGGCGAATTTCCTGCCGCCCGCCCCGGATGCGCCGGGCGGGCGGCCGGAGCGCGCGCTGCTGGCGGCCGCGGCGGATCCGGCCCCGGTCCTCGCCCCAGTCCCTGCCCCTGCCCCAGCCGCGCAGCCCCTCACGGCGAAGATTCCGCAGGGACTGCTCGGGACCGAGACGATCACGCGGGACGGCGTCGCGGTGAACCGCTGGGTGGTCCAGAGCATCCCGTTCACCCTCGAGGTGGACACCGCCATCCCGGCGACCGCGAGCGCGCTCCAGGCCTGGACGGGCGACGCCCTGCCGGACGGTCCGGCGATGGGGGTGCAGCCGTGCAGCGCCCAGTCGGTGGCGACGCCGCTGCAGCTCACGATCTACACCGTCGCTTCCGACGGCAGCGTCGACACGGGCAGCGCCGTCGCGCTGCCGCCGGCGGCCTTCGCGCTGACCGCCGTCACCGGCAGCGCCCCGAAGGCGCTGTGGTCGCAGGCGCCCTTCGATCCCGCCAACCCGCCCGACGGGGGCGCCCTGCTGGTGCCGGGCGCGGTGCGCGGGGTCCAGATCGCCGCCGTGGCCGACGTCGTGGTCGGCGGCATCGGGCCGATCGACCTCCTCGAGGCCTTCGGTGCCACGCGGCTGCCGCCGCTCGACCTCCCCTTCTGGCGTGCGCCCAAGGTGCCCGCGGCGGCGCCGATGAATCAGGCCGGCGCCCTCGCCAGGCTGATGAGCACGATCATGGACGCGGGCACCACGGTGCCGGCGCGGAACCGGATCCTCGCCGCGCTGCGCGGCCAGGGCATTCCCGTCGTCGCCGATCCCGACCTCTCGGTCATCGCCGCGGCCGCCTGGGCGCTCTACCAGGCGCCGCCGACGCTCGCGGACGTGACCGAGACCCTCGCCGGCGCCGCGCCCGCGCCCGTGGCGGCCCCGGCCCCGGCCGCATCCGCGCGCGCTCCCGCCGTCGCGAGCGCCCGCACCCGCGGACCGCAGCTCCTCGGCGCCGTGCGCCGCTATCGGATCGCGCAGCCCGCCGCCCCCGCGGTGGCGCATGCCCTCGCGCGGGTCGAGGCGCCGGAAGCGCTGTTCGCCGCGACGTCGTACGACGGAGCCCGGCCCAACGCGGCGTTGCTGTCGAGCTTCCTCGGGCCGCAGGTTCCCGATCCCGGCGGATTGAACCTGCGTCTCGGCGAAGGCGGGGTTTCGATCTGCAGCGTGGTGCCCTCCGCCGTGACGCAGTTGCAGGTGAGCGGCACCCTGCCGGTGCGCGCCCTCTGTTTCGACGCCGACTCCCTCCCGCTCTCCGACGACCTCCTGGTACCCGGGGCACCCGCGCACGCCGCTCCCGCGGGAACCGCCGTCGTGAGCCTGCAAGGCGTCCCGGACGGGGCCGCCGATCAGCCGGTCGGCTGGCAGGCCGATACCTGCCTCACGCGCGTGAGCTTCGCCACCTTCCTCGGCGACGGCTGCGTGGTCCGTCCGCAGGCGCCTCCGCGCTACTCGGCGGACCGGCGCAAGTCGCGCATCGGCACCGTGCGGATGACCGACGTGATCGCGCAGAACCGCATCGAGACGCGCGCCGGGATCAGGGCCGGATGGATCGACACCGTCCTGCCGGCGACGGTGGCGACCGTTGCGGTGCTCGTCCGCGCAGGCGATCCGGCGGCGGTCGCGGTGCGGGTCGGCCGGCAGGGCTGCGCGCTCGACCAGGCGCCGCTCGCGCCGAGCCGCACGCTGACCGCCGTGGACGGCCTCGTCCTGCTGTTCGACGTGCCCTCGCGGGAAGCCGGCGTCACCGGGCAGGTGGTCGTCAGGACCCTCGCGGCCGACGCCGCCGTGCTGCGGGGCGTCCACGGCCTGCCGCCCACGACGGCGCAGGGCTTCGCGGCGCAGGGCGTCGCGGCGCGGTGGAGCGGCGTCGCCCTGGCCGGCTACGGCGTCGCGGTCGGCGAGACGTCGCCGCCGGTGGCGCACATCTCGGTTCGATCCACGCCACCGGGAGCGAGGCCCTCGCCATGACCAACGACATTCCCCTCGGCACCGGCGCGTCGCTCGCGCCGGGCCAGATCAAGTTCTACGACGCCCGCCTGCCGCCGCTCTCCGACGGCACGTACCAGCTGCACTGGTCGCAGCAGGTGCATGGCGTCGGCACGGAACCGATCGCGCCCTATACCGGCGCGCAGGACTTCCGGGTCCAGGGTCCGCGCTTCACGCTCCCGCCCGACCAGGTGCAGTCGGTCTATCCCCCGGCGAACGCCGCGGGCAACTTCACCGACACGATGCCGCACATCGTGCTCTCGCGCGCGACGCTGCCGTGGGAGCGCTCCATCGACGCGACCGCACCGGCCACGGCCGGCACGCCCTGGCTCGCGCTGTTGTCGTTCACCGCCGAGGAACTGGCGGGCGCGGCGCCCGCGGCCATCACCGTGACCGAGCTGCTCACCCCGACTCAAGCCCCGGGCAAGACGATCCTTGCGCCCGCGATTCCCGCGGCGAGCCTCACCCCCGGCGACCTCGCCGGCAAGCTGAACGCGATCGACCTGCCGATCGCGGCCTGGACCGGGATCGCCCCGACCCTCGCCGAGGTGCCGTACCTCGCGCATGCGCGCGAGATCAACACCGACGGCAAGGAGATCCTCGGCATCAACGAGAACGGCGTCTACGCGGTCGTGATCGGCAACCGTCTCGTACCCTCGGGCCGCACGCGGAGCGAGGCCTACACGGTCCTCCTGGTCTCCCTCGAAGGGCACGCCGCACACCTGCCGAGCTACGCCGGGGCCGGCACGACGGGCCCGACGGGCTGCGACGCCATCCGGCTTCCCGTCCTCGCGAGCTGGGGCTTCACCGCGGCGGCCCATCAGGCGAGCTTCAGCGAACTCATGCAGGCGCTGCCGCGGCGCGGCGGGGTCGGGCTCCTTCAGTACCCGCATGGCGCCTTCGGCGCGGACGATGCCGGGATCGCCCGGACGGCGCTCGACATCGGCTTCGCGCCGCTGGCGAACAACACGCGGGCCGGCGAAGGCACCACGTCCTGGTACCGCGGCCCGCTGGCGCCGGTCCCGACCGATCCGGCTGCCGTCGGCCCCGTGGCGTTCGGCGACGCGGCGATCCGCTACGACCCGAAGACCGGCCTGTTCGACGCGTCCTACGCCGCCGCGTGGCAGATCGGGCGGCTGCTGGCGCTCGCCGACGCGAGCTTCGCGCGGACGATGATGGCGTGGCGGCGCGACCTGCAGAGGTCCAACTGCAGCGAAGCGAAGCGGATGAGCCTCGCCGGACGCCTCCCGGACCACCCGGCGCTGCAGGCGCTCGCCGCCCCGACGGCAGGCCCGTCTTCCGCCCCGGCGCCCGCGGTCGCGGTGCGGCAGGCCGTCGTCCAGCTCGTCAACCAGGCGGCGGATGCGCGGGCGGCGGCTGGCGAGGCGAACGTGCCCGCATGCCCGAAGGTCGCGCTGCGCTCGCAGCGCGGCGACGGCCTGCTGCCCGGAAAGCTGCCGGACGCGGAATTCGCCGACCTCCTGGCGAGCGGCGAGGATCCGCTCGCCGGCCTCGCCCGGCGCCTGCTCAAGGAACCGCAATGATGCCCACCACGCGGAGGCGCGCGGCATGACGGCCACGCTGAAGCCCCAGCAGTACCTCGCCGACCTCCTGTCGCTCGCAGCCGCTCGCGCCGGGGTGCCGACGACGCGGACGCCTACCGCGATGACCGCCGCGGCGGCACCACCCGCCGCGATGCCGGCGCCGCCGACCGCGGCGGTCCGGTGGCTCGCCGAGCTGATGCTGCTCTACGGCCTGCCGTTCGAGTACCTGGTGCCGGTCGCCGGCATGCTGCCGCCGGAGTCGATCCGGTTCTTCTTCCTCGACCAGAACTGGACCAATCGCCTGATCGACGGAGCGGCGAGCGTCGGCGTCGCCTCGACCGTGGACGAGCTGTCGACCTATGCGGCGCTGGAGCCGCTCGTCCGGCAGGCGGCGCTGGCGGCGCCGTCGGTCCGGGCGAGGCTGCTCAAGCGGGACACAGCGCCGGCAGCGGCGCCGGCAGGCCCGATCACCGGCTTCCTCCTGCGCTCGGCCGTGGTGTCGGGCTGGCCCGGCCTCGAGGTCGCGGCGACCGACGCCGCCGGGAACTCGCTCGTCCCACCGCTGCGCTTCGAACGGCTGGCCCCGGACATCCTCCTGTGCCTGCTGAACGGGCTGCCGGTCGAGGTCGTGGTGAAGCAACCGACCGAGACGATGCATTTCGGCGTCGTCGAGGCGAGCGGCGGGACGTACCAGGTCACGCTGCGCCACGTCGGCGGGGCCGAGGCGGGCACGCAGATCGGCACGCAGCAATGCCCGACCGTCCAGCGCGGCGGAAACGCACCGGGCAGCGTCATCAACGTGCAGCAGACCGCCGCGGCGCTGCTCGCGGCGCTCGTGGCCGACAAGGCGCTGCCCGACGGTACCGCCGCGATCTCGAGCGCCCAGCTCGCCATCCAGATGGTGCAGTCCGCCGGGCTGCAGCCGTTCCAGCCGCAACAATCCCCGCCCGCGGCCCCGTCCGCCCCGGCGGCAAAGTCCTCCGGGTAGGCCCGCCATGGCGACGATCGCGAATTCGACCATCGTGAACCCGACCATCGTGAACCCGACCTGGGCCGGGCCGAGCCTGCTCATCCCGATGTTTCCCGAGGCCCTGCTGGTCGGAGCCCCCAACCTCGGCAGCACCTGGGCGGCGACCGGGTACCAGTATCAGAACATGGTGGTCGGCGCCGATCCGGCGCCTCAGCCGTTCCAGGCCCTGCCGGCAGGCACGGGACCCGGTCTGGGCGTCAACCTGATGTGGACGCTGCCCTCGGCGCTGCGCAGCGGCCAGCAGCAGGGAACGGGCGGCACGGTCGATTTCCCGCTCGCGCCGAACCGGTGGCTCGTCACGCGCAGCAAGGCCGGCACCGGGGGCAGCCCTCCGGTCCTGACCGGCTGGGTCGTGCAATCCGACTATCTCGGGACCGGCGGCGCGAACTACTATCCAAATCCCGACAAGCCGGATTCGTTCACCAAGATCGGCCTCATCACCCCGCTCGGCAGCTGGACCGGCGCCGCCCCGCAATCCGGCTTCCTCACCGCGGTGGCACCCGCGAACCTGTCCTACGCGGCCGTCTTCGCGAATGTCGGCAGCGTCTTCGCCTTCTCCGACCCGCTCGGCGACGGCGACGAGGGGACGTACGCGTACTCGATCCTCGGCTGGTACGCCAATCCGGACGAGGACCCGCTGTTCGGAAAGACCGCCGGCACGCCGGACGGCTTCACGAGCCAGGCCCAGTGGGAGGGTATCCTCGCGGCACTCGGATGGACGACCGCCACCGACGTCGCGACGGGCGAGGCGGCCTGGGCGAGCTGGCTTGCCGCGAACCCCGTGAGCGGCGGTCCGGGCGCGACGCCGGCGCAGCGCGCGGACCCAGCCCAGGTGCTGTGCCACGCGATGATCCACGGCATCGCGTGGAACGGCACGGGGGTCGCCTACCCGACCTACGGCAGCACCGGCGGCCGCACCCCGCCTGCGGTGGCGGTGGGCAGCAACGGCGGCGAGGCCCTCGCCGTCTGGCTCGCCAGCACGGTCGGCACCTCCAACACAGAGGAGATGATCGAGAAGCTGCTCCTCGCCCTGCGCAACAACCTCGCGCTCGAATTCGCCACCGACCCGGCGAAGTTCGAGACCGCCACGCACGCGCAGCGGTTCGGCAGCGGCTACGCCGGCAAGGTCTGGGTGGTCCAGCGGCCGACGGACGCGCAGAGGAACCCGGCGGACTCGCTCGGCGGCAACGCGACGGTGCCGCTCGATCCGCACGCGACGGAACTCCTCACGCAGCTCAACGCGAAGCAGGCCGCGCTCGACGCGCTCAACGCGGTGATCGACAGCTGGCGCCAGGACCTGTTCGCCGCCCTGTGGAAGCAGCAGAACGATGCGGGCCAGACCGTCGCGATCCGGAGCCAGGTGGAGAAATACGTCGAGCGCCTGTCCGACCCGACAACCGGCCTGATCCCGACCGGCACCGCGCGGGCGGCGACGCTCCAGGACGACATCGCGGCGCTCCAGGGCACCCTGACCGCCGCGCTCGCACCGCCGGCCGATCCCGGCCCCGGCGCGGCA
The DNA here is from genome assembly GCF_001043895.1 of Methylobacterium indicum. Lineage (GTDB taxonomy): Bacteria > Pseudomonadota > Alphaproteobacteria > Rhizobiales > Beijerinckiaceae > Methylobacterium > Methylobacterium indicum. The sequence continues at coordinate 14,001 of NZ_JTHF01000007.1, forward strand.
GCCGCCTACACCCTGAGCAGCATCGACCAGCCGCGCTACATGGCTCCCGTCGACCCCGTCATCCTGGTGGCGGGCGCCGGCCTCGATACGAAGCTGTCGCCCCCGGGCACGTTCGACGGCGAGGACCAGCTGCCGGGGCGCTATACCGGCCAGACCATCCGCGCGCTCACCGTCACCATCGCGGGCGTCGCCCAGCCGGTGACCCTCGCGGCGGGCGATCTCTCACCGCCGCTCGGCACGCCGGCCGATCCCGCGGTGCCGAAGGAGATGGCGGATTTCCGGGTCGAGGCGCTGCTCCTCGATCCCGGCAACGCGACCTGGCTCGCCTCCCTGGCGCTCGCCAAGGCCGGCGTCGCGAACCCGACCGCGGCGCAGCTGCAGTCGGTCGCGACCGACATCGCCGCACGCCAGACCGCGCCCTTCGCCGGCAACAGCCTGTCCGTGCTGCCGGGCCTCGCGCTCGCCGCCGCGGCGGGGCTGACCGGCGTGCCGCCCGCGGCCGTCGGGGTCGACGCATGGACACCGCCCTGGACGCCGGTCTTCATGGACTGGCAGGTCGGGTGGTCGCCGACCGTACCCTCGCCGGACGCCCAGACCCCGCCCGGCGATCCGAGCGACCTCGCCGGCATGCTCGGTGGATGGACCCTCGGCCGGTTCGACTACCAATGGGACGGAACCGCGGTCCCGGCGGTCCAGGACACCTTCATGGGCCGCACGGTGCTGACCCCAAACCAGGCGGTCGCGCTCGGGAGCCAGCTCGCCACCTTCCTGTCGGCGCCGTCCAACCTCGACATGCTGCCGGATTTCGAGGTCACGGCGCTGCAGGGCGCGCAAGCCGAGTTGAGCAATCTCGACGTGCTGACGCAGTCGCTCAGCGGCCTCAACGACCAGATGCTCATGCGCCGGAGCGCGGTGATCAAGCTGGACCCGAGCCCGGCAGCCGCGCTGGCGCAGACGGCGGCGGGTTATCAGCCGGTGATCGACGGCAAGTCGAACTTCTACCCGATCCGCTCCGGGCACCTCACGCTCCAGCGGCTGTGGATCGTCGATGCCTTCGGGCAGATCCTGCGCGTCATCGACACCGAGGGCACGATCCGCAACATCCAGCCGCTCATCGCCCACAGCCTGGCGACGCCGGGCAAGGGCAACGAGGCCTCCATCCAGGTGCCGCCGCGGGTCACCCAGCCCGTGCGCCTCGACGCCCGCTTCCTGCAATCCGACGACGACGCGATCCGAAGCAACTCCTCGGACGCGACGAGCCCCGTCTGCGGCTGGGTGATGCCGAACCACCTCGACGACAGCCTGACCGTCTTCGACGCCGCCGGGAACAACCTCGGCGCGCTCATCACCGTCCGGAACGACAACGGCGCGGCCGTGCGCTGGGACGCCGTGCCGGGCACGGATCTGCCGCTCGGCTCGCCTCCGCAGATCGCGAACGCGCACCTCGCGGGCTTCGTCGACGGCATCCTGTCCCGGCGGGGCGCGAGCCAAGCCGACGCGCTCGCCGCACTCCTCGACGCCATCGACCTGACGCTCTGGGTCACCGATCCGCTCGGTCAGCCCACCGGCGGCAACCTCGCCGTGCTGGTGGGCCGGCCGATCGCGGTGGTGCGGGTCGGCCTGACGCTGGAACTCGACGGCCTGCCGAGCACCGCCCAATCCTGGGCCGATACCGGCCAGGGCAACACGCGCGGCTTCGAGACCGTGCCCTTCCCGATCCGGGTCGGCGATTTCGGGCTCGATCAGAACGGCGCGACGGGTTACTTCCTCGGCGACGATTACAGCCGCTTCTACGCCGCGAACGGCCACGATCCCGCCCTCTGCCTCGCGCGCCGGGCGCTCGGGCGCGGGAGCGGGCCTCTGCCCGAGCGGCTCGCCGCCGCCCTGTCCGGCGGCGCGACCCCGGCCTCCGGGGCGGCTGACGACTACGTCGTCAAGGATGCCACCTTCCCGGTCCGGGCGGACGGCACGTCGACCGTCTTCCTGACCGTGCTGGTCGATCCGCGCGGATCGATACCGGTCGTGAGCGGCATCCAGCCGCTCGTCACGCTGACGCTGCCGCCCGGTCCGATCGCGAGCGCGCTCAACGCGATGTTCGTGACCTTCCGCACCGGTCCGGTGCTGACGGATCCCGATCGGATCGGCATGCCGCTGCCCTCCGCCGTGACGGGCGACTGGTCGTGGATCGAGCGCAGCGGCGTGTCGGTCTGGCGCGAGGACGACACGATCGCCACGCCCGGCCAAACCGCCACGCTGCCCGCGTCGCCGGCGAGCCTGCGCGAGGGCTGGCTCAAGCTGAGCGGCGCCCTCGGCAGCCTGAAAAGCCCTGTCACGACCGGCCGGAGATAGCGAGATGACGACCGAAGCGCAGGACGCCGCGAGCCGTCCCCTCCTGCAATACGCCATCGATCCGGCGACGGTCGCCTTCGGGTCGACGGTCATCTTCACGCTGACCGCGTCGAACGCCGGTGCGGGCGAGATCGCGTTCGCGCCTGGCGACACGATCAGGCTGCAGATGCCGGTCGGGCCGGGAGCCACCGACCTCCTCGTCAATTCCACGGTCGGGACGACGAGCCTGTCCAGCGGGTTCGTGTTCGCGCAACCGCAGGCCCAGCCGGGCACCTTCGTCGTCGCCGTCCTCGAAGCCACGACGATCGCGCCGGGCGCCGCCCTGCAGTTCCAAGTGAGCGGAGCGCAGATCAACAAGACCGGGACGGGCGGCCAGCAGGCGACGGCGATCTCGCTGCCGGTCACGGAGTCGATCGGCAAGGCCCGCACCGGCACGTCCCTGGTGGTCACCAAGACGCTGCCCTCGCTCAGCGTCCAGTGTGCCGCCGATCCCCAGAATGTCGGCCTCAGGCAGCCGACGAGCGTCAGCTGGACCGCGACCGGCGCGACCTACGTCGTTCTGATGCCCGGGAACCTGCGTCAGGACTGCACCGGCCTCGTCAGCCAAGGGGTGTTCCGGAACGTCATCGCCGAGCAGGTGCCGGTGACGACCTTCCAGGTCACGGCCCATACGGACGATCAGAGGAGCGCATCGGCCACGGTGAACGTCGAGACCCGCCGGCCCACCATCACCTTCGGACCGCAGGGTCTCCCGCCGATCGGCTACCAGGACGGCGTGACGCTGACCTGGACCACGCACTACGCGACCGGCGTCTATCTCACCCCCAGTCCCTACCCGCCCCAGGTCGGACCGAGCGGCTCCCTCGCCGTCGTGCCGAGCACCTTGGCGACGGACCCGAATGCCCCGACCGTGGTTTTCGCGCTGGCGGCCGACGGCTACCGCGGGCCGGGCGACAAGCCGGCTCGGGAGACGGTGGAGGTCCGGCTCCGGCCGGTCGAGATCATGTCCTTCGGATTTCCAAGGAAGCCGCCCGAGCCGAGCTTCCCGGTGGCGGTCGTGCAGAACGGGTTGCAGCAGATCGCTCAGATCGGGGTCGCGCCCAACATCTACCGGCTGACCGCGACCGGAGCGGGCGGTCCGCTGGTCCGCCATATCGGACCCGGCCCTTGGCTGGCGATCGAGTATTTCGGCGGCACGCCCGCCGCCGTGGCGCCGGGCGGAACCTGCGCGCTGTCATGGCAGACCCGAAACGCCGCCTCGGCCACGCTGAACGGGACACCGGTGACGCTCACCCCGTCCGGCGACGTGCAGACGGGAGGCACCACGGTGTCCCCTGCCGCCACCACGATCTACGAGTTCGCCGTGACCGACGCGAGCGGCCACGCGATCTCGAACAAGACCACGATCGTCGTGTCGTCCTCCACCAGTGCCGGAACGACCGACACAGCACGGGTCGAGCCATGAGCAAGACATCCTCCCCCGACGCATCCACGAGCGGACCCGCCGGTCCGGAACGGGCCTACATCGAGGGCGGCGTCGCCGCCGCGATCCGCAAGGTGAAGCCTTCCCTCGCGGCCACCGACTTCGAGCGCGGCACGCGCTTCGACGATCTCGAGATCAGTTCGCTCGAACTCATCACCATCGTCTTCGAGATCGAGGATTTCTTCGACATCCGGATCGTCGACCGCAACCTCGACGATCTGCACAGCTACGGCCATGCCTGCGACGTCGTCGGGCGCCTTCTCGCCGCCGGATCGGCCTCCGGCGCGGGACCCGCCGCATGAGCCGGGACCGCCGCATCGTCATCACCGGCGCAGGCGTCGTGTCGGCGCTCGGGATCGGGAAGGATGCCCTCTGGCGTGGCATCGTCGAGGCGCGCTCCGGCATCGCCCGAACGACCAGGCGGATCGGCGACTACGAGATCACGGTGCCCCTCGGCGCGGTGCCGGATTACCGTCCCTCGGACCATTTCGCGGAGGGCGACCTCCTGCTACGCGATCCTTACGCGCAGTACGCCCTCCTCGCGGCGCAGGAGGCCATGGAGGAAGCGGGCCTGCCCGACGCGACCTTCGTGCCGGAGCGGACCGCGATCGCCCTGGGCACCGGAGCGGGCGGCGAGTACGCGCGCGAGGAGGCGGCCTACCGCTTCCTCGCCGAGGGCAAGTCGCGCTGCAACCCGACGCTCGTGCCGCGCACCAACCTCCAGGCTTCGGTCGGCTTCCTGTCGATGAAGTACGGCATCCGCGGGCCGTCCATCGTGGTGTCGACCGGCTGCGCGAGTTCCAACCATGCCGTCGCGCAGGCCTACCTCATGGTCAAGCACGGCATCGCCGACCGGGCGCTGGCCGGCGGAAGCGATGCGAACGCCGTCTACACCAACATCAAGGCCTTCGATGCGTTGCGCATCCTCGCAACGGACACCTGCCGGCCGTTCTCGCGCGACCGCCGCGGCATGGTGCTGGGCGAGGGCGGAGGCGTGGTCGTGCTGGAGACGCTCGACCTCGCCCGCGCGCGGGGCGCGACGATCCTGGCCGAGCTCGCGGGCGTCGGCATGAGCGCGGACGCGGTGGACATGGTTCATCCCGCGGCGACCGGACCCGCCCAGGCCATGCGTACGGCCCTCGCCGATGCGGGCCTGAACCCGGAGGACATCGACTACATCAACGCACACGGCACCGGCACCCGGATCAACGACAGGGAGGAGATCCAGGCGGTCAAGCGCACCTTCGGCTCCCACGCCGGCCGGCTCGCGATCTCCTCGACCAAGTCGCTGCACGGCCACGCGCTCGGTGGCGTCGGCGGGATCGAGCTCGCGGCCACGCTCCTCGCCCTACGGGAGAACGTCCTTCCTCCGACGGTGAACCATCTCGGCCCAGATCCGGACTGCGACCTCGACGTGGTTCCGAACGTACCGCGCGAGCGGCCGATCCGGGCCGCGCTGTCGAACGCCTTCGCCTTCGGTGGGCTCAACGCGGTGCTCGTCTTGAGGAGGATCTGAGGGCGGCGGCCGGAGATGGCGCCGCCGGGTGGTTCCGGTCCCGCACCCGGCCGTCATTTCCGTCGAAGGGGACGTTCCGTGGCGTCATCCGATCGCGCGGCAACCGGATGACGCTCCGGATCTCTGATCGTGCTGTGCTTCCTCGGATGTTCTAGAGATGGAACTTGTCGGCGGCCTTGAGGACGCGAGGTCCGTAGAAGATGCGACCGAGACCCTGCAGCAGCAGGTTGAACTGATGCGCCGGAAACGGCAGAGGCCGAAGCACGTCGACGATGAGGACAGCCCGCAGTCCGTCGCTTTCGTTCAGGATTTCGTGGTTCCAGCTGTCATCGAACAGCACGCTCTCGCCTTCTTTCCAAGTGTAGAGCGTGTCCTTGACGCGAATTTGTGGCGGCTTGTTCTCGGGTACCTTGAGGCCGAGATGGTAACGGATGTAGGTCCGCGTCGGGCCGGAATGCGCCGGGATCGACTTTCCCGGATCGAGGATCGAGAAGAACGCTTGGCTCAGGTTCGGGATCCTGTCGAGCACCGCGACGGTACGCGGACACAGAGTCCGGTTCCGCTCCGGCTTCGCACCGTAGCAATACAGCATGAACACGTTCCATCGTTTGTCGCGGTTGAAGCGTCCGGACGCGTAGATCAGATCCGTATCCAATTCATGGTAACGCGGCATGAGATCCTGCCGGGGCAGAATTGCTTCGAGTTCGGTGCGAATTTCCGTGTAATGTTGATCGATCAGACGCAACGCTGGAAAAGTCTTGTCGATATCAAAAAATGCCGGCCGCCGCTGCCCGCCGATGAATAAATCAAAAAATGGATTGAAAATCATCGAAAAATTGTATAAGGCCATATTTTTCCAAATACCGCGGATGATCGGTGGAATGGTCATAATCAACTCTCGCATGTTTTGATGCACTTGAAGATATCACCGAGAAACCACCGATGCCACTGACCGAGTTACGATCTCGGCGTATTGCGGAAATCAACGTCGCTCAGTCGCCCGCGTGGCGTGTACGGCCGGGTACGCGCTGGAGAGGACCGTCGGCGTGCACGCCCTCGACCCCAACGCCGTTCGACGGCGCGGCGTGCACATCCAGGACGGCTGCCCCCGCCAGACGGCCTCATGCCCGACCCGTTCACGATCCACCGGCATCCGCGACGCCGGCCGCTCGTCTCAAGCCCACGCTCCCGGCATCGGTCGGAACACAGGTGCTTGCCGCACCTCGCGGCCCATACCGATGTCGTTTCCTCTCGGCCGTCGGCATGATTCGAGCTTTGCCCTCAGCCAAATTGAGTGACGGCGTCGATGATTCTTTGGCGATCAGGCGTACCTACAGGCAGCGTTGCGGCATAATTTCGATAATCAAGCGCGGTAAGGGGACGCTGCGGATGATTGACGTTGACTTGGGCCAAATTGGCAGTGTGGCCATATGCGTTGACCAATGGGGAAAGTACATTTAGATCGACATCGCTTCCTGCGATAACGGTCTTGATTGCCGACTCGATCACGCTGCTGCGAGCGGCCTCTGGAAACATGTACAAGAGTTTTGTTTTCTGGGCTGCCGATGCTGCAACGGCTCCGACAGGAAAAGACTGCATAATATCCGTTGCCAAAAAAACCGGCAATGGATTGGCATAATTATAAGTGATTACTTGATTATTGATGGAAACAACCTGGAAATTTGTATTTTGCATTTGCAGAGATGTTGTGACTTGCGGATTTTGTGATATTTGGACGATGTTGACGTTTGTCGGGTTTGGCGTTCCAGACGTTCTAACATAATCTCGCACTTCTCGCAGAGCCTGCTCGTATCCGATCGTCTTATCCTTGGCGTTGCTATGGATGGAAATGTTCCACGTAGGCATGGTATCGATATTCCTGCAAATGATTACGGACCGGAATCGGCAGTCGACAGCGGCAAATGTCAGATTGGCTATCATGACATGGCGGCATCGATTGTAACCGATCGAGATTTTTCCATTTTTAAAAGTTCACACCATTTTTCCCCTCCATTTTTGGAAATATGCATCGTACATAGTTCGATACTATGCCCGCAAAAATTTGCATATGTGCTCGAAAAAGCAATTTCGTATCACTGGATTGACAATATGTCGCACGCCATGGAGCATTGTCGATCTATGGATGAAGGATGTTCATGCGTCCCAGCAACTTGAATGCGCAGCGCGTGAACGAACGGCCGCTCGAAGACGATCGCACCGCCTGGATTTGGGCTTGAAAGGATTCAACTCATACAAATATATCGTGCAGGCGCGAAATCGGAATGCTCACCTGAGCCAAGGAGAAGTCGCACACTCCCCCGTTTAGGGCTGAGACTCAATCAGCACCAGAACGCAATGACGGCGGCGAGGGCGAGAGCCGATGCGAAGTTGCGGGCGAGTTTGTCGTAGCGCGTGGCGATGCGGCGGAAGTCCTCGAGGCGGCAGAAGACCGCCTCGACCCGCCAGCGATCCCGATACCGTCGCTTGTCGAGGCGGATCTTGCGCTTGCGGGCGCGGGTGCCGGGAATGACCACGCTGATTGAACCGCTCCGGGTTCGTCGGAGGCTGATTGTCTTGGGTCAGGCGGCCATGGCTTGGCCGCCGACGTGGGCATGATAGCGCGCTTCGGCCTCGGCGGGAGGGACGTTGCCGATGGGCCCGAGGAGGCGACGGTGGTTGTACCAGTCGACCCACTCCAGGGTGGCGTACTCGACCGCCTCGAAGGAGCGCCATGGGCCGCGCCGGTGGATGACCTCCGCCTTGAACAGGGCGTTGATCGTTTCCGCCAAGGCGTTGTCGTAGCTGACGCCGACGCTGCCGACCGACGGCTCGATGCCCGCACCGACCAGGCGCTCTGTGTACCGTAGAGCCAAGTATTGCGAGCCGCGGTCCGAGTGGTGAACCAGACCGCTGCCCTGGACGGGACGGCGCTCGTGCAGGGCCTGCTCCAGAGCATTTAGAACGAAGTTTGCACGAGCACTGCGTGAGGCCCGCCAGCCAGAGCCTGTCCTCGGGCCGGCGAAGCCGGACCCGGGGGATGCGCCGGGCAAACACATCGATGACGAAGGCCACATAGACGACGCCCGACCACGTCGCCACGTAGGTGAAGTCGCTGACCCACAGGGCGTTCGGCCGGGGAGCCTTGAACTGACGGTTGACGCGGTCGAGGGGGCAAGCTGCGGCCGGGTCGGGGATCGTGGTGCGCACGGTCCTGCCCCGCACCACCCCCGCCAAGCCCAATCGGCGCATCAGCCGCGCCACCGTGCAGCGCGCAGTCACGACCCCCTCCCGGGCCAGTTGCCGCCAGATCTTCCGCACGCCGTAGACGCAGAAGTTGGTCTCGAACACGCGCTGGATCTCGATCATCAACGCAGCATCGCTGCGAGCTCGAACCGGTTGCTTGTCCGGATCGGCACGTCGGGCGGCATGCACGTAGTCGGTTGACGGGGCGATCGGCAATACCCTGCAGATCGGCTCGACCCCGTAGGCGGCTCGATGATCATCGATGAAGCTGATCATGGCCGCGACCGGCGGTCGAGCTCGACAAAAGCAAAATACACCGACGCCTTGCGCAGGATCTCGTTGGCCTGGCGCAGCTCACGGTTCTCCCGCTCGAGCGCCTTGATCCGCTCGCGTTCGTCCGTCGCCTGACCGGGTCGCACACCTTGATCACGCTCGGACTGGCGCACCCAGTTCCTCAGCGTCTCGCCCGAGCAGCCGATCTTGGCCGCGATCGACTGGATCGCAGACCACTGCGAGCCGTGCTCGCCCTCGTGGTCGCGCACCATCCGCACCGCACGCTGACGCACCTTAATGGGAAAACGGGGCTGTTCGCTTCGTCATGGCTCCATCCTCTCAGAAGTTGGAGCATCCAGGAAACCCGGGGCGGTTCAGCAGCCCCTCGGTCTTGGGCCTTGGCGAACGGGGTGATGGGATGTCGACGAGGGCGGATCGGTCCCAGCCTCAGAACCGCTCCCTCGCGCGGGGCCTCGAGTTCCTGCGCGCGTTCCGGCTTGGCTCGGACTTGCTCGGAAACGGCGAGCTGGCGGATCGGCTGTGCCATTCGCCTGATCGCGTGGCCTCCGCGACGGACCGGGCCACGCCGACGACACGGCTGTCGCAGGCCCGACGATCGCGCGGCGGGGCGCGCTCAGGCCGGCGGCGAAGACGACCGACGGTCGGTCGCCACGTGCGTTTCGCTAACGGAAACACCGTGGTGATTTCGATCGATCTGCCCGTCAGATCAGGAATGATATACACACGATCTTGGATACGGATCTGCTCGTACCTTTCAGAAAAGGCGGAGAGGAAAGCATGAATATCGTCCCTAGCGGCCAGGCTCTCGGTGCGCGCATCGAAGATGTCGACCTGTCGCGGCCACTCGGCGCGGACGACAGGGAGGCCATCGTGCAGGCTCTCGGTCGGTATGGCGTCGTCAGCTTTCCGCGGCAATCGCTGGAGGCCGCGAGCCTGAAGGGGTTCGCGTCGCGCTTCGGGACGCTGGAGGTCAATGTCGCGAATGCCTATCAGGAGCCCGGGCATCCTGAAGTCATGATCCTGTCCAACATCGTCGAGAACGGCAAGCCGCTCGGTCTCGCGGATGCCGGCCAGGATTGGCATACCGACATGTCGTACAGCAAGACCGTCGCCTTCGCGAACGTGCTGTACGGCATCAAGATCCCGCGCCGGGACGGGCAGCCGCTCGGCTGCACCGAATTCGCCAACATGCACCAAGCCTACGACGACCTCCCCGACGACCTGAAGACGAAGCTCGCCGGGCGCACCGCCACCCACGATTTCAACAAGTTCTGGGAGAAGATGCGTCAGGAGAAGGGCAGCAAGCGCCCTCCCCTCACCGAGGAGCAGCGGCGCCAGAAGCCGCCGGTGTCCCAGCCGATCTTTCTCACGCATCCGATCACCGGCCGCCTGGTCCTGTATGCCAATCCCGGCTACGCGGTGCAGATCGACGGGATGGACAAAGCCGAGAGCGATGAAATCCTCGACTTCCTGTTCCGGCACCAGCTCCAGGACAAGTACCGCTACAAGCATCTGTGGACGGAGCACGACGTCCTGATGTGGGACAATTTCGGAACGCTGCACAACGCAGTGGCGGATTACGGCCCGGACGAGCATCGCCTGATCAAGCGCTGCCAGGTCATGGCGGACGAGATCCTCGCGCGAGCCGCTGCTTGATACCCTCGCGCCTTGGCATCGACACGTCGATGGCAAGGCGTCCGGCGCACATTCGGGCGGCCGACGACGGCGGTCGGGAGTGTTGCGAGAAACACTCACGGCGGGCTCCGCCTGCCGCATGATCGGCGGCACGCCGTGACCTGTCGTGTCGATCGGGGTGCAGAACCATGTGCAGCCGGCAGGCGGAGAGAGCGGCGATGGCCCCCGGGCGGGCCGTCGATCGGGACGACCGACCGTTTCGGCCGTGCGAGAGATCATGCCATCTCTGCACCGGACGACGGCTGGCGAAGGGCGATGGCGCGGCAAGCGGCCCGGCCGGGGGCACGCGATCGGGGGCCGCTCGCGATGCCGAGGGTTCCGCCCGCAACGGATCGGATCGACTATGAACAGACAAGCAATCGTCGTCACCGGCGCGAATTCCGGGATCGGGTTGCGATGCTGCGAGGAACTGCTGGCCGCAGGGCATCTGGTCTTCGCCCTCGACCGGGACCTGGACGCGGTCTCGGCGATCGCCGGCGGCGCGGGCGAAATGGTGACGATCCGCTGCGACCTCCTCGCCGAAGCGCAAGTCGCGGAGGCATTCGCGACCGTCGCCCGCAGGGTGGATCGCCTGGATGGGCTCGTCTGCTCCGCCGGCGTGCTGCGCACCGGGCGCCTCGTCGAGATGTCGGTGGCCGATTTCGATCTCGTCTTCGGGGTCAACACGCGCGGGGCCTGGCTGTGCGCCAAGGCGGCGACGGATCTCCTGACGCGATCCGGGGACGAGGCGACGTCCGGGCGGATCGTGATGGTCGCGTCGATCGCGGCGATCCGGCCGAAGATCGACGGCGGCGCCTATGCGGCGTCCAAGGCGGCGCTGGCGCAACTGACCAAGGTGCTGGCGGTCGAGCTGGCCGCGCTGGGGATCCGCGTCAACGCGGTCGCCCCGGCGACCGTCGACACGCCGATGATCCGCTCCGCGGCGAAGGACGGCAGCGGCTACAAGCCGTCGGGATTGTCACCGATCGGGCGCATCGCCGAACCGGGCGACATCGTCTCGGTCATCCGCTTCCTGCTCGCGCCCGAATCCGACTACGTCAACGGCGTGCTGCTGCCCGTCGATGCCGGCACGTCGGCGGCGTTCGTCGGCTGAGCCGGCTTGCGGGGCCTTCGTGGCCGCGCGGACCCTCGATCCACCGGGAGATCGCCACATGAGGACCAACCAGGCGCGCAGGGTCGTGGTGACCGGGGCCGCCGACGGGATCGGCCTCGCCTGCTGCGAGACGCTTCGCCGGGAGGGCTGGAACGTCGTCATGGTCGACATCGACGGCGAGCGACTGGCCGAGCGCGCGAGCCGGCTCGGAGCGCCGCATCACGTTGTCGACGTCACCGATGCCGACGCGCTCTCCGCCCTGGCCGATGCGCTGGAGCACCGGGATCCCGAACTCGGGCCGATCGAAGGCCTCGTCAACTCCGCCGGCATCGTGCAGAAGCCGCTGCCTCCCGAACACCTCCCGCTCGCCGAGTACGATCGGGTGATCGCCGTCGACCAGCGCGGGACCTATCTGAGCTGCGTGGCGTTCGGCCGTCACATGGCGGCCCGGCGGCGCGGCAGCATCGTCAACATCGCATCGATCACCGGCATGCGATCGGTGCCGCTCCACGCCTATGGTCCCGCGAAGGCTGCGGTGATCGCCACGGGCGAATGCCTGGCCGCCGAGTGGGGGCCGTCCGGCGTCCGGGTCAACACGGTCTCGCCCGGATACACCTTCACCGAGCGCGTCCGCCAGCGCGTCGAGACGGGCGAACGCGCCCTCGAACACATGACGGGGACCAGCGCCCTCGGCCGCGTCGTCCAGCCGTCCGAGATCGCGGACGCGGTGTCGTTCCTGCTGTCGAACCGGTCGTCCGCGATCACCGGCATCAACATCCCGGTCGATTGCGGCTGGCTGCTGGCGCCGTCCTGGAGCACCTATGGCGGCCTTCGCCACCCCGTTTGACGCCGGTCGAGGATCGCGAGGATCGTCGCGCCCGCCGCCGATCCGGATGAACACGGCACGATCATCGTCCCTCCTACCGCCGCGCCGTCGAACGAACTCGTTCGAAGGCGGTGGCTAAGCCCGAACGGGCGCCGGCGCCGATGTGCCGGACGCCTCGGCATCAATGTGTCGATGTGTCGATGCCAAGGCGCGAGGGCATACGGCAAATCGACAAGCGACAATTCCAAGAAGCAACCTGTGGAGGACATCCCGTGAAGGTGATTGCGGAAGGATTGCGGTTTCCCGAGGGGCCGGTGGCGCTCGCGGATGGGTCCGTTCTGGTCGCAGAAATCGCCGGAGGGACCATCAAACGCGTCGATCCGGATGGCACGATTGCCCTGGTGGCGACGGTCGGAGGCGGGCCCAACGGTCTGGCCCTGGGGCCGGATGGCGGCCTCTACGTGTGCAACAACGGCGGCCTGAACTTCCGGCAGGACGGCGAGTTCCTGCGGGCCGGCCACGGGCTTCCTGCCGACTACACCACGGGCTCGATCCAGAGGGTCGATCTCGGCACCGGTACCGCCGAGACCTTGTACACGCATTGCGGCGACGTCCCGCTGCGGGGCCCCAACGACCTCGTCTTCGACGCCGACGGGGGGTTCTACTTCACCGACTTCGGTAAGACCGTCGACCGGGTGCGCGACATCGGGGCCGTCTTCTACGCCCGCTGCGACGGAAGCCGGATCGTCGAGGTGATCCATCCGATCGCGAATCCCAACGGCATCGGCCTGTCGCCCGACGGGCGCACGCTCTACGTCGCCGAGACGGAAACCTGCCGGCTCTGGGCCTATCCCGTTCTCGAGCCGGGCAAGGTCGAGATGGGCCCCCTGCCCTCGCTGAATGGCGGCCGGCTCGTGGCCGGCCTCGACGGCTTTCAGCGCTTCGACAGTCTGGCCGTCGACGCGGCAGGAAACATCTGCGTGGCGACGCTGGTGACGGGCTGCATCACGGTCCTCTCGCCCCGGGGCGACGTGCGCGAACAGGTCCGCTTCCCCGATCCGCACACGACGAATATCTGCTTCGGCGGACAGGATATGAGAACGGCGTTCGTCACCCAGTCCTGGACGGGCAAGCTGATCAGGACCGAGTGGACGCAGCCGGGCCTGAGGCTCAACTTCCAATCCTGATCGCGGGCCGCTGCCGGGAATCGACGTCGATCCGAGGTCGCGCGGCCCGACGACGGGCCGCGGCGTCGTTCCGGACCGCGCAGGGGAGCCCGGAACGACCCGAGCGTGCCGGCGTGTATCCGATCCGCGGTCGGCGACTGGAAACGGAAACATCCTGTTTCCTTCGAACGGGGCCGTGATCGTTGAGGCGCCGGGCCGCGGCCGCTATCAATCAGTGGTGGGCTGATCGCCAGACGAAGCCGAGACAAAACCCAGCATCTCCCGTTCCGCCGCCTTCCGTCATTTCCCGCGGCGAGATCTCGGGATGATCGCGTTCGATCCACTCCTACCGTCTCACCTTGGCACCGACACATCGATGCCAAGGCGTCCGGCACATCGGCGCCGGCGCCCAGTCGGGCTTGGCCAGCGCCTTCGAGCAAGTTCGTTCGACGGCGCGGCGGTATCATTCATTCGCTTCCGACGGGCGCAGCCGGGCCCGTCCGGGACAGCATGCGGCACAGCTGCGGATGGCCGCTTGCCGGAGGTGCATTCCATGCAGCGGCACGACGAGACCGACGAGGCCGAGACGGTTGCGATGCCGCCGGCGCCATCATGGGTTTGCCGTCGCTTCCTGGAGCGGAGCCGCTCCATCGACGATCTGCGGAATGCCGCGCGCAGGCGCCTGCCCCGGTCCGTGTTCGATTTCATCGATGGTGGCGCCGAGGACGAGGCGACGCTGTTGGGCAACCGCGCCGCCTACCGCCGTCACAGCTTCCTGCCGAAGACGCTGGCGGACGTCGCCGCCCCCGACCTCTCGACGACGATCCTCGGTCGGCCCGCGGCGCTGCCGCTGATCGCCGGCCCCACCGGCGCATCGGGATTCCTGTGGCCCCGTGGCGACCTCGCCATCGCGGCGGCGGCCCACGACCTCGGAATCCCGTTCGCGCTGTCGACGAGCGCGAGCGTCTCGATCGAGGACATTGCCGCGCGAGCGAGCGGCGCGATCTGGTTCCAATGCTACATCTTCAAGCAACGGGATTTCAGCGACGGGTTGATCGCCCGTGCGGCGAAGGCCGGGTATGACGGGCTCGTGATCACCGTCGACTTCCCGGTCGGTGGCAATCGGGAGCGTGACTTCCGGAACGATTTTTCCATTCCATTCAAGTATACGGCGCGCAACGTGACCGACTTCGCCCTGCATCCGCGCTGGGCGTTGAGCATGGTGCGCGGGGGGACGCCGCAACTCGAGAACCTGCGTGGGTTCTCGGCCTCGAACGACGTCGGGACGGTGGCCTCCTCCGTCGGCCGCAACTACGATGCGTCGTTCTCGTGGGACGACCTCAGCCGCATTCGCGACGCCTGGCCGCGCAAGCTCATCGTCAAGGGCATCGCACGGCCGGAGGAGGCCGAGCGGCTCGTCGCGCTCGGCTGCGACGCGGTCGTCGTGTCCAACCATGGCGGGCGCCAGCTCGACGGTGCCGTCGCGACGCTGGACGCCCTGCCGGCGGTCGCCCGGGCGGTCGCCGGCCGCGCCGAGGTTTTCGTTGATGGCGGCATCCGGCGCGGCAGCGACATGGTCAAGGCCCTGGCGCTCGGGGCGAACGCCGTTCTGGTCGGGCGCGCGACCCTGTTTGGCACGGCGGCCGGCGGCCAGGACGGTGCGGCCCGGGCGTTGTCGATCCTGAGGGACGAGTTCCGCCGCTGCATGCAGTTGTGCGGCACCGCCCGCGTCTCCGAGATCGGCCGCGACCTGCTCGTCCCCACGGATGTGCCGTGAGACCGGATGGCGTGCCGCCTCCTGCCGGACGATGCCCCGCGCGGGTAATACCAACGGTCGTTGAAAACGACCTTTGGTTCCGTTCTCGAATTTTCGCCAAGCCTCTGGCTTGGTGTCGAAAATTCGAGATGGTTCAACGGCCCGATGCGTCAGCATCTTGGGCCGTTGGTATAACGGCGCGGGATGCCCGCGACGACGGCGTCAGCCGACCCCGGACGGCGACGGGCGAGATCCGCCCCCCATGACGCTGTCGCCCAGGCACCCCCGGCGGCACGCCCCGCCGATCCGACGGAATGCCGGAATGCTTCGTCCGAGCCGAGAGCCGGACGCGACCCAAGGAGATGGCACCATGGTGAATGAACCTGTGAACGGCATGTGGCCGAGCCCGTTCAATGCCGCGTTCGCCGGCACCGTCGCGGTCCCCAACCGCGAGATCCGGATCGCCGATTGCACGCTGCGGGACGGCGAGCAGCAGGCAGGAATCGTCTTCGACCGGGTGGCGAAGATCAGGATCGCCAAGGCGCTCGACGAGATCGGCATCTACGAGATCGAAGCCGGCACCGTCGCCAGCAGCCAGGAGGATCGCGACGCGATCGCCGAGATGGTCGGCCTGAACATGACGGCCAAGATCAGCGTCCTGTGTCGTGGCCTCGAGCAGGACATCGATCAGGCCCATGCCCTGGGTGTCTGGGGCGTCCGGTTGAGCTTTCCGATCAGCCCGATCGAGCGCCGGCACAAGCTCAAAGGCATTGGCGACGACGATTATCTCGCCCGCGCGCTGGCGCTGGCGGAGTATGCCCGCAGCAAGGGCCTCTACGTCGTGTTCAGCCCCTACGACACGACGCGCGCCGATCTGCCGTTCCTGCGCCGGGTCGCCTCGGAGGTCGCGCGGGCCGGCACGGTCGACCGGCTGCGGATCGTGGACACGACCGGCTGCGCCCTGCCGGCGGCGATCGGCTTCGTGACCCGGCAGATCCGCGAGGCCGCGCCGGACCTGCCCCTGGAGATCCACTGCCACAACGATTTCGGCCTGGCCTGCGCCAATACCCTGGCGAGCGTCGCGGACGGCGCCGACTACGTCTCGAGCACGATCAACGGGCTCGGCGAACGCTGCGGCAACGCATCGACCGAAGAGGTCCTGCTCGCGCTGGAGGTTCTCTACGGCGTACGGACCGGCGTCGACCTTGCCCGGCTGACGGAGGTCTCGACTCTCGTCTCCGCGCTCAGCGCGATCCCCGTGCCGGTCAACAAGGCCGTCGTCGGCGAGAACGCCTTCCGCCACGAGGCCGGCATGGTCGTGGCCGGCGTCCTCAAGGACCCGTTCACGGCGGAGGCCTATCAGCCCGGCATCGTCGGCCAGAGGCGCGAGATCCTGCTCGGGAAGAAAAGCGGGCTCGTCTCGATCGGCCACAAAGTGGCGCAGCTCGGATTGGACGTCGACGAAGCACGCTTCCAGCCCCTGCTGGACGAGGTCAAGGCGCTCGCCGTCAAGAACGGGCGGGCGCTGACGGATGACGAGTTCCGCGCGCTCGCCCATGCCTGATCGCGGTCGCCGTGGGTGGGGGCAGCGAGGACGATCGTCCGGTGTGACCTCCGCGCGGCGGACGGGGATCGCCGACCCGACGGATGATCGTCATCCTTTCATACCCTCGCACCTTGGCATCGACCTATCGATGCCAAGGCGTCCGCGCATCGGCGCCGGCGCCCATTCGGGCTTGCCTCCGCGCCTTCGAACGAGGTCGTTGGAAGGCGCGGAGGTATGACTCAATGCGCATGTCGATTCACGCCCGCCACCGGCGCGCGGCGCCTGATGATGGGCAACGCAGATCGACATCGTCGACCATCGGTCCGGTCGGATGCGAGCGAATCGCGAGGGATGGCGCCGCGTGACCTGCCCGCGGCCGTGCTGGACGGCCGGACCGGAGCCCACGATAAGGTGGCCGTCGGGCTACGACATCGTCAGCCATGACGAACGACGCGGTGAACGATGGACCAGTTGCGCGAGATGGAAGTCGTGGTGCGGGTAGCGCGCAGCCAAAGCTTCACCCTGGCCGCCAAGCAGCTCAAGGTCTCGCGGTCCACCATCACCAAGATCGTCGCGGCCCTGGAGGAGCGGCTTGGCGTCAGGCTCCTGAAGCGATCGACCCATCACGTCTCGCTGACGGCGGCTGGCGACATCTACGTGCGCGAGGCGAGCGAGATCGTCGAACGGGCCGAACGGTTGCGGCAATCGATCGGCCAGGAGCAAACCTCTCTGTCCGGCCTGATCCGCCTCGGCGCGCCGCCCTCCTTCGCCGCGGCTCACCTGGTGGGCGCGTTGCTCGAGTTTCAGCGCGGCAATCCCAACGTGCAATTCGACTTGGAGTCCGATGACGGGAGTGTGAACCTCATCCGCGAGGGGTGGGATTTCACGATCCGGATCGCTCCCAATCTCGAAGACACGAGTCTGGTGGCGAAGCTCCTCATCAACGTTCCGCAAACTCTCGTCGCCTCGGCGGACTACCTCGACCGGCATGGACACCCCCGACGCCCCGAAGACCTGATCGGGCACGAGTGCCTTCTCCACAGCATCAAGTCGTCATCCGGCACATGGTCGTTCAACGATCATGACATGACCGTTCCAGTGCGGGGGTCGCTGACGTCGAACTTCGGCGAGGTGTTGCGCCAGGCCGCCTTGTACGGCGCCGGCATCTCGCTCCATCCGACCTACATGATCCATGACGATCTCAAGGCCGGCCGCCTCGTACGGGTTCTGCCCGATTACCGGGCGGAGAGTGTCGCGATCTACGCCGTCTACCCGGAGCGGCAGATGAAGCCGAAGCGGATATCGGAATTCCTGGGCTACCTCACGGCGTGGCTGCGTGATCGGGCAGATTGGCAGAACCGCTAGATCCCGGGCACCTGCCCGCCCGCCTCTCGCCGTTGGGGATCATGGTGACTTGCGACCATGTCCCGTCGGGCCGGACGTCATCCGGCCGGTGCGGTCGCCATCATGGAGGGACGCTGCGCGAAGCCGGCATACCACGCCGTCGCGCGCGGGCGCCCGGCGCGCCAATCCAGATCCGGGAATCGGAAATCGAGGTAGCCGAGGCCGCAGGCGACGGTCACCGTCCCGATGTCGAGGCGTGCGCCGAGCTCCATCTCCTCGACACGGTCGACGACATCCACCACCTTCTCGAGCTGACCGCGGCTCCAGTCGGCCCAGCGCAGGGTCTCGGGCCGCAACATCGCCTCGTACCGGGCGAGCAACGCGGCACCCAGCAGACCGTCGCCGAGGGCCGCGTCGGTCAGGTTGCGCCAGCGCGCCGCGCCCGACCCAAAGAAGCTCCCGCCGCCGAGAGCATCGAGGTACTCGCAGATCACCCGGCTATCGTACAGCACGGCGCCGTCATCGGCGATGAAGGTCGGAACCTGGCCGAGCGGGTTGTCCCGCCGGACCGTGGCGTCGCGCCGGACCGGGCCGACCGCGCTCGGCAGCCGCTCGATCCGTCCGGCGAGATCGAGCTCGTGGGCCACGACCATCACCTTCCTGACGAACGGCGAGTTGGGGGAATGGTAGATCTTCATCGCTGGTCCCTTTCCGGCGGGCAAGGTCGGTCCAAGCGTCGGCAGCCCGGCGCGCAGGAGCAAGAGCGACGCTGCCCTGCCGGAACGCGCCGATGGAGCAGACCCTCTCGCAGACCGGCTCCGGACATCCGCAATCGCCCGCGCCGCCCCCGCACCGCGACAGGCGCCTTGGTCGGTGTCGGATCGGCTCGTCGCCGAACCCTCATCGACGGCGACATCCCTGACGGCTCGATTCAACGAGATCCACCGCACCATGCCCGACATCGGGCTCCGGCATCTCACGCTGCGTCGCGAGCACGAGACTCATACCCTCGATGCTTGTCAAAACAGTGCCATCTCGCGCCGGACACACGGTACCCGCCTCCGCCGCCTTGCTGGATCATCATTCAGGGCAAGGATCGATCAGGGCAAGAATCGATCCGGCTCGCCGCGCGCGAACGTCGCTTGTGGGCGCAGTCTGCCCGTCAGGTCGTGGAACCCTCATCGATGCGGCAAGACCTGAATAACGGTTGAACTCTGTTTCGGTATTCCACGTCCAAACCTGCACGGCGCCGCATCTCGGTGCGCCGCGACACGGATCGTAGCAGATCAGGCTGCCCGCAGCGTGTTTCGATTGCAGAAACAGCGATGTTCGCCCGAGGCGGGTCGACCGGTCGGCGCAACCGCGATCACATCTCACCACGAGAATGCAAGGGGATCGGACATGCTCATCTCACGCAGGTCGCTGATCGCGTCGGGCTTGGCCTCGGCGTTGCCGGTAGGGGTGTCATACGGCGCCGAACGCCCGATCCGGATCGGCGTCCTCAACGATCCCGGCGGGCCCTTCGCGGATATCGGCGGCGTCGGGAGCGTCGTCGCGGCGCGGCTCGCCGTCGAGGACATCGGCGGTACGGTCGCCGGCCGCGCGATCGAGGTCCTGCAGGGCGATCACCAGAACAAGCCGGACGTCGCCTCGGCGGTCGCCAGGCAATGGATCGATCAGGATGGCGTCGACATCATTCTCGATGGCGCATCGTCGGCATGCGGCCTTGCCATTCAGCACGTGTGCCGGGAAAAGAACAAGTTCTTCATCGCCGCCGGATCCGGAACGTCGGATCTGACTAACAAGTTCTGCGCGCCCTACGGCATGCAGTTCAGCTTCGACACCTTCGCGCAGGCGCGCAGCCTCGGCACGGCCCTGACGAAGGCCGGCGGATCGACCTGGTTCTTCATCACCGCGGACTACGCGTTCGGCCATGCCCTGGAGCGGGACGCCACGCGCTTCGTCAAGGAGGCCGGCGGCAAGGTGCTCGGAAGCGTGCGGCACCCGCTGGGGACGATGGACTTCTCGTCGGTCATCCTTCAAGCACAGACATCGGGCGCGCAAGTCATCGGCCTTGCAAATGCCGCCGTCGATACGCAGAACACGATCAAGCAAGCGAATGAGTTCGGCCTGATCCAGCAGGGATTGACGCTCGCCGCCCTGATCATGATGGATGTCGATATCGGGTCGATCGGACTGCCCCTGGCGCAGAACCTCAAGATCGCATCTCCGTTCTACTGGGACCGGACCGATGCGACGCGGGCATGGACCGAGCGCTTCATGAAGAAGAAATCGAAGCCGCCGACGATGCTGCATGCGGGCGTCTACAGTGCCGCCCTTCATTATCTGAAGGGGGTCAAGGCGGCTGGCACGACCGATACGGCCGCGGTCAATGGTTGGATGCGCAGCCATCCCGTCGTGGACATGAACAACGACAGCTCGCCCATCCGCTCCGACGGCAGGCTGATGTGCCCGATGTACATCTATCAGGCAAAGAAACCCTCGGAATCCAGAGGGCCGTTCGATCTTTTGCAGCAGACCACCATCATCGATGCCCAGAATTCGTTCCGGCCCGCGGGCGAGAGTGAATGCACGCTGCTGCGCAGTTGATCCCGCGCGAAACCGGCGATCGTGTCCCATGGCGTGGTGTAGCTGGTTGTGGTCCACCACGACGACCGGCAGGGCCGGACTGATCAGACTGCGAGGTTTTGCAGGCTGACGAGGGGATCATCGCCGATCGGGGCGATGCTTTCCAGGGTCATGGAGCGGCAGCGTTGCACGGCCCACTCGTCGTCTTGCTCCAGCAGGATCGCACCGACCAGGCGGCGGATCGCGCGCTCGTCGGGGAAGATGCCGACGACCTCGGTGCGGCGCTTGATCTCGCCGTTGAGGCGCTCGAGCGGGTTGGTCGAGTGCAGCTTGGCCCGGTGTGCCGCCGGGAAGCCCATGTCGGCCAAGACGTCGGTCTCTGCCGCATCCATCAAGGCTGCCAGCTTGGGCACCTTGGGCCGGAGTTGGTCGGCGACCCGCCGCCATTGTTGGCGGGCCGCCTCGGCGTCGTCCTGCGCGAAGGCAGTGGCGATGAAGGCCGAGACGACGCGCCGGCCCGAGCAGCCGGCATGGGCCAGGACGTTGCGCATGAAGTGCACCCGGCATCGCTGCCAGGAGGCGGTCATCACCTTGGCAACCGAGGCCTCGATGCCTTCATGCGCGTCGGAGATCACCAGCTCGACCCCGCGCAGGCCGCGCCGGGCCAGCTTGCGCAGGAACTCGGTCCGGAAGGACTCGGCTTCGGAGGGGCCGATGTCGAGCCCCAGCACGGGCACCCATCGTGGCAGGCCACGATGGGTGCCCCCTCGCGCCGTCCGTCCGCGTTGACGCCGACCGAGACGATGCTGTGGTCCTGGCGCACCTTCCCGTCGGTGGCGTCGATCCACAGGTAGGGCCACTCGCCCTCGATCGGTCGCTCCAGGAAGGGGTTCACCCGTTCGTCGATTTCCTGGCACAGCCGGCTGACCTGGTTGTGAGAGATCCCCGTCCCGCCCATCGCCTGGACCAAGTTGTCAACCGCCGCGGGTCGAGATACCCTAGATGTCGGTGTCCTGGATCACGGCTGTCACCGCCTTCTCGGTCATGCGGCGCGGCTCCAGGAAGCTCGGGAAGTAGCTGCCCTTCCTCAGCTTCGGGATGCGCAGCTCCACCGTGCCGGCCCGTGTCTGCTAGTCTCTCTCACGATAGCCGTTGCGCTGCGCCAAGCGCTCCGGGGTCTTCTCGCCGTGGGCAGCACCGGTCAGGCCGGCGACCTCCAGCTCCATCAGGCGCTGCGCGGCAAAGCCGATCATCTCGCGCAGCACGTCCGCGTCCGCGCTCTTCTCAGCCAGCGCCCGCAGGCTCATAACGGCATCGGTCATCGAGGGTCTCCCGGGTTCGGGGTGGTGTCAGCAACCCGATCCTAACCCGTCACCGCCGATGGCCATCCCCGCGAGAGATCCCACCTGCTACAGCGCTTTGGAGGACGCGCAGGCGGGCTCTCCCGCTTTCGGCCAGCTACACCACTCCAAGGGACACGCCCCCCAAAGATATGATAGTGATGCAGCAAGTCCTTACTTGCTGAAAAAATGAAGGAGATCGCGATGTGGAACGAAATAAAAATTCAGGACGGCAGTTATGGATTTCACGATCATGAAAATATTTGGCGGACAGTTATAGATGTCAATGCTGTTTTGAAAGATTGGACTCCATATGGAATTGCGTCGTTTGGCAGTTTCTACGTCATGGAATTTCGCAATGGAAATTCGGTTGCGAGCTGGTTCTTAGACGAGTCAATGACTCGCCGCGGCGGGTCAATAGGGGAATTACCTCAGGATTTTCGCAGATTAGTATTGGCGGACATCTTTGACCATGTACGCAAATTTGTCGACACCGTGCTGTTTTCGTGTGCAGCCGATGAAGATGATTGCGCATTTTCTTACCTGAATTCTTTGACTAGATTTGAGATTATCAGTGCCGTATTTGATCGACAAGCAACAAAGACTAAAACTGTCGATGTGTCATCTTCCTCGAAGCAGGATTTCGGCTTTTTACCAGATGCTCTGAATATTGATCTTCAATCTGCAATAGCAAAAAGTGCGGGCGGGCCAATTATATTCCAAGATCCGTTCAATGGTCTTGAGGTTAAAATAAAACATAGCATCGTAATGGATGATTTTAGAACTTTTCTACGTGTAGAAACCGCTTCAAATGGTGTAGCTTATGTATGTGCGTCCGATCATTATTTCAGGACAATCGGAATCTATGATTACAAAACAAATATATTATACTGCAAGGATGCGAACGATTGTCGTGTCGGCGGTGCGCATTTCAGCAACGTTTTCCATGATTTGGCCATACACGCCGCACTGTATCATAGCGAACTCCGACATTATTTGAAGAGTCATGACACACGGATTGCTGGAATGCTGCGCCCGCCACCGTCGCATCACATCGGCCATCAGCTCTGGAATGAACTGACAGGCCTTCAGACCTTAGTTGACAATATTGCCACCAATGAACTTCCGTATGTGCTAGTGCCGCAAGCTCATATGGGAACTGAAATATATGGCCCGACAGAAGACTTGTTTCATCAATTCAGTGGCAAGGTCATTCGATTGGATGAGGTAGATTTAAGCAAGGAAATATATTTAAGAAACTTAATTGTTGTCCGCATTACATCAAGATTCGTTTCCGAACGGCTGAGAACGAAGGTTTCGACACATGCAATATGCAATACTGCAATTGATGTAAAAACAAAACTTTGCAACTTCAGATCCCAAAAAAAGCAAATCATTCTCCTAGGGCTTAGGGTTGAAAACAGAACAATTACTAATTTAAAAGATTTTTGCATCGAATTGGTTAATATGTTAGCAGATTTTGCTCGTGATTCGGTAATTGTGCTGGATGGGCACAATGTCCGCGAGACAAGTTTGGGCTTGCTCCCATTCGCGAGCACCGGAGAGATCGCTGGGAAGCAGTCTCCTATCGAATACGAAAAAGACATCGCGGATGCTATGAAAGCAGCTGCAATCGAGAAAAGCGTTGATTTTATTTCTCTTGTAGGCGAACCTGTGTCGCACAGCTTGTATTGGAGTATCAATTCCGATATAATTGTTTCGATCTGGGGAGCAGGTTTGGCAAAATATCGTTGGGTGGCCAATCGACCTTGCTTGGTGCTTACCAGCAAGTGGAATTTGCTAAATCGTCGAGACCTAGATTTATACAGCTCTAATTTTTACATGGAGAGCCCCGCTCCTCTCACCTATATTAGAGAAGACTATGCGACCGATTGTCCTGAGGCTGAGCAGCTCGTGCCTGTCCCATTCACAGACCAAAATAGCCTCGGCTATGTAAATTTCGAAATCGATATGAATGGACTTAAGTTGCAACTTTTTGAGATGCTCGACAGTGTCAAGAGCGCCTAACAGAACCTCTGGATCCGGCGGAGGGTGATGAGGCTGGCCTGGAGGAACGTGAAGGCCTCGTAGATGTCGGGGCGGCGTTCGTCGCGGACGGGCAAGCGGCGGGCGCGGCTGAACCAGGCATGGCTGCGCTCGACCACCCAGCGATGCCGCCCGAGCCCGTCGCTCCGCTCGATGCCGCGCCGGGCAATCCGCGGCCTGATCCCGCGCGCCCGGCACTCCTGCCGCCGGACCTTGGCATCGTGGGCCTTGTCGGCGTGCAGCGTGTCGGGCCGCCGGCGCGGGCGTCCCCGCTTCCCGCTGCGCACAGGCGGGATCGCGTCCAGCGTCGGGGCCATCGGCGGGCTGTCGCGGCAGTGGGCGCCGGTCGGAACGAGGCCGAGCGGCGTGCCGCGCGCGTCGGTGACGAGGTGGCGCCTGGTCCCCGCCTTACCCCGATCCGTCGGGTTCGAGCCGGTGGCAGCCCCCCTTTCTTCGCCGGCACGCTCTCGCCGTCGACGCTCGCCCGGCTCCCCTCGATCTTGCCCGCCGCGTGCAGGCGTTCGAGCAGCACCTGATGCAGGCGCCGCCACACGCCGGCCGCCTGCCAGTCGCGCAGCCGGCGCCAGCAGCTCATGCCGCAGCCGCACGTCATCTCGGCCGTCAGCCTCTCCGGACGGCTGGATTCCATCGCGGTCGCCTCCGGCAGTGGAGGCGCGGATCGGTGCGAAGACCTCGCCGGACTGTCCGGGCCCCGCTCGCGTCCTGCCGGCAGCCACATCGGCCGTCCTCGTCGATCCGATCGAGGCCGTGGCGCCGCGGCGCATGGGTCGAGCCCCCTCCCCTCCTCCCGGCCAAGCGTGGCGGCGCAGCAGCATGGTCACGCCCGATGTGACGCTCTCGTGCCCCATTTGGTCTGGATGGGGGCCCCGCCTACGCCGCGGCTGCGGAACCGAGGGAACGCAGCGCCTCAAGGGACGGGGGGCCTCATCGATCGTGATGACCGGCTTCGAGCGACAGCCGGGCCGCCCGGATCATCGGCAAGCTTCCCCGCCGGCCGGCGAGGTCCCGAGCATGGACAATCGGGCATCCGGCACGCCGCGGAGGAACGCCCGGCGGGAGACACCTCCGGTCGAATCTCGTCGAGCCAGCGGGGCGCAACGCGACCGGCGTTGCGTCCGGACTTGGGGAAGCGACCAGCCGCACCGCACGACGCGCCAACGCGGCCGGTCTCGCCGAGATCTGGAGGCGTCCGACGCGAGCCTGTCCGGCTCACCCCGGACGAGGCACATGGCGGGCCACGACATGGGTGGGCCGCCCTCCCCTGGCGGCCATGGGCCCCGGCGAGACGCAATTTTCGACGACACAGGGCAATGGTGGCATCGAGGCGCGACGGCAGAGGCGCGTCGGCGCCCGATTCGTCCCCATCCCGGCCGGTGGTCGGTGTCTGCGCGCTCGAATGCGGCCTGCAGGCTGGTCGCGGCGGCTCGTCGATCGGATCCGGGGCGGCGCTCTCCCTTCGGAGGTCGTTGGTCGTGGTGACAGGCGCCGAGCGGCGTCACGCAGCCCTTGGGCGACCCGGCCCTGGTCTTGGCCCGGTGTAGAGCGGTGCGGGCGCCGTGCGCGTGCGCCGCGCGTGAACCGCCTGGAAGACCTCCTCGGCGCGCTCGTCGAGAATCCGACCGGCGCCGTTCGCCTGGATCGCGTGCGCAATGAGGGCGTCGAGAAGCGGCTACCACCCATGCCCGGAGATTCTTGTCCGCAGCGCGCAGGAGATGGTCGCGCACCAGCAGGGATGTGGCCTGACGGATCATCGGCCCCTCCCCCGGACGCGTCGCCGGGAACGTCCGGGACGCGAGCCCGGGAGGGTCTCGCGCTCGGCCGGGTGCCGACGGCGAAGGAAAGGCCGCGAGAACGCACGGGCCGGTGGAGGAAACGGGTAACCATGCGCGGCGCATCGATCCGCGGCAGGGTCGGCGTTTCACGGCGCGGGATATCGGGCGTTCCTTCGACGAGGAACGCTGGCTCGTGGGGGGGGGCCGCTTGGACCGCGAGCGGGAGAACGGGCATGCATGCGTATTCGCTCGTGCCGTCGCCCGGCCGAGCGGGACCGTCCGCCGCCCGGTGGGCATCGTCGGGCATGCCCTGTTCCTTGCCCGTCATCAGGCACAGGAAATCCGCTCGCCAAACCGGAGTCCGACGCTTGACGGCCATGGACGAAAGTGAGGGTCTCGAGTCGCCGAGCCCGAGAAGGGCGTCCGGGACAACCGTTCCGGGGCCTTTTTCTTTTGCCGCGTGCTTTTACGATTGAAGCCGGCTGGGCGAGATCACCCAGCCGACGGTGCACGGGTCGCGTCAGTCTCCCTGGACGTTGCGGGTCTTCGCCTCCAGGAACGCACCGTAAAGCTGTTCCAGCTGGGATGAAATATATTCGCCGAACTCCCCGGCATCCTTCGATGTCAGGGCCAGGCTGAATGTCTTGCCGGAGCGGCGGCACGTCGCTTCAACGGCCTTGCCGGGTGGGGCCCAGTAGGATGTCTGCTGCGGGACCTGTCGGCGAGCCGGTGCTCGGCGACCCGCCTTGATCGCCGCGAGGAGATGGCTGAAGCGTTCCGGGCCGTCCTTCGCCAGGAACTCCTCGGATAGGATCGCGTCGAACGCGATCTCGGCTTTCGCCGGAACGGCTACCAGCTTCTTCAGCTCTTCCCATCGATCACGACCGACGCCTTTCGCGGCGCCGACGGCATCGATGATGCGGGCTGGTACGGTCTCGGCCACCGACAGCATCCGGGATAGGAGCGTGTCGTCGATCGCGAGGGCCGCCTTGATCGTCGCCTTGGCCTGACCCATGCCAAGCAGCTTCTTGGCGAACAGCGCCTTCTCGATGAAGGACAGGTCGGCGCGGGCAGCGTTCTCCTGTCCCTGCGCGACGATGTGAGCAATGTCCTCGATGGACTTCACGACCGCCCGCACGTCACGCCCGAGCTCGCGCGCCACGCGAACGCGGCGGTGTCCGTAGACGATCATGTACCGCCCCTCCCGGCTTGGATGGGGGCGGACCAGAATCGGGGTAGACTGACCGTGCTCAGCGATCGCATCGCGCAGCCGGACGTAGTCCTCGTCATCCTGATCGAGGCGATCGGCGACGAAGGAATCGTCGACCAGCGCGGTATCGAGGCTAACGATCGCCTCGCCGTCGGCCATGCGCTTGGTGTTCTCGGCCATCTCCTCGATCGACCGCGTCATCGACCGGGCGGCGCCGCGCCGGGCGAAGTCGGTAATGGGCTCCCCGACAGGGGCCCCGAGCACGTTGGCGAGAAGGTTCTTACGCATTGCGTCAGGCTCCTATCCGCCTGGTAGAGCGGTGGAATTCGGCGTTCTGCACGGCTGTCAAACCCGCCTCCCCCAGGCGTGATGGATGAGGCTGGCGATCTCCTCGTTGACGGCGTTGACCGCCTCCAAGGCGCGGTCATACGTCGATCGGATCATCTGGCTGCGATCGACCTCGTACAGGGACTGGTTGGTGATCCCCGCATCCGAGATCGCGGTGGATTTCACCATCTGATGCGCCAGCATGTTCTTCGGAAACAGGACGTGCATGAACCCGACCATCTGGGCTTGCGGACCGTCCGTCGGCTCGTAGCGGGTCACGAGGTAGCGGAACCACTTCAGATTCACGGTCGCTCCCGCATCCGCGATCGACTTCAGAATCCCGCCGAGCATCAGCAGGAACTGGCTCATCGACATCACGTCGAGCATCTGAGGGTGGATGGTGACGAGCACGGAGGTCGAGGCCGTCAGCGCCGTCAGCGTGAGGTAGCCGAGTTGCGGCGGACAATCGATGACGACCACGTCGTAGCGGTCGTCGACCTCCCTCAGCGCGTTGGAGATGCGCGTGAAGAACGTCCGACCTTCGGCGTTCCTGTTCGAGGCTGCCAGCGGCGTGTCGTACTCGTATTCCTGCAGGTCCAGGCTGGCGGGGACAATGTCGAGACCGGGGAAATTGGTCGGCCGGATGATCTCCGACAGCGGGAGCTTCATGTCGTCGTAGCGCAGGGCCTCGTAAATGGACGGGGCCTTATCGAGTTCCGGCTGGATTCCGTGCAGAGCGGAGAGAGAAGCCTGCGGATCGAGATCGATCGCCAAAACGCGATGGCCCGTCAGGGCGAGGAACTGAGCCAGGTGCGCGGCCGTCGTCGTCTTGCCGCTGCCGCCCTTGAAGTTGACCGCCGAGATGATCTGCATCTTCTCGCCGGCCCGGCGGTGGGGCACGTATTGCTTGAGGTCGGATCGTCCGTGACGATCGAGGTATTTCCTGAGCTCGAGCATCTGGTCGGCGGTGTATGAGCGCCGCCCGGACGGCGAGGTCGCCGGAATGGGGCCCTTGCCTTCGAGGTGGAGCTTCTTGATGTTCGACGGCGTGACGCCCAGAAAATACGCAACCTCCGCCAACGAGAAGGGCCGGAGGCCCTTGGTGGCGTTAGGTGGATAGTGCTCCATCCGGAGCATGCTCAACTTGTCAGAGATGAGACCACCCTGACGCAGGATGGTGTCATGGAAGTTGGCAACCTCCATTCCCTCTGCTGGCACCGACACGTCCATCCGCGCTGATCCCCGAGTAACGCTTTTTCCGGGCTACGCTCGTCCCAAGCGTTATTATGTTCGATTCCCAGGCTGCGGCAATGTTTTTTCGGTTGATGAGTGGTTAACGGCAGGATTGGCCCCGAGTCGAGGCTTGATCTCGGTAAGGCGCTCATCTGACAGCCTTATTTGGCGTTCTGCACGGCTGTCAAAAGCCCTCTCCGTGCTTGCGGCGATGGTGTGGAATATCGCGGTTCGGAGCGCTCGGGGACGGTCCGTCGGAGCGCTCTCGCGCGTCGGTGACCCGTTCCGTGATGCCCGCGGCGGCGTCGAGATCGGGATTGTCCCCATCGCCGCCACCGAATCCGGAGACGGTTTCGTCGGTCGGACGCGTGGGGCTCGAACGTCGAACGACGCCGCGAGCCGATCGCGTCCCAATCGGCTCCTCCTGCCGGCCTCGACGCGCAACTGACTCAAACAGTCGAACAGGATCCGCCAGAATGATCGAATCTTTCGAAGGCTTCGACAGCGCCGTAGTTCGGCCCGCCTTGCATTCCGCAGACGAACATAGGAGCGTCGTTCGAGAATCCCTCGGAATCGCGCTGTAGACGCTCGTCGTGCCCGATACGGCCATATCGGTTGCCCGGGCGGAGAGGGGGCTCCCGGGAGCCGACCAGGGCGGAGGCCCCGGCCCGGATGCCACTCAGCCGCGATGGGTGAGCAGGTAGGCCCCGAGGGTGACGAAACCGATCCCGAGCCAGTTGACCCCCGACAGTCGTTCGCCGAGGAGCGTCGTGCCGAGCACGGCGACCAGCACGATCGACAGCTTGTTGAGCGTCGCCACCTGTGCCGCCCCTCCGGTCTTGAGCGCCCGGAAGTAGCAGGCCCAGGATCCCGCGGTGGCGAGACCCGACAGGCCGAGCAGGCCGAGATTGCGCCCGGTGAGATTGCGCAGGGCCTGCCACTGGCCGGTGGCGAGGCAGATCGCCCCGAGGGCCAGGAGGATCACCACCGAGCGCATGAAGGCGGCGGCGTCCGATTCGGCCCCGGCGCTGCCGGCCCGGGCCAGCACGGCCGTCGCCGCGGTGAACACGGCCGAGACCAGCGCCCAGAGCTGCCAGGACATCCTGCGATTCCTCCCTCGTTTTGCCCGCACCGCATCATGAATGCCGGCCATGCGCCGATGCCGACAATGCGTTTCACTGGCGCACCAGGCTGGCCCAGCTTCCCGCGGACGCGGCCCGACGGGCCCGGCGGGCGGCGCGGCCGACCCGTCCTGCACAAGGGGGGAACCACCATGGACCAGTCGCGGCGACTGTTTCTCGGCACGGCGGCGCTCGGCGCCGGCACCCTGATGGCCACGGGCGCACAGGCGCTCGAGCACGACCACGGCAACCCGGGCGACGGCGGCTTCGGCCGCCAGTCGGTCTCGCTGCCGCCGGGCGCCAAGGTCGCCTACCACGATCCGCAGGATGTCGGCGCGATGCCCGATTTCCGCTTCTCCCTCGACGGCAACCGCCCGAAGGTGACCTCCGGCGGCTGGGCCAAGGAGGCCACGGTGCACCAGTTCCCCATCAGCAAGGGGATCGCGGGCGTGCACATGTTCCTCGAGCCCGGCGCCTCGCGCGAATTGCACTGGCACGCCATCGCGGCCGAATGGGCCTACGTCATCGACGGGCGCTGCCAGACCGTGGTTCTCGATCCTTCCGGCGCCAGCGAGATCAACAATTACGAGCCCGGCGACCTCTGGTACTTCCCGAAAGGCCACGGCCACTCGATCCAGACCATCGGCGACAAGCCCTGCCACTTCATCCTGTCGTTCGACAACGGCGCCTTCTCGGAGCACGGCACCTTCTCGATCACCGACTGGATCGACGTGACGCCGAAGGACATGCTGGCCCTCGATTTCGGCCTGCCGAAGGAGGCCTTCGACGCCTTTCCGAAGGGCGAGGCCTACATCCAGGCCGGCCCCGTCGTGCCGATCTCGGACGCGCTCGACGCCCCCTGGCCGAAGGAATCGACCCACAAGTTCCGCCTGCTCAAGGACCCGCGCGCGGTGCGCGAGTTCGACGGCGGCACCTTCCGGCTCGCCACCGTCGACGAGTGGCCGATCCAGAAGACGATGTCGGGCGGGGTGATGACGATCCGGCCGGGGCAGATGCGCAAGCTGCACTGGAACGTCAACGCCAACGAGTGGCACTACTACCTGAAGGGCCGGGGCCAGGTAGCCCTGTTCGGCTCGGGCGGGCGCGGCAAGGTGGCCGAGTTCAAGCCCGGCGACGTCGCCTACATTCCGATGGGGTTCGGCCACGCGATCAAGAATATCGGCGACGAGGACCTCGAGATCGTCCAGACCTGGGACAACGGCAAGTTCGAGGAGATCGACCTCGACACCTGGATCAAGTCGAGCCCGCGCTACCTTCTGTCGAACAATTTTTCCGGCGTGCCGGGCGAGACGGTCACGAAACTGAAGCAGGGATAAGGCGCAGGCGCGTTCGACCCGCGTGGGACCCCTCCCTCGCCACGAGGGAGGGGTCCCACGCAGCGGTGCGCTCCCGCCTATCCGGCCCGGCGCCGCTCGGCTACAAGCCCGGGCCGTGAACTGGGACGCATTCGACTTCAAGCTGCTCATCGTGTTCGACGCGATCATGCGCGAACGCCACGTGACCCGTGCGGGCGAACGGCTGGGCTTGAGCCAGTCGGCCGTGAGCCACGCGTTGCAGCGGCTGCGCCGGGCCTTCGACGACGAGTTGTTCGTGCGCGGCCCCGAGGGCATGGCGCCGACGCCCCGCGCCCTCGACCTGGCCGAGCCGGTGCGGCGGGCGCTCGCCGAGATCGAGGGGGCGCTCCACCAGGACCATTTCGATCCGGCCTCGTCCACCGCGAGCTTCCGCCTGGTGCTCAACAACACCGCCGCGGTGGTGCTCGCCGCGCCGATCGCCGAGTGGATCGGGAGCCGGGCGCCGTCCCTGCACCTGCACATGAGCCCGAGCGGCACCGTGCGCCTCGACGATCTCCTCGATCGCGGCGACGTCGATCTCGCGGTCGTCGGGAGCGGCCGGATCGAGGGCGAGCGCTTCGGCACCACGACGCTGTTCCGCGATGGATTCGCGGTCGTCGGCCGGTGCGGACACCCGGCGCTCGCGGGGCCGCTCACCTACGAGCGCCTCGCCGGCCTGCCTCACCTCGTGGTCTCCTCCACCGGCGACGATGTCGGCTTCCTCGACGCGATCCTGAGCCGCCGAGGCCTGCCGCCGCGCCGTGTCGCGATGGCCGCCCCGTTCCTGTCGGCGGCGGCCATCCTGGCGCGCTCCGAGATGGTGGCGGTACTGGGCGGGCGGATCGCCCGGACTCTCGCGACGACGCATCCGGTGACCTGCGCGGACCTGCCTGCGGATCCCGACCTGCCGGTCACCCGCTCGGTCCTGGTCTGGGCCCGGCGCGTCGAGCGCCATCCCGGCCATGCCTGGCTGCGGCGGCAGATCGCGGCGTGCGCCCGCGGGCTCACGGCCGCCCCTCGCGACGCCGGATCGCGCCCCCTGCACCGGGATCACTCAACCGCCGAGGAATCCCGATCCGCGGCCGCCGACGAACGGTCCGGCGGGTTCTAACAAAGGGCGGCCGTGCCCGTGCGGCCCCCGCTGCGGAAGCCCGGGAGGGGAGGGCGCCTCACCGGGAACAAGCCGCGAGGACCGCCGCGAGCCGCCGCAGCCCCGGCTCGATCTGCTGCAGCGGGATCGCCGTGAAGCCGAGCCGGAAGAAGCGGCGGCCCTGCTCCGGATCCATGAAGAAGATGTCGCCCGGCTCGATCAGGACGCCCTCGCGCTGAAGCGCCCGGCCGAGTGCCCGAGCGTCGAGCCCCGCCGGTCCCTCGGCCCAGAAGCTCTTCGCGCCGAAGCCCCGGCGAAAGGTGCAGCCCGGCATCAGCTGCGGCGCCAGTGCGGCGATGAGGTCGGCGCGCTGGCGCAGGACGGCGGCCGTGCGTGCGAGGTGGGCGCGGTAATGCCCGAGCGCGACGAAGGCGGCGAGGCTGCGCTGGTTGTTGGTGGGCGGATGACGCAGCATGAGGCGGCGCAGCGCCCGCAACTCGTCGACGACCGGGGACGGGGCGACGACGTAACCGACGCGCAGCCCCGGCGCGAGGACCTTCGAGAACGAGCCGACATGGATCACCCGCCCGTCGGCGTCGAGGCTCTTGAGGCTCGGCAGGCCGACCTCCTCCTCGGTCGAGAGATCGGCCTCGTAATCGTCCTCGACCAGGACGACGTCGCCCTCCGCCGCGGCGGCGAGAAGCTCGCGGCGGCGCGACAGCGGCGTCACGGCGGTCGTCGGGCATTGGTGGCCGATCGTCACGAAGGCGACGTCGCAGGCACGAAACGCCGCGTCCGGCACGATGCCCCGTCCGTCACGGGCGAGGGGCCGGATCCGGTCGCTCGCGAGGCCGACCATGTTGCGCGTGTCGGTGTAGCCCGGATCCTCCAGGCCGACGACCGTGCGGCGGGCGACGAGGAGCTGGACCAGGAGCGACAGGGCGTGCTGCGAGCCGATCGTCACCATGATCTCGCCCGGGGCGGCGAGGATGCCGCGGCGCGGCAGCACCCTCAGGCGGAGCTGCTCGATCAGGTCGCGGTCGTCGTCGTCGACCTGGTCCAGGCTCCAGCCGTTGATCTCCTTGACGCTGGAGGCCGCCTTGACGCTCTCGCGCCAGGCCGCAACGGGAAACAGGCTCGCGTCGAACTGCCCGAACAGGAACGGGTAGGGGTAGCGCGTCCAGTCCCGCGGCTTGGTGATCTGGGGCAGGCGCGAGGGGCGGATGGCGAAGCGGCCCGGCCAGGCCCCGGCCGCCGACGGCTCCGGATCCGCGCTCCGTGCGGCATCGGCCCCGGGGGAGGCGACGAAGCAGCCGCTGCGGTCGCGCGAGACGAGGACGCCGGCATCGATCAGGGCGTCGTAGGCCGCCACGACGGTGTTGCGCGCCAGGCCGAGCTCGGCCGCGAGGCCGCGGCTCGACGGCAGCCGGGCGCCGGGCGCCAGCAGCCCCGCCGCGATGGCCTCGGAAACCATCCGGCCGATCTGGGCGCGCAAAGCCGGCTCGTCGCCGGACCGGCCCCCGAACAGCATCCGCCAGGCAATGTCGGTCGGCATGGCGCACAGTATCGCCAAGCCGCGCGGGACGGGAAAGCGTCGGGACCGGCGCTGCTGCCGAATTGAGAGGCGCCGATCCCGGAAAATGGCAGCAGATGCCCGCGCAAGCGGCGAGGGGGACGGGACTGGTCCAGACCGGGACCAAACGATGCCGGACTGGATCTTACGGCCCCGGGCCCGCCTGTCCTTCAATGCGGGGGTTCGCAAGGGTCGAAGCTTCCACGAGGACCGCGCATGACCACCGAGAAGACCCGCAGGACGGTGATCCACAAGACGATCACCCGCAGGGCGATCTGGCTGTCCGCCCTCGTCGGCGCGGCCGGCGCGGTGTTCGCCCCCCTGGCCCCGGCCGTCGCCGCCGAGAAGACCGTCACCGTCGCCTACCAGGACATGATGACCCCGATCCGGGTCCTGATGGAGAGCGGCGAACTGGAGAAGCAGACCGGCACCAAGGTGAAGTGGGTCAAGTTCGGCGGCGGGGGCGACGTGATCCGGGCGATGGCCTCGGGCAACGTCGATATCGGCGAGGCGGGCTCCTCGCCGGTCGCGGCGGCGGCCTCGCAGGGCCTGCCGATCACGCTGTTCTGGATCCTCGACGACATCGGCGACGCCGAGCAGCTCGTCGCCCGCAAGGGCACGGGAATCGCGTCGATCAAGGACCTGAAGGGCAAGACGGTCGCGGTGCCGTTCGTCTCCACCGCTCATTACCAGCTGACCTTCGCCCTGCAGGAGGCGGGTCTGGGCGCGAAGGACGTCCGGGTGCTCAACATGCGCCCGCCGGAGATCGCCGCCGCCTGGGAGCGCGGCGACATCGACGCCGCCTTCGTCTGGGCGCCGGCCCTGACGGGCATCAAGAAGACCGGCACGGTGCTGGCCTCGGCCGGCGACTTCGCCGGAAAGGGGAGGGCGACCTTCGACGGGATCGTGGCGACGAACGCCTTCATGGCCGCCCATCCCGAGTTCCTCAAGGCCTTCGTCCGGCTGCTCGCCGCAGCGGATGCGGATTACGCCCGGTCCGGCGAATCCTGGAAGGCGGGCACGCCGCAGGTGGCCGCCATCGCCAAGTGGACCGGCGCCGCCCCGGACGACGTGCCGGCGGGGCTCGCGGCCTATCGGTTCCCGACGCTCACCGAGCAGGTCTCGCCGCGCTGGCTCGGCGGCGGGGCGGCCGACGCGCTCAAGGCCACGGCGGAGTTCCTGAAGGCGCAAGGGCGCGTGCCCGAGCTCGCGCCCGATTACGGCGCCTTCGTCACCGCCGAGTTCGCCAAGGATGCGGCCACGGACACGGCCAAGGACACTGCCAAGGCAGCCGCCAAGCCCTGATCGGGCGAACGCCCCCGACAGCCAGGAGACCGCCATGCTGGAGATCCGCAAGCTCAGCGTCCAGTACGGGGAGGGCGAGAGCGCCACGATCGCCCTGTCCTGGGTCGATCTCACGATCGAGCCGGGGGAGTTCGTGGTCGCGCTGGGCGCCTCGGGCTGCGGGAAGACGACCCTGCTCAACTGCATCGCCGGGTTCCAGCCGGCGACGGAGGGGCAGATCCTCCTCGACGGCCGGCCGGTCACCGGGCCGGGGGCGGACCGCGGCGTCGTCTTCCAGCGCCACGCCCTGATGCCCTGGCTCAGCGTGCTGGACAACGTCGCCTTCGGGCTCAGGATGCAGGGCATGCCCAAGCTCGAGCGCGAGGCGCGGGCCCGCGCCATGCTCGACCTCGTCGGCCTCGCCGACTTCGCGGGCAAGCGGATCTACGAGCTCTCCGGCGGCATGCAGCAGCGCGTCGGCATCGCCCGGGCGCTCACCGCCGACCCGCGCATGCTGCTGATGGACGAGCCGCTCGGCGCGCTCGACGCCTTCACCCGCGAGCAGGTGCAGGAGCTGATCCTGTCGATCTGGGCCCGCACGCAGAAGATGGCGTTCTTCATCACCCACGAGGTCGAGGAGGCGATCTTCCTCGCGACCAAGCTGGTGATCATGACCCCGCGCCCGGGCCGCATCGCCGAGATCATCCCGCTCGATTTCTGCCGCCGCGTCCTCGCGGGCGCGGAGGCGCGGGCGGTGAAGTCCAGCCCCGACTTCATCGCCATGCGCGAGCGGGTGCTGCGCTTCATCCACGACCATGGCGGGGCCGGGAGCGACCCTGGCAAGATGGATCCCGGCAGAACCGACCCCGGCAGAACCGACCCCGGACATGGAGCCGCCGCATGAGACCCGCCGCGACCCACACCCTTCCCGCCGCTCCGGGCCAGCCCGTGACCGACTCGTCCGATTCGGCGATGCGCGCCCTGTCCTCGCTCGGCCGCCGCCGGGCCGCGATGCGCGGCCGCGCCCCCAAGACCCTGCTGATCAGCCTCGCGACGATCGCCGTCGCGCTCGCCGCCTGGGGCGTCGCCACGCAGACCGGACTCGTCAAGCCGCTGTTCCTGCCCCGGCCCGAGAGCGTGCTGAAGGCCTTCGCCGACGCGGTGGAGGGCCGCATCGACGGAGCGCCGCTCCTCGAGCACGTCGTCATGAGCCTCGGGCGCGTCGCCGGCGCCTTCCTGCTCGCCGCCCTGGTGGGAATCCCGGTCGGCCTCGCCACGGGCCTGAGCCCGACCTTGCGCGCCGTGCTCGATCCCTTCATCGAGTTCTACCGGCCGCTGCCGCCGCTCGCCTACCTGCCGCTCGTCATCATCTGGTTCGGCATCGGCGAGACCTCCAAGATCCTGCTGATCTTCCTCGCCTGCTTCGCCCCCGTGGCGCTCGCGGCGCGCGCCGGCGTCGCGGCGGCGAGCGCCGACCAGATCAACGCCGCCCGGGCGCTCGGCGCGAGCCGCCTCCAGGTGGTGCGCCACGTCGTCCTGCCGGCGGCCCTGCCCGACATCCTGGTGGGCCTGCGCATCGGCATGGGCGTCGGCTGGACCACGCTGGTCGCGGCCGAGATGGTGGCGGCCTCGACCGGCATCGGCCAGATGGTGCTCAACGCCTCGAACTTCCTGCGCACCGACATCGTGATCATGGGCATCCTGATGATCGGCGCGCTCGCCGGCGCCTTCGAACTCGGCATGCGCCGGCTGGAGCGCCGCCTCACGCCCTGGAAGGGCAAGGCGTGAGCCTCTCCCCGGTCAAGGCGTGAGCCCGTCCCCACCATGGCCCTTCCCGCGCTGTCCGTCCTCGCCTTCATCGGCGTGACCTTCCTGGCTGCCGCGTTCCGGGGCGTCACCGGCTTCGGCTACAGCCTCATCGCGGCCCTCGGCCTCGGGCTTCTCCCCTCGGCGCAGGTCGGCATCCCGTTCCTCCTCGGGGCCGATCTCGTCCTCACGGCGCTCCTCCTCTTCAGCAGACTTGCGTTGGCAGGCCAACGCTTCGCCTGCTTAGGTTCTTGCTGTGTCGCAGATTTTTGCCGCCGAACCGGTGTCCACTTCGGCGAAATCTGCTTGGACCGACGCGGCGTCTCGGTCGATTGGCGGGTCCTGCGCCCGCTCCTCGCCGCCGGCCTGCTCGGCGCGGCCTGCGGCGGCCCCCTGGCGGTCGGCCTCGACGAGACCACGGCGCGGCTCGTCGTGACCGTGGCGGTGCTGGGAGCGGCCGGTGTCGCCCTGGTGCGCCGGCCGCCGGCCTGGCTCGCCGACCGGCGCATCGGCATCGCCGTCGCGGCCCTGGTCGGGGGACTGATCAGCGCCTTCGCGGTCGGCGGCCCGCTGATCTCGGCCTGGCTCCTGGCGAGCGGCGCCGAGCGCCACCGCCTCAAGGGGACCCTCGCGGTCTTCTTCGGCGCGGCGGACATCCTCGGCCTTGCCGGCCGCGGCCTCCTCGGGGCGATCGAGCCCGGACTCTGGGACCTCGTCCTCCTCTACGGGGTGCCGACGCTGCTGGGCTTTGCCGCCGGCACGCTCCTCTCGGCCCGCCTCTCGCCGGAGGCGTGGCGCCGCCTCGCCTCCGGGGGCCTCGCCGGCATCGCGGCGACGGGCCTCGTCCAGGCGCTCGTCCAGGCTCTCGGCAAAGCCTTCGTCGCCCTCGGGCACGGATAGGCCGCCCGGCCGCCGCGCCGTTCCTGTAGCATCGGGGGACGCCGTCCCCCGCACGATGCCCTTCTTCGGAGACCCGCATGTCCAAGATCGCCCTCGTCACCGGAGCCACCGCGGGCTTCGGCGACGCCATCGCCCGTCGTCTCGCCCGCGACGGCTGGCGCCTCGTGGTGACCGGGCGCCGTCGCGACCGGCTCGAGGCCCTGGTGGCGGCGCTCGGCGGCAGCGAGCGCGCCCATCCGCTCGCCTTCGACATCCGCGACGAGGCGGCGACCCGGGACGCGCTCGCGTCGCTGCCGCCGGCCTTCGCGGAGGTCTCGCTCCTCGTCAACAATGCGGGGCTGGCGCTCGGCACCGGGCCGGCGCAGGAGAGCGACCTCGCCCAGTGGCGGACGATGATCGACACCAACGTCGTCGGCCTCGTCACGATCACCCGGCTGCTGCTCGACCGGCTGATCGCCCATCGCGGCCTCGTCGTGAACCTGGCCTCGATCGCCTCCCACTGGCCTTATCCGGGCGGCAACGTCTATGGCGGGACGAAGGCCTTCGTCCGGCAGTTCTCGCTGGGGCTGCGCTGTGACCTCTCGGCCAAGGGCGTCAGGGTCACCTCGATCGAGCCCGGCCTGTCCGAGAGCGAGTTCACGCTGGTGCGCACCGGCGGGAACCAGGCGGCCTACGACGCCCTCTACAAGGGCGCGCACCCGCTCCAGCCCGAGGACATCGCCGAGACCGTCGGCTGGGTCGCCTCGCTGCCGCCCCACGTCAACATCAACAGCCTGGAGATCATGCCGGTGACCCAGTCCTGGGCCCCCTTCGCGATCCAGCGCGACCCGGCGGCCTGACGGGTCGTCCGCTCATCCCCCGCCATCAGGAAACGCCGCCAGGAAACTCGGCCATGAACGACCTCTCCCGCACCAACGACCTGCGTCACGTCATCGAGGCCGACCGGGCCCATGTCTGGCACCACCTCTCGCAGCACAAGCCCTACGAGACCGTCGACCCGCGGGTGATGGTCGAGGGGAGGGGGATGCGGGTCTGGGACGCGACCGGGCGCGAATATCTCGACGCGGTCTCGGGCGGGGTCTGGACCGTCAATGTCGGCTACGGGCGCACCAGCATCGCCGACGCGGTGCGCGACCAATTGGTCAAGCTCAACTACTTCGCGGGCTCGGCCGGCTCGATTCCCGCGGCGCTGTTCTCCGAGCGGCTGATCGCCAAGATGCCGGGCATGGCCCGGGTCTACTATGCGAATTCGGGATCGGAGGCGAACGAGAAGGTCTTCAAGATGGTGCGCCAGATCGCGCACCGGCACCATGGCGGGCGGAAATCCAAGATCCTCTACCGCGAGCGCGACTACCACGGCACCACGATCGGGGCGCTCGCCGCCGCCGGCCAGGACCAGCGCCGCGACCAGTACGGCCCGTTCCCGGACGGCTTCGTGCCGGTGCCCCACTGCCTCGAATACCGCAGCCAGTGGGGGAGGGTGGAGAATTACGGCGAGATGGCCGCCGACGCGATCGAGGCGGTGATCCTGCGCGAGGGGCCCGACAGCATCGGGGCGATCTGCCTCGAACCCGTCACCGCCGGGGGCGGCGTGATCACGCCGCCCAGGGGCTACTGGGAGAAGGTGCAGGACATCTGCCGCCGGCACGAGATCCTGATCCACATCGACGAGGTGGTCTGCGGCATGGGCCGCACAGGTGCGTGGTTCGGCTACCAGAACTACGGCGTGCAGCCCGATTTCGTCACCATGGCCAAGGGGGTGGCGTCGGGCTACGCGGCGATCGCCTGCACGGTGACGACCGAGGCGGTGTTCGCGCTGTTCAAGGACGACGCCGCCGACCCGATGTCGTATTTTCGCGATATCTCGACCTTCGGCGGCTGCACCGCCGGCCCGGCGGCCGCGCTCGAGAACATGCGGATCATCGAGGACGAGGGCCTGATCGACAACACGGTCGCGATGGGCGAGCGGCTGATGGCGGGCCTGCACGGCCTCGCCGAGCGCCACGCGGCGATCGGCGACGTGCGCGGCAAGGGCCTGTTTTGCGGCGCCGAGCTCGTCGCCGACCGCGCCACCCGCGAGCCGATGGACGAGAAGCGGGTCCAGGCGGTGGTGGCCGACTGCATGGCGCACGGCGTCATCATCGGCGCCACCAACCGCTCGCTCGCCGGGCTCAACAACACGCTGTGCCTGAGCCCGGCGCTGATCGCGACCCCGGACGACATCGACCGGATCGTCGAGGCGATCGACGGCGCCCTGACCCGGGTCTGTTCCTGACGGCAGGCCCCGCCCGGTCCGCCGCGCGCGGACCGGGTGGGATCCGGCTTCCCGGCGCTGCCCGCCCTATCGGCGTTGCCCGCCCTGGCCGGTCGTCGCCGCGACGGCGACCGGTTCGGCAGCCGGCGCGCCGGCATGGTGGGCGCGCTCCTGCGCGTCGCGGACGAGGGAGCGGTAGAGGCCGAGGACGAACTTCGAGTGGGGCAGGGTCGGGACGAGCGCGAGCACCGCCCCGACCCGGCGGAGGGGGGATCCGGCCGGCCACCGGTTGGTTCAGCGCCCGGGCACGACCCGCTCGTGCGCGGCCTCTACCCGCCGGTGCCCGGCAGCCGATACCCCGCCGGCTCTCCCACCCGCGCCGCCAGCATCGCCTGCACGCGGTCGAGCCCGTCGCCCGGCAGCGACGCACTGGTGGCGAGGCAGTAGACCTCCCAGCCGACCGAGACGAACCCGAGGCCGAAGCGCTCCGCCGCCGCGCGGGCGCCCAGGCCCGCATCGGCCGCGCCCGAGGCGATCACCGCCGCCACGGCCTGGTGGGTGAATTCCTCGAGGCCGTAGCCGACGATCTCGCCGGGTGCGATCCCGGCCTCGGCGAGGAGCCGGTCGAACCAGGCCCGGGTGCCGGATCCCTTCTGCCGGTTGACGAAGCGGGCCTTCCTGGCCCGCAGGTCCATCGGGGTGACGAGCCCGAGCGGATTGCCGGCGGCGACGAGGAGTCCCTGCTCGCGCTCGAACAGCGGACGGACCCGGAAGGCCGGGTCGGCGACGAGATCGGCGAAGGGCGGCCCGGCGGCGGCCGGGCCGATCGCGCCGCAATGGAAGCCGGCGGCGTCGGCACGCCCGTCCATGAGCCGGACCACGGCGTCACGGCTGCCCATCACGGCGATGTCGGCCCCACCCCATGCCGACAGCACCTCCATCAGCAGGGGGTCGTGGCTCGCCGCCAGGGTGAGGCGGCCCGGCACGGCGAGCAGGGTGGACAGGCGGGATTGCAGCGCCCGCGCCTCCCGGGCGAGCGGCAGGGCGAGGCCTTCGGCCGCGATCGACAGGGCCTCGTGCAGGGCCGCGCCGGTCTCCGTCAGCGTCGTGCCGTGGCCGCGGGTCTTGCGCACGAGCTGATGGCCGATCCCCGCCTCGAGCGTCCGGACGCGCTCCCAGGCAGCGCGATAGGACAGGCCGATCTCGGTCGCCGC
This sequence comes from Methylobacterium indicum, assembly GCF_001043895.1. GTDB lineage: Bacteria > Pseudomonadota > Alphaproteobacteria > Rhizobiales > Beijerinckiaceae > Methylobacterium > Methylobacterium indicum. Next base: position 55,447 of record NZ_JTHF01000007.1, read on the forward strand.
GCCCTGCACCGAGCGGGTCCGGGCGATGGCCTGCAACAGCGCGACGGTGTCGGCGACGGCGATGCGCGCCCGCCCGATCCGCAGCGAGCCGCCGAGCCCGAGCTCGACCAGGGGTGTCTCATCGGCAGGTGTCGTCATACCGCGCGCCGCCCCGTCCTCTCGTCGTCCCTCGCAGGATCGCGCCTTGCAGGATCACGCCTCGCAGGATCGAGGGCGCCACCGCTCTCGCCTCGGCGCCGATCCAGGCCCGCCTCGCGCCGTCGACGTCGCTGGCCGATGCGTCGGCGCGCCGTACCGATGCGCCTCCTCGTTCCGCAGACCGTGTCGCACGCCGAGGATGCCGGTCTAGCATGGAAAAACCGGGTTCGCCGGGCCTCCGGTCCGGACGATGCGCGGGCGAGCGGAGCGCCACCAGGACCGGATGGTCTTGGGGGCACGGATGTTCCGCCGTCGACCGCTCCGGTGGCCGGGATGCGACCTCCCGCTCCCAGCCCCGGGGCATCATCGGACGTCATCATCATATTGAGGCCCGGAAAGTGGCATTGTACCGCCGATGCACCAAGCCCGCCGCAGCCTGTATCGCCGCCCGGGCGAGCGCCCAATCCGGGCGAGAGACCCGCACGGGACGTTCGAGGACCGCACCATGCATCCGGAACTCCTCACCCCGGCTCAAGCCCGCCTCCGGCCCGACCGGCCGAGGGTTGCCCCGTCCGAGGGGGCGGCGCGGGGGCAGCAGGGCCGGATGGCGTGCCTGCCGGCGGACTGGATCCACGACGGAGGCCTGCGCGCCTTCCGGGGCGATGCCGGATATCTCGGCCGCTCGATCGCGGCGCTCAAGCTCTACGTGACCCTCGTCGTCAGCCAGGTGGCGGCGTCGGACGCCGGCGATCCGGCACCGATCCCGATGTCCTACGAACGGATCGCCGCCCTGTCGGGCCTGTCGGACCCGCTGATCTGCGCGGGCAAGAAGGTGCTCCTCGACCAGGGCCTCGTCACCACCGCCGGAGAACGGCCGGGGGGGACGATCGCCTACCGGCTGACCGGCCTTCGCCCGTCGAGCGCTGCGGCCCGCCTCCTCCATGCGTCGCAGGGCGACGCCCGGATCGCCGCCCTGCACGGCCTCACCTGCCGGAAGGCCCCGAACCTCGCCGCGTTGAAGACCTATCTGCTGCTCTGCGCCACCGGGAGCGACCCGGAGGGCGTCGTCTCGCTCGACATCGATGCCGCGTCGAGCCTCACCCATACCAGCCACGTCAAGATCGCGGCGGCCCTCGCCACCCTGCAGGATCTCGCCCTCGCCGAACTCCTCGCGAGCCCGTCGCGGTCGGTCGACCATCGTCGGATCCGGCTCCTGCCGCTGCGCTGATCGCCCGCGTCGGAGCCGATCCGGCACCGCCTCGTCCCCGCTGCGTCCCGGTCTCGACCCGGCGCCAGGATATGACGACGGGGGCGGACATCCGGCGGACAGTGGACTAAAGTCTGCCGTGCCGCGCCGTTGCGACCTTTACCAATTCGCAGCAGAGATCGGGCCAATCAGCGGGCAGCCCGGGTGCGCTTCCCCTTCTCAGCGCCGATGCGCGGCGCCTCGCCCCCCACGCGAAACGATCCAGCTGGAGACCACATGAAGACGCGCGCCGCGGTTGCCTGGGAAGCCAAGAAGCCCCTCACCATCGAGACCATCGACCTCGAAGGTCCCAAGGCCGGCGAGGTCCTGGTCGAGGTAATGGCCACCGGCATCTGCCACACCGACGCCTACACCCTGTCGGGTCTCGATTCCGAGGGCAAGTTCCCGGCGATCCTCGGCCACGAGGGCGCGGGCATCGTGCGCGAGGTCGGCGCCGGCGTGACGACGCTGAAGCCGGGCGACCACGTCATCCCGCTCTACACGCCGGAGTGCCGCAATTGTAAGTCGTGCCTGTCGCAGCGCACGAACCTCTGCACGGCGATCCGGAGCACGCAGGGCCAGGGCGTCATGCCGGACGGCACCAGCCGCTTCCGTTGCGACTCCACCGGCGGCAGCCCGGGGTCGAACGCCGTGTACCACTACATGGGCTGCTCGACCTTCTCGAACTTCACCGTGCTGCCGGAGATCGCGCTCGCCAAGGTGCGCGAGGACGCGCCCTTCGACAAGATCTGCTACATCGGCTGCGGCGTGACCACGGGCCTCGGCGCCGTCATCTATACCGCCAAGGTGTGGCCGGGCGCCAACGTGGTGGTGTTCGGTCTCGGCGGCATCGGCCTCAACGTGATCCAGGGTGCCCGCATGGTCGGCGCCGACAAGATCATCGGCGTCGACATCAACCCCGACAAGCGCGCCATGGCCGAGAAGTTCGGCATGACGCACTTCATCAACCCGAACGAGGTCGGCACCGACAAGGTCGTGCAGGCGATCCTCGACGTCACCGGCGGCGGCGCGGACTTCTCGTTCGACTGCACCGGCAACGTCAACGTGATGCGCCAGGCGCTGGAATGCTGCCATCGCGGCTGGGGCGAGTCGATCGTCATCGGCGTGGCCGAGGCCGGTCGCGAGATCTCGACCCGTCCGTTCCAGCTCGTCACCGGGCGGGTCTGGAAGGGCTCGGCCTTCGGCGGTGCCCGCGGCCGCACCGACGTGCCGAAGATCGTCGACTGGTACATGGAGGGGAAGATCAACATCGACGATCTGATCACCCACACCATGCCGCTCGAAGACATCAACCACGGCTTCGACCTGATGCACGAGGGCAAGTCGATCCGGTCGGTCGTGGTGTTCTAAGGAAGTGCCTCCCGGCCGGCTTCGCCGCCGGCCGGGCCGGAGCAGCCTCTCGCTCGTCGCGCGACCGGGAGGCCGCTCTCTTCGTTCATGCCGCATCGCCCCGCGACGGACCGGTCTTGCGCACCGTTCGCGGCGCATCGTCTGTCAAGAGGGAACGGCTTCATGGAAAAGGTCTCGCAGGCTCTCTCGCATGGCGGCATCCAGGGCGTGTACCGGCACGAGGCCGAGACCACGCGCTGCCCGATGACCTTCGCGGTCTACCTGCCGCCGCAGGCGAAGGACGGGACGGTGCCGGTCCTCTGGTACCTGTCGGGGCTCACCTGCACCCATGCCAACGTGATGGACAAGGGCGAGTACCGGCGGGCGGCCGCGCGCCACGGCATCGCCATCGTGGCCCCGGATACCAGCCCGCGCGGGCCGGACGTGCCGGACGAGCCCGACAACTGGCAGTTCGGCTGCGGCGCGGGCTTCTACGTCGACGCCACGCAGGCGCCCTACGACCGCAACTACCGCATGTGGTCCTACGTCACCGAGGAGCTGCCGGCCCTCGTCGCCCGCGAGTTTCCGGTCGACATGGGGCGCCAGGGCATCTTCGGCCATTCGATGGGCGGCCACGGCGCGCTCACCATCGCGCTCAACCATCCCGAGCGCTTCCGCTCCTGCAGCGCCTTCGCGCCGATCGTCCAGCCCTCGACCGCCGGCTGGTCGAAGCCGGCGCTGACCAAGTATCTTGGCGCGGACGAGGCCGCCTGGCGGCGCCACGACGCGACCGCCCTGATCGAGGACGGCCGCCGCTTCCCGGAATTCCTGGTCGACCAGGGCACGGCCGACTCGTTCCTCGACGAGGGCCTGCGCCCCTGGCTCCTGGAGGAGGCGTGCAAGAAGGCGGGGATCGGACTGACCCTCAACATGCGCGAGGGCTACGACCACTCCTACTTCTTCATCTCGACCTTCATGGACGACCACATCGCCTGGGCCGCCGAGCGCCTGCGCTGACACCGTGCGGGGAGGGGGCCGGGGACGTGTGACCTCCCCGTGCCCCGCGCCACCGTCCCGCTCACCGCGGGCCGGAGAGGCGGGCCCGGTTTGCCGCCCCCCCGCCCAGACGAGATGCCCTCCATCGCTGCGGCGCCGGCGAACGGCTCCCCACATCCGCACGTGTCGTATGATCATCTCCGCCGAGCCCTGTCGCGGCCGCCGGCCGACAGCAGGGTGAGGCGAGGATCGGGCGCGCGGGCCCGCGCGACGGTCGAGATCGGCACGAGGGGAGATTCGCCGATGCGCGACGTCAACGAGCACACCATCACCCAGGCGGTCGTCGATCGCCTGGCCGACACGCCGGATCCGCGCCTCAAGACGGTGGTGACGAGCTTGGTGCGCCACCTGCACGACTTCGTGCGCGACGTCGAGCCGACCTTCGCGGAGTGGCAGGCGGCCATCGCCTTCCTGACCCGGACCGGACAGACCTGCGACCAGCACCGCCAGGAATTCATCCTGCTCTCCGACATCCTCGGCGTCTCGATGCTGGTCGACGCCATCAACCACCGCATGCCGGAGGGCGCGACCGAGACCACCGTGCTCGGGCCGTTCTACGTCGAGGCGGCCCCCGAGCGTCAGAACGGCGCCGATATCGCCGGGCCGCTCGAGGGCACGCCGCTCCTCGTCACCGGCTCGGTCGCCACCGTCGGCGGCCAAGTGCTTGCCGGCGCCACCGTCGATGTCTGGCATGCCGACGACGACGGCGCCTACGACGTGCAGCAGCTCGACGCGCTCGGCGGTCTCGCCGGGCGGGCGCGGTTCCGCACCGATGCGCAGGGCCGCTTCCACTTCTGGACCGTCATGCCGGCCTGGTACCCGATCCCCGACGACGGCCCGGTCGGCGACCTCCTCACGGCCACCGGCCGCCACCCGAACCGTCCGGCCCACCTGCACGTCATGATCGCGGCGGCGGGCTTCGAGACACTGATCACCCACATCTTCGCCGCCGACAGCCCGTGGCTCGAATCCGACGCGGTGTTCGGGGTGAAGACCTCGCTCATCGCCGACTTCGCCGAACGTCCGGCCGGCACCGCACCTGACGGGCGGGCGATGGACCGGTCCTACCGCCATCTCGCCTACGATTTCGGCCTGAAGCCCGCCTGAGCCGGTCCGATAGGCCCCGCCCCCTCGGCGGAGGACCGCCTTGCGGCGGCTGCGTCGGGTGGGCATCTGACCGGCATGACCCGGACCACCCTGGACGACGACAGCCTCGCCCCCTTCCTGGCGGCGTTCTACGGCCGCGTGCGCACCGACCCGCTCATCGGCCCGATCTTCGCCGCGGCGATCCCGGAGGCCGACTGGCCGCGGCACATGGAGACCATCGGGGCGTTCTGGTCGTCGGTCCTCTTTCGGACGGGGCGCTACAAGGGCAACCCCTTCGGCCGTCATCAGGCGCTCGGCGTGCTGAGGCCGGAGCACTTCGCCCGCTGGCTCGACCTGTTCCGGGACACGGCGGTCGCGCACTTCTCCCCGGACGAGGCCGCCCTGCTGCAGGAACGGGCCGAGCGGATCGGCGCCAGCCTCGAGGCCGGCCTGTTCTTCCGGCCCGAGGCGACGGGCGCGGCGGCCGCCGCTGGAGCCGGGAGACCTGCCGGGTGAGCATCATTCTCGCCGCCAGGAGGGCGGCGTGCAGGAGGTGGAGAACCACGGGCGTGTCGGGCACGAGTGCAACGGGCCTGAGCGGCGATCCCCCGCGGACCGGCCGCGGCGACGAGACGCCGGCAGGATGCGCACCGACGTGCCGGGCGGGCGACGCGCGTGCCCGGCCGGCTCGCGCTCAACGATGGCGATGACGTCGCGAGACACGATCCGGGCGCCGGCCAGCCACCCCTGGATTCGGACGAGCGCCCTGTGCTCGACCTCCCGCGTCAGTCGGCGGGGATACGATGTCGAGGGGTTCGTCGCTGTCCACGGGGCGGAATCCGACGCGCAGGGAGGCGGGCGGGGTCGCGGCACCGTGCGGGTTGGCC
>NZ_JTHF01000070.1 GCF_001043895.1 Methylobacterium indicum
CCGGGTGCCGGCCCCGGGGGCCGACGCGATGTCGATGCGCCCGCCATGCAGCTCGACGAAGGAGCGCACGATCGACAATCCCAGGCCGACGCCGCGGTGGCGGGTGCCGAGCGTGTTGCTCTCGAAGCGCTCGAACACCCGCGCCATCACCTCGGGCGGCATGCCGCGGCCCTGGTCGGTCACCTCCAGCACCAGGCTCTCGCCGTCCTTGCGGGCGCAGACCCGCACCTGCTGGCCCGGCGCCGAGAAGCCGACCGCGTTCGAGAGCAGGTTGAACAGGATCTGGCGGATGCGCTTGCCGTCGGCGACGAAGCTGCCGATGTCGGCCGGTACGTCGAGGACGAGGGCGATGTCGGCCTCGGCCAGCCGGTCGCCGATGCCCCGCACCGCCGCCGCGATGGTGGTCTGCACGTCGACCCGCTCGCGCGTCAGCTCCATCGAGCCGGCATCGATCGAGGCGAGGTCGAGGATGTCGTTGATGATGACGAGGAGCGCCGCCGAGGAGCGCATGATGTGGTCGGCGTATTCGCGCTGGCGCGGATTGAGGGCGCCGACGGTCTCGTCGCCGAGAAGCTCGGTGAAGCCGATGATGTTGGTGAGCGGCGAGCGCAGCTCGTAGGAGACGTGGTGGACGAACTCGTCGCGGAGCCGCGTCGTGCGCTCCAGGGCCTCGTTCTTGTCGGTGAGCGCCCGCTCGACATTGACGCTCGCCGTCACGTCGATGTGGGTGAGCAGCGTCGCCCCGTCCGGCAGGGGCTCGGCGGCGCAATCGAGCATGGTGCCGTCGGCGAGCGCCAGCCGGCAGGTCAGGCCGTGGCGGGCATCGACGAGGCCGGTCACCGCCTCGCGGATCTGGGTCCAGGGCTCCTCGGCCGGGCTCAAGGCACGGCAGACCGCGATCACCTGGTCGATATGGGGCTGGACCTCCAGGATCTCCGGGGTGATGCGCCAGACCTGGGTGAAGGCGCGGTTGGCGAATTTCAGCCGCCCGTCGGTGCCGAACACCGCCACGGGCTCGCGCAGGGTGTCGAGCGTCTCGCTCTGCACCTGCATCAGCACGTTGTAGCGCGATTCGAGGTGGACCCGCTCCGACACGTCCTCGAACAGGTAGGTCAGCCCCCCTTGCGGGTTCGGGTCGGCCAGGACGCGCAGCGTCCGCCCGTCGGGCAGGTGCCACCAGTTCTGCTGCGCCTCCGCGGCCCGGTAGGCGGCGAGCACCCCGGCCTTCCAGCTGCGGAAATCCGCCTGCTCGGGCAATTTCCGGGCGTTGCGCAGGGTGTCGAGGATCTCGCCGTCGAGGGGCCGGCTCTCCAGGAAGCCGGGATCGAGGTCCCAGAGCTGGCGATAGGCGGCGTTGTGGAAGATCAGCTGCTGGCGCGCGTCGAACATCGCGACGGCGGTGGGCAATTGGTCGAGGGTGCGGACGTTGGCGTCCATCTGGCGCTGCAGGTCGGCGCGCACGCTCTCGAGCTCCGAGACGTCGACCGCGATGCCGACGGTGCCGGATTCGGTCGCGACCTCGGTGACGTCGAGGATGCGGCGGGCCCCCGCCACCACGGCCGAGACCCGGAGCGGGTTGCCGGCGCCGCGGGCGCGGCGGCGCTCGGCCTCCTCGCGGGCGGAGCGCTCGAGCAGCTCGGCGCCCTCCCGCACCGCATGGGCGACGTCGCCGGCCTCCGCGGCGGTGACGTAGGCGGCGTTGGCCCAGGCCAGCCGCCCGTCGCGGCCCCGGCGCCAGACCGGTTGGGGAATCGCGTCGAGGAGGTCGGCGAGCGCCGACAGCCCGTGGCGCGCCTCCTCCAGGGTGGCGCGCAGCTCGACCAGCTCGCGCCGCTCGCCGGTGAGCTCGCGCAGGCGCAGCAGCGCCTGGCCGCCGACCGCCTGGCCCTGCGCCTCGACGGTGCGGCCCTGGAGGGTGTGGACGGTGCGGCGGAAGCGCTCGCCGCGCCCGCACAGGGCCTCGACCGCGGCGTCGAGGGCGGCGGCGTCGGCGGGCACGAGCCAGGACCCGAAGGCGAGCACCCGGCGGGGCGAGCCCTGCCGCGCCCCGTCCGCGGTGATGCCGACATCGCCCTCGATCCGCGGCTCGCCGCGGGAATCCCAGGTCACGACGACCTGCGGCTCGGAGCCGAGCAGCAGGTCGGCCCGGTCGTGGGCGCCGCGCAGCTCGGCGAGTTCGGTCGTCAGGGTGTGCTCGCGCCGGGTCCAGCGGGCCCGCTCGCGCAGGTAGAGCAGCGACAGGATGGTAGCGAAGATCGTCAATCCGATCAGCACCGCGAAGCCCACGGCGTTGTGCGCGTGCAGCCCCGGGGCCGTCTCCGCCGCCTGGGCGGCGGCGGCAAGGCCGAGCGCGCCGCCCAAAATGCCGGCGCCCGCGCGGCCGCCGAGCCGCCGCGACGTTCGTCCAACCCCCATGACCCGTCCGTCTCCACGCGAACCGGCGCGCCGGCCCTCGACCGGACCGGCACGCCTTGCGACCTCAACGCTACGCCTGATGAACGCCGGGACCGCCCGCGACCGCGAATCGGCACCCCTCACCACAGATTCGCCCCGAGTTTAGCGCGCGGCGGATTCGGCCCGGAAGGGGTGAATTGCGGTGCGGCGGGCGATGCTCGCGCGGAGCATCGTCAAGAGCACAGAAATGCCACACTGATGACAGAACAAAGGCGGAACATTACAGAGGACAATCAGCACACAACCGATGAAGGCACCCGCACACGCAAAAAGAAGAGCCCGGCCTCTCGGCCGGGCTCCCCCTTCGACGGCGCGACGGTTCGGCGTCGATCAGTAACGATAGTGCTCGGGCTTGAACGGACCGGAGGCCTTCACGCCGATATAGGCGGCCTGGTCGTCGCGAAGCTTGGTCAGCTTGACGCCGATCTTCTCGAGATGCAGCGCCGCGACCTTCTCGTCGAGGGCCTTGGGCAGAGTATAGACCTTCTTCTCGTACTTGCCCGGGTTGGTCCAGAGCTCGATCTGGGCGAGCGTCTGGTTGGTGAACGAGGCCGACATCACGAAGGACGGGTGACCCATGGCGTTGCCGAGGTTCACCAGGCGGCCCTCCGACAGGAGGATGATGCGGTGGCCGTCGGCGAACTCGATCTCGTCGACCTGCGGCTTGATGTTCTGCCACTTCAGGTTCTTAAGACCCGCGACCTGGATCTCGTTGTCGAAGTGGCCGATGTTGCAGACGATGGCCCGGTCCTTCATCGCCCGCATGTGGTCGAGGGTGATGACGTCCTTGTTGCCGGTGGCGGTCACGAAGATGTCGGCGCGCGGCGCGGCATCTTCCATCGTGGTGACCTCGTAGCCCTCCATCGCGGCCTGGAGCGCGCAGATCGGATCGACCTCCGAGACCAGCACGCGGCAGCCGGCGTTGCGGAGCGAGGCGGCCGAGCCCTTGCCGACGTCGCCGAAGCCCGCGACCATCGCGACCTTGCCGGCCATCATCACGTCGGTGCCGCGGCGGATGCCGTCGACCAGCGACTCGCGGCAGCCGTAGAGGTTGTCGAACTTCGACTTGGTGACCGCGTCGTTGACGTTGATCGCCGGGAAGAGGAGCTTGCCCTCCTTGGCGAGCAGGTAAAGGCGGTGCACGCCGGTGGTGGTCTCCTCCGAGACGCCCTTGATCGACTCGGCGAGGCCGGCAAACCAGCCCTTCGGCTTCTCGGCCAGCATGCGCTTGAGGAGCGCGAAGAAGATCTCTTCCTCCTCCGAGCCCGGCTGGTCGAGGAAGGCGGTGTCGCCGTTCTCGGCGCGCAGGCCGAGATGCACGAACATCGTGGCGTCGCCGCCGTCGTCGAGGATCATGTTCGGCATGCCGCCGTCATGCCACTCGAACAGCTTGGCGGTGTAGTCCCAGTAATCCTTCAGGGTCTCGCCCTTGATGGCGAAGACCGGGATGCCGGCGGCGGCGATGGCGGCGGCGGCGTGGTCCTGGGTCGAGTAGATGTTGCACGACACCCAGCGGATGTCGGCGCCGAGAGACTTCAGGGTCTCGATCAGCACCGCGGTCTGGATCGTCATGTGCAGCGAGCCGGCGATCTTGGCGCCCTTCAGCGGCTGGCTCGCGGCGTATTCCTCGCGCACGGCCATCAGGCCGGGCATCTCGGTCTCGGCGATCGCGATCTCCTTGCGGCCGAAATCGGCCAGGGCGATGTCCTTGACGATGTAGTCCTGCGCGCTCGGCATTGGTCCGTCTCCCGTGTCGTCCGGTTCGGCAGCGCCTATAGCAGCCACCCGGCGGGGAGGCAATCAAGATATAAAGATGTCTTTATGCGAGTGGTTCCAAGGGTGGCGCCTCGCCGCTCCGCCCGCGGCGCATCCCTATGACCTTGCATGCTCCTTGCACTTGCATGCTCCTTGCAGACGTCAGGCGCGTAACGCGGCCGGACGGGCCGCGCGCCTGCCGGGGTCCATCGATGAGTCACGCCTCCCTCTCGCGCCGCCAGCTGCTCGCCGGAGCCTCGGCCCTCGCGGCCCTCGGCCCCACCGGTCCCGCGCTCGCGCAAGGGACCGCCCCGGCCGGCCCGGCGGGGGCGCCGTCGGGCAGCCTGACCTACGGCATCTCGCTGTTCGACCTGCCGCTCACCACCGGCCAGCCGGACCGCGGCGCGGGGGGCTACCAGTTCACCGGACTCACCCTCTACGATCCCCTGGTCGCCTGGGAGCTCGACGTCGCCGACCGGCCGGGCAAGCTGGTGCCGGGGCTCGCCACCGCGTGGGAGAGCGACGCCGCGGATCGCCGCAACTGGATCTTCCGCCTGCGCGAGGGGGTCAAGTTCCACGACGGCTCGGCCTTCGACGCCGACGCGGTGATCTGGAACTTCGACAAGGTGCTCGACGCCAAGGCGCCCCACTACGACCAGCGCCAGGCCTCGCAGGTGCGCCCGCGCCTGCCGTCGGTGGCGTCCTACAAGAAGCTCGACGCCATGACGGTGCAGGTCACCACCAAGGCGGTCGACGCGCTGTTTCCCTACCAGATGCTGTGGTTCCTGATCTCGTCGCCGGCGCAGTACGAGGCGGTCGGGCGGGACTGGACGAAGTTCGCCTTCCAGCCCTCCGGCACCGGCCCCTACCGGCTCGCCGCCCTGGTGCCGCGGGTGCGCCTGGACCTCGTGCCGAACGAGACCCACTGGAACGCCAAGCGGATGCCGCGGCTCGCCAAGCTGACGCTCGCCTGCATTCCCGAGGATCTGGCGCGGGCGAACGCCCTTCTCTCCGGCAATGCCGACCTGATCGAATTGCCCGCCCCCGACGCGGTGCCGCGCCTCAAGGGTGCCGGCATGCGGGTCACCGGCAACGACACGCCGCATGTCTGGAACTACCACCTGTCGATGCTGGAGGGCAGCCCGTGGCGCGACCTGCGCCTGCGCAAGGCCGCCAACCTCGCCATCGACCGCGACGGCGTCGCCGCGCTGATGGGCGGCCTCGCCACGCCGGCCGTGGGACAGGTGCAGCCGTCGAGCCCGTGGTTCGGCAAGCCGGGCTTCAAGATCGGGTATGACATCGACCAGGCGCGCAAGCTGGTGCAGGAGGCGGGCTACTCGGTGCGGAACCCGCTGCGCACGACCTTTCTCATCCCGACCGGCGGCTCGGGACAGATGCTGTCGCTGCCGATCAACGAGTTCGTGCAGCAGAGCTGGGCCGAGGTCGGGCTCGCGGTCGAGTTCCGGGCGGTCGAGCTCGAGGTCGCCTACACCGCCTGGCGCCAGGGCGCCGCCGACCCGTCGCTGAAGGGCGTCACCGGCAGCAACATCGCCTACGTCACCTCGGATCCGCTCTACGCGATCCTGCGCTTCTACGATTCGAAGCAGGTCGCCCCGACCGGCGTGAACTGGAGCCACTACCGCAACCCGGAGGTGGACACGCTCTGCGACGCGGTGCGGGCGAGCTTCGACCCCGCCGAGCAGGACAAGATGCTGGCGCGCATCCACGAGATCGTGGTGGACGACGCCGTGCAGGTCTGGGTCGTGCACGACACCAACCCGCACGCGCTCTCGGGGAAGGTGAAGGGGTACACCCAGGCCCAGCACTGGTTTCAGGATCTGACGACCCTGGGGTAGAGCCGTGTAGGACGCATCGGCCCGCCATGCGGGCCGATGCAGCCCTGCCGGGGGCGACGCGCCTCAGCCGCGCAGGGCCGCGTAGACCCGTCCTGCCGCCCGGCGGTCGGCATCGACCTCCGCACGGGCGCCGACGAAAAGCGGCCTGCGCCGGTCCGCGAGCGCATGCACCGCCATCGTCTCGCTGCGCCCCCGAAGGTGATACGAACCGAGCGCCTCGGCCTCGATGCCCTCGGGCAGGACCGGCAGCCGGGCCAGGACGGCCTCCGAGATCAGCACGGCGCGCTGGGTCTCCCGGCACAGGCCCTCAAGCCGGGCGGTCGCGTTCATGACATCGCCGAAATACGCGATCTTGTGCCGATCGACGCCGACTTCCGCCGTCACCACGCTGCCGCCGTGCAGCGCCGCGCGCAATTCGGGCACCAGACCGAACCGGGCAAGCCAGCGCGCCCGATCGTCGTCGAGGGCTCGATGGATCGCGAAGACGCAAGCGACGCATCGCGCCTGCTCGATGCCTCGCGCGAGCGGCCAGGAGACGATCACCTGATCGCCGACATAGTCGTCGACCTGACCACGATACCGGCGCACCGGCTCGGCGATCGCGGAGAACACCGCCTTGAGCAGTTCCTGCGCGGCGAGATCGCCGTGACGTGCCGCGTAGGCCGTCGAGCCGGCGAGATCGAGAAACAGGAAAATGCGCTCCTCCCGGACCGGGCGGTGATAGCGTCCAAGGATGAGGTTCAGGAACGTCTCGCCGCCGATCAGGTCGCGCACCCGCAGGACCGAGACGATGATGGCCGACATCACCAGTGCGAAGGGAATGGTCGAGAGCTTCGGAGTGATCGCCTCCATGAGCGGCTTGTCGACGATGCCGAGCGTCCAGAGGACGAGCCCGGTCAGGGCCATCCCGGCGACGATGACGAATACCAGGCTGATCTCGGCGGCCACGATATAGGCCGGCGTCGGCAGCCGCCGCAGCCGCTCGCTGTAGCCGGCAAGGAAGACGCCCCGCTGGTAGGCGATGGTGAGAAGGCCGATGCAGGTCCCATACAGGACGCCCGCGAGCTTCGGTCCGTCGCCGAACAGAAACCCGTGCAGGGCACCGAATGAGGCGCTCACGACAGCGATGATGATCCAGAATGTCGCGGTGCCGCTCGACATCGTCGTCCTCGGGCCGGGAGCGATGTCGTATGGATGAACGGGCTGCGGCAGCGGCGCAATGATCATTGGATACTTGGCAGCAGCCAACGTTGCGGCCTGGTGCGGCATCGCACAGGCCGCTCGTTCCGGTGGTCGAACCCCGGCTCTGCCACGGGTCGCGTCCGACAAAACCGATCGGAGAGATGCGGCAAGCCAGCTGGCGCGTCGAAGCGAGACAGAAACCACGGCCTTCCGGCGTCCACGGCCTCAGCGAACGGGCATTACCCGCTCACCCCTGCTCGAACACCCGCGCCACATCCCCCTCCCCCATCACCCGGTACTGCCCGGGCTCCAGGTCCGCCGGCAGGTCCAGCGCCCCCACCCGGTCGCGGTGGAGCGCCGTGACGTGGTTGCCGACCGCCGCGAACATCCGCCGGACCTGGTGATAGCGCCCTTCCGTCAGGGTCACGGCGGCGCTCGTCGGGCCGTGCACCTCGAGCGCGACCGGCAGGAGCGGCTTCTCCTCGCCCTCCAGCATCAGGGTGCCGGAGGAGAAGATCGCACCCTCGTCGCCGCGCAACGGACGGTCGAGGGTCACCCGGTAGCGCTTCGAGACGCTGGCCTTCGGCGAGATGATCCGGTGCAGCAGCGCGCCGTCGTCGGTCAGCAGCAGCAAGCCGGAGGTCTCCTTGTCGAGGCGGCCGACGGTGGAGAGCGGCGGCTCGCGGCGGCGCCAGCGCGGGGGCAGCAGGCTGTAGACCAGCGCGCCCGCCTCCTTGTGCGAGCAGGTGACGCCGAGGGGCTTGTGCAGCATCAGGGCGAGCCCCGGCAGCGGGTCGAGGGTTTTGCCGCTGACGGTGAGACGGGACGACAGGTCGGGGTCGAGGGCGATGCGCCGGTCGGCGTCGCGCAAGGGGGCGCCGTCGAGCACGATCGTGCCGGCATTGGCCAGCATCTGGATCTCGCGGCGCGAGCCGTAGCCGAGATTGGCGAGCAGCCGGTCGAGCCGGACCGACGCCACCTTGCCCTTGGCGCTCATTTGCGCGCCTCGTGGATCTTGTAGCCATGGGCGGCGGCCCGCTGCGTCACCTCCTTGAACACCTCTCCCAGCGTCGCCTCGTAGGGCAGGTGGGTGTTGGCGGTGAGCCACAGCGTGCCGCCCGGCCGCAAGGCGGCGGCGGCGCGGCGGATGAAGGCCTGGCCGAGCGCCCGGTCCTCGGCGCCGCCGTCGTGGAAGGGCGGGTTCATCACCACGAAGTCGAGGCGCTCCGGCACCGCATTCGCGGCGCGGGCATCGGCCCATGTCACCGTCACGCGCAGATCGTCGACGTTGCGCCGGGACGCCTCGACGGCCCGGCGATCGTTGTCGACGAGGGCGAGCGCCGTCACCTTGGGCGAGGCCAGCACGGCATGGGCGAGAATGCCGAGACCGCAGCCGAGATCGGCGCCGCGCCCGGACAGGGCGGGCAGGGTGTCGATCAGCAGGGCGGTGCCGGGGTCGATCCGGTTCCAGGAAAAGATGCCCGGCTGCGTCCACAGGCCGAGACCGTCGTCGCGCCGCGGCGCGCCCTCGCGGATCGCCTCGTCGAGCCCGGTCGGCGCGTCGGGCCGCACCGTGCGGACGATGCGGTGGTGGCTCTTGGCGCTCTCGTCGAGGGCGCAGCCGAAGCCCGAGAGTTCGCGGGCGAGCCGCGAGCCGCCCTTGTCCTTGGGCGCCAGCACGGTCAGCGCCCCGCCGGGCGCGAGCGCCCGCAGCGCCAGCGCCAGGGTGTGGCGGCGCTCGAGGGTGCCGGGTGGCGCCAGCACGGTCAGGCCGTCGAGGGCGCCGGGGGCGAGATCCTCGAGGGCCTCGCTCCCGGGCACGAGCGGGGAGAGCTGCACCGCGCCGTCCGGCACGGCGGCGAGGTCGGCGGGCGGGTGGCCGTAGACGCCCGGCCGGGCGATCGGGTCCGTCACGTCAGCCGCGGGGGAATTCCAGGCCCATCTCGCGGTAGCGCTCCGGGTCGTCGGCCCAGTTCTCCCGCACCTTCACGAACAGGAAGAGATGGACCTTGGTCTCGGCCGCCTCCGCGATGTCGATCCGCGCGGCCTGGCCGATGGCCTTGATGGTCTGCCCGCCCTTGCCGAGCACGATCGAGCGCTGGCTCTCGCGCTCGACGAAGATCGTCTGCTCGATCCGCACCGAACCGTCGGGCCGGACCTGCCACTGGTCGGTCTCGACGGTCGAGGAATAGGGCAGTTCCTCGTGCAACCGGTCGTAGATCTTTTCCCGGGTGATCTCGGCGGCGAGCATCCGCAGCGGCGCGTCGGAGACCTGGTCCTCAGGGTAGAGCCAGGGGCTCGGCGGCATCCGGCCGGCGAGCTCGCGGCGCAGGTCGTCGACCCCGTCGCCGGTGAGCGCGGAGATCATGAAGATGCGCTCGAACTTCACCCGCTCGTGGAGCGCGGCGGCGAGCGCCAGCAGGCGCTCGCGGGCCATCAGGTCGATCTTGTTGAGCACCAGGTATTTCGGGCGCTTGAGCTCCGGCATCCGGGTGAGGATCGCCTCGACCTCCTCGTCCACGCCCTTCCGGGCGTCGATCAGCAGGCAGACCGCGTCGGCATCTGCCGCGCCGCTCCAGGCCGAGGTCACCATCGCCCGGTCGAGCCGGCGCTTGGGCGCGAAGATGCCGGGGGTGTCGACGAGGACGATCTGCGCGTTGCCCTCCATGGCGATGCCGCGCACGAGCGCCCGGGTGGTCTGCACTTTGCGCGAGACGATCGACACCTTGGTGCCGACGAGGCTGTTGAGCAGGGTCGACTTGCCGGCATTCGGCACGCCGATCAGGGCGACGAAGCCCGCGCGGGTGTCCTTGGGCGGCGCGGTGTCGGGCGCGGCATTCTCGGGAGCGCCGGCCGCGTCGGGGCCGGCATCGGGGGTGGTGTCGTCGTCGATCATTCTGCTTGCTCCCCGGGCTCGTCCCCGGTCCACAGCCCCTCGCGCACCAGGAGCGCGCGCGCGGCCGTCTGCTCGGCGAGCCGCTTGGAGCCGCCGATGCCGAGGCCGGGCGCGGTCCCGGTGACCCGGGCCTCGATGTGAAATTGCGGCGCGTGGTCGGGCCCGGACCGTTCCACCACGACGTAGGTCGGGGTCGGCCACCCTTGCGCCTGCGCCCATTCCTGGAGCGCCGATTTCGGGTCGCGGCTGCGGGTGCCCTCGGTCTGGCGGTCGGCCTCGAAGGCGCGGTCGATCACCGCCTTGGCGGCGGCGTAGCCGGCATCGAGGAAGATCGCGCCCAGGATCGCCTCGCAGACGTCGGCGAGGATCGCGCCGTTGCGGCGCCCGCCGCCATGGACCTCGCCGCCGCCGAGATTCAGGTGCGGGCCGACATCCCAGGCCGTGGCGACGGTGGCGCAGCTCTCGCGCCGGACCAGGCTCGACAGGCGGCGCGACAGGTCGCCCTCGTCGGCACCCGGCAGCGCGTTGTAGAGCCCGTCGGCCACCGCGAGCCCGAGCACCCGGTCGCCGAGGAATTCCAGGCGCTGGTAGCTGTTCTTCCCGTTCGTCGCGCTGACATGGGTCAGCGCCCGCACCAGGAGGTCGCGGTCGGCGAAGCGGTGGCCGATGCGCTCCTCCAGCACCGAGAGGTCGGGCCGGCGCCGCATGCCGCGCTTGCGCCGCGGCGGGGCCTCGCCCGTCCCGGATGCCGGGACGGAGGCTTCGAGCCGGGTATCGGCCTGCGGTGCGGGCTCGGCGTCGCTCACGCTCGGACTCCCGTCAGTGGATCGGCTTGAAGATGCGGTTCCAGCGCACCGTCCACGGCCAGTTCCAGATCTGCCAGGCGGCCGCGCCCTCGTCGATCGAGAAGAAGATCACCTCGGCCCGGCCGATCAGGTTCTCGTACGGCACGTAGCCGACATTGCCGAGATCGCGCGAATCGGTCGAGTTGTCGCGGTTGTCGCCCATCATGAAGAAGTGGTTCGCCGGCACGGTGTAGACCTGGGTGTTGTCCCACAGGCCGCGGTCGCCGTCGCGCTCGATGATCTCGTGGGTGACGCCGTTGGGCAGGGTCTCGCGGTATTGCGGCACCAGGGTCGGCTGGCCGAAGGCGTCGGTGGTCGAATAATCGGCGATGCGCTCGCGCTTGACCGGCCGGCCGTTGATGTTGAGCACGCCCTCGATCACCTGGATCCGGTCGCCCGGCAGGCCGATCACCCGCTTGATGTAGTCGGTGGCGTTGTCCTTCGGCAGCTTGAACACCACGATGTCGCCGCGCTTGGGCTCCGCCCCCCAGATCCGGCCCTTGGCCTCGAACGGCAGGTACTCGCTCAAGGGAAGCGAGTACTTCGAGTAGCCGAGCGAGTACTTCGACACGAAGAGGTAATCACCGATCAGCAAGGTTGGGATCAGCGAGCCGGACGGGATGTTGAACGGCTGGAACAGCAGGGTACGGACCACCAGGGCGATCAGCAGCGCCTGGACGCCGACCTTCACGGTCTCCTTGATCGAGTCCCAGAGGCCGGCCTCCTTGCCGCGTTTCAGGTCCTGGTCCGTGCGTGCGCGATCCATGCTCGTCTCTCCGGCGGTCCGTGCAGAATACGCCTGGGCACCCGCCGAGGGCACGCGGCCGGCTTTTTGCGCGGTGCGGGGGGTCTAGACCAACGCTTGCCCGCCCGCAACGCGGCGCGGCGGGCGGGACGAATCGGTCCGTTCGGCCCTCGGCCTCCGGCGACGGCGCGCCGCTCAGGCCGGGGCCTGCCCCTCGGGCAGGGCCTCGATGATGACGAAGGCCTGGGCGAGCGGGGGATCGTCGGTGAGCGTGACGTGGACGACCGGGCGGTGGCCCGGCGGCATCAGGGCGGCGAGGCGGTCCGCCGCGCCGTTGGTGAGGCGCAGCGTCGGGCGGCCGCCCGGCAGGTTCACCACCTCCATGTCGCGCCAGAACACACCGTGGCTCATGCCGGTGCCCAGCGCCTTGGAGCAGGCCTCCTTGGCGGCGAAGCGCCGGGCATAGGAGGGCGCCCGGGCGGCGCGCCGGTCGCTGCGGGCCCGCTCGCCCTCGGTGAAGACCCGGTGGGTGAAGCGGTCGCCGAAGCGCTCGAGCGAGCGCTCGATGCGGCGGATGTCGCAGAGGTCGGAGCCGATGCCGACGATCATGCGGCGCTCGCGACGCGGGCGGCGTCCATGGCGGCCCGCATCGCCCGGATCGCCGCCGGCAGCCCGTCGAAGATCGCCTCGGCCATCAGGGCGTGGCCGATGTTGAGCTCGCGCACCTGCGGCAGGGCCGCCACCGGGCCGACGCTGTCCACCGTCAGGCCGTGCCCGGCATGGATCTCGAGGCCGAGGGCGTGGCCGTGCTCGGCGGCGCGGGCGAGGCGGGCGAGCTCGGCCCGCACCGCGCCCGCATCCCCGGCGATCGCCGCCTCGCAATAGGTGCCGGTGTGCAGCTCGACGACGGGCGCGCCGAGGGCGCGGGCCGCCTCCATGACGTGGATTTCGGGCTCGACGAAGAGCGAGACGCGCACCCCGGCCTCGACGAGGCGCGCGATCGCGGGCGCCAGGTGGGCGCGGCCGCCGACGATGTCGAGCCCGCCTTCCGTGGTGCGCTCCTCGCGCTTCTCCGGCACCAGGCAGGCGGCGTGGGGCTTCAGCCGCAGCGCGATGCCCAGCATCTCGTCGGTCGCCGCCATCTCGAGGTTCAGCGGCCGGTCGATCTCGCGCATCAGCCGCTCGACGTCGGCGTCGCGGATGTGGCGGCGGTCCTCGCGCAGGTGGGCGGTGATGCCGTCGGCGCCGGCCGCGATCGCCGCGTGCGCCGCCCGGACCGGATCCGGCATCGCGCCGCCGCGGGCGTTGCGCAGGGTGGCGACGTGATCGACGTTGACGCCGAGGCGGAGGGACGAGGCGGGCATCGGGCGGGCTCCGGACAATTGACCGCGATGTAGCGTCGCCCGCCGGGCGCCGCCACCCGCCCGCATGGCCAACCCCTTGGACAACCCCTTGGCCAACCCCTCGGCCAACCC
>NZ_JTHF01000071.1 GCF_001043895.1 Methylobacterium indicum
GGCGGGGGCCGGGGGCGCCGTGCGGGCGGCGGCGAGGTCGCGCAGCTCCGGGGCCTGGGCGGTGTCGTCGACCGTGAGGAAGAGGCCGCGCCGGCGCGCCGCGTGGCCGTAATCGGCCCGGCTGGTCAGCACGCTGAGCGCCGGGCTGGCGAGGAGGCCGAGGGCGACCGGGGCCATCCAGAGGGCGAGCAGCGGGTCGCCGGCATAGACGAGCGCCGCCGCGAGCAACCCGCCGGCCACCAGGGAATCGGCCTGGAGGCGGCAGGCCTCGGACCACGGCACCCGGCGGTCGTCGCGGACCTGCGTGTCCCAGCGCACCACCCGGCCGGCGAAGGTCGACACCACGGCGCCGGCATTGAACAGGGTGAGGACCGGCCAGAGCAGCACCCAGAGCCCCTGCTCCAGGGCCGCGCTGGCGAGGAGCCGCTTCGTGCCCCCGAAGGCGGCGCGGCGCTCCGGCGACAGGAGGACGTGGCCGAGGCTGAGGAGCTTCGGCAGCGCCAGCACGGCGACGCTCAAGGCGGCCAGGACCGCGGCCGCACTGCCCTCGCCGGTGAGGCCGTAGGCGAGGAGCCCGAGATCGCCGCTGCGGATCGCCTGCCAGGTGCCCAGGGCCAGGAAGGCGACCCAGACCGGCGAGGCGAGATAGGACAGGATGCCGGCGCCGAGGTGCCAGCGGCTGCCGGCGGTGAGGCCCGCCATCCCGATCACGCCGAGATGCTGCAGGTTGCCCTGACACCAGCGCCGCTCGCGGCCGAGCAGGTCGGTGAGGTTGGTGGGCATCTCCTCCCAGGTCCCGGGCTCCTCCGGCAGGAGGCGCAGCTCCCAGCCGGCCCGGCGCAGGAACGCGCCCTCCACCGTGTCGTGACACAGGATCTCGCCGCCGAGCGGCGGGCGGCCGGGCAGCACCGGGAGTTCGGCATTGGCCGCGAAGGCGGCGATCCGCAGGATGGCGTTGTGGCCCCAGTAGCCGCCGTCCGGCCCCTGCCAGGTCTCGAGCGCCCGGATCGAGAGCGGTGCGTAGAGCCGCACGGCGAATTGCTGGATGCGGGCAAACAGCGTGTCGCGTCCGGCGGCGTAGCTGACGGTCTGGATCAGGCCGACGCGGGGGTTCTCCTCCATCAGCCGCACCAGCCGGCGCATCGCGGCGCCGGTCATGAGGCTGTCGGCGTCGAGCACGATCATGAAGTCGTAGGCGTGGCCGTAGGTCTCGCAGAACTCGCCGATATTGCCGGCCTTGCGCCCGGTATTGTCCTGGCGGCGGCGGTAGCGGATCGCCGGCAGGCCCGGCCCGGCAGTCTCGCGCCAGGCGAGGATGCGGGCGAGCTCGCGCTCCTCGGCCGCGGCGATCTCCGGGTCGCGGGTGTCGCTGAGGACGAAGATGTCGAGGTCGCGCCCGTCGCCGCCGGCGCGGGCGAGAGACCGGGCCATCACCCGGATCGCCGCGAAGACGGCCGCCGCATCCTCGGCGTGGATCGCCACCACGGCCGCGGTGCGGCTGCGCCCGCTCGCCTGCGGCGCGAGATCGGCGGCCTGCCGCTCCACCGCCGACATCACCCGGGCCCCGAGACCGGCCGCGATCGCCCCGTAGAGATACTGCCAGCCGATATAGGCTTGCCAGGCCATCGCCAGGCAGAACAGCACCAGCACCGCGGCCTCGAGCGGCCCGTCCGGTACGCCGATGCTGGCCGTCGCCGCCACCGCGAGGGCGAGCGCCGTCGCCACCGTCGGCAGGGCGAGGGCCAGGCGCCGCCGGCGCAGGGCGGCGGCCTCCTGCGGGGGAGCGGGATCCGCACCGGGCACGGCCGGCACGGTGTCGTGCGACGGGGGAACGAAGGACATGGAGGGCGCGTGAACTCGGGTGACGGGAACTCTCTGAGGACCGGCGCGGGAGGCGGCTCTCGATGCCGTGACTGCGCTATCCCGCTGGTTGTCATGGAGCAATCGGTCTGAATGACGCCAGAACGATGACACCTGTTCGCCGTGCCCACCCTCGACTGATACAGACCACTAGTATCTCCGGCGAGGCCGGCCCTGGAGGAGCGCGGCGGAGGTCGCACCTTATCCCTGTCACCGCCCGATCACCGGCGGAGCCGTGCCGCGGGCCCTCCTCGCCCGGAACGACCGGAAGCGGGTGCGTGACCCTCCGACAGCCCAGATCCACGGCGGTCGCGCCCGCCCCCGAGGACCTGTCGATCGGCGTCTGCGGCGAGGGGCTGTCTCGCAACGCCGGCGGGCCGTCGCACGAGGAGGTCGTCCGCCGGCCCTGCTCCGGTCCGGACGCGTCCCGGAGTCCGCTCGACGAGGAAGGCGGGCCCATCATGCCGGCGCCGACGCCGCTGCCCTGGCGCCGTGGTCTCGACCGCCGGGGGCGGCTCGCCAAGAGACGGAGCCCGTCCTTACAGCGCTCGGCCACCATAGCTCGACGCCACGCGCGAGACGCGTTTCGGTTCCCGGAAAATGCCTGCTTCCGCCGCATGGTGACGACAGGGCCATGCGTGGCCGTCATGACAAAGGATCCTGCGGTATCATTCGTTTAACCGCATTCGGGCGAAAAGGCCTTGTCGTCCCGAGCGGCCCCGCCATCTCCCACATAGCTACGCTCAGTATCAGCGATGCCCGTTCCCGGTTCAGGACGCCCGCTTTGAGAATCGCCCTCGTCAACCCGACCTGGAGCTTCGAGAGCAGCATCGGTTCCGGGCACCGCTCGCCCCACCGGCCCGTCGCGTCCGGCGGACCGGGCGCCGAGGTGGCGGTCTCGCGGATCCGCCCTCATTCCCGCACCTTTCGCGCCCAGACCGACATTCGGGACAGCGACCCGCGGCGTGCGCCGCCGGCCTTCTCCAGGGAGACCGATCGGTTGGGCGCGCAACGGGCGACACATCTCCGCTTCGTCGACGAGACCATGCCGCGGGGGGGCGCCGTCGCGTTCCGGGAGCGGACCCGGATCGACCCGCGGATGCCCGGCATGCCCGCGTGCGTCTCCGCCGCGGCCGGGGACGCGGCCCGGACCCACCGTGCGCGAACGCCCCTTGCCGGAACCTCCCCGGCCTGCCGCCCGCCGGGCGAGCCGGACGGCGAGGCCTGGGAGCGGGCGCACACCCATCATCCCGGTCAGTTCGACCGCTTCGGCGACATCCCGTCGGAGCGGCCGGCCCCGTTGCGCGAGTTGGAGGCGGCATGCTGCCCAGCCTGACGGTCCCGGTCGGACGTCCCCTCCCCCATCGGGGAGCGCCGGCGCTCCACCTGTTCATGACCGTCGATGCCGTCGGCGGAATCTGGCAGTACGGGCTCGACCTCGCCGAGGAGCTGACCCGCCGGGGCGTCGCCGTCACCCTGGCGGTGCTCGGCCCCGAGCCGAGCCAGGACCAGATGCGCGCCGCCCGCGCCATCCGCGGCCTCGATCTGCGTCCGCTGGGCGTCAGCCTCGACTGGACCGCGCTCACCCGCCGCGAGGTCGAGGCCGCCGCCGCCATCGTCGCCCGCGAGGCCGAGCGGGCGGGGGCCGATCTCATCCACCTCAACAGCCCGGCGCTGGCGGCGCTCGCCGAGTTCTGCGCGCCCGTGATCGCGGTGGCGCATTCCTGCGTGGCGACCTGGTGGGCGGCGATGCGCCCCGGCCCGCTGCCGCCGGATCTCGCCTGGCGGGCGAACCTCGTCGCGGAGGGCTACCGCCGGGTCGACGCGCTCTTGAGCCCCACCCGTGCCTTCGCGGAGGCGACCGCCGCGACCTACGGAATCGCTCCGCCGCGCGTGGTGCCGAACGGCCGGCGCAGGCCCGCCGACCGCGGCCAGCGCAGCCCGGCGGGGGCCGCCGCCTCGCCCTTCGCCTTCACGGCCGGCCGGCTCTGGGACGAGGGGAAGAACGCCCGTACCCTCGACCGGGCCGCCGCCCGGATGCGCCTGCCGCTCCTCGCCGCCGGTGACCTGAAGGGCCCGAACGCCGCGCAATTCGCGCCCGATCACCTGCGCCCCCTCGGGCGGCTCAGCGACCAGGACGTGGCGCGCTGGCTCGGCGGCGCCCCGATCTACGCCTCCGCCGCCCGCTACGAGCCCTTCGGCCTCGGCGTGCTGGAAGCCGCGAGCGCCGGCTGCGCCCTGGTGCTCTCCGACATCCCGACCTTCCGCGAAGTGTGGGACGAGGCCGCGATCTTCATCGCGCCCGACGACGATGCGGGCTTCGCCCACGCCATCGAGATGGTGGCGGCCGATCCCGCGATCCGGACGCGCCTCGGTGCCGAGGCGCGGTCGCGGGCCGAGACCTACACGGTCGAGGCGATGACGGCGGGCGTCCTCGAGGCCTATCGGGCCGTGCTCACCGGCCCGCCGCTGCGGGCCGGGATGCCGGCCTGAGGATCGTCGCCTTCACGTCGTCCCTCCGTTCGTGCCGAACCCGCGGCGACGCCCCCATCCCGCGTGGCTGCGCACGGTGGAGGAGGAGCCCGCGATGGTGGCGGAACGGATGAACGGCGTCCCGCAGACCTCGCCCCTTCCCGCTCTCCGGGGGGTCTTGGGCCGCGGGATCCGTGAACACGCTCAATTGCTTGTCGGAAGGTGTCCGACCCGCGCCAGCAGGTTCGCCATCAGGGCGATCCGCGGCCCCAGGCTCGCGAGGTCCAGGTGCTCGTCGTGCGCGTGGAGCCCCGCCCCGCAGGGCCCGAGCCCGTCGAGGGTCGGCCGGCCGAGGGCGCCGGTGAAGTTGCCGTCCGAGCCGCCGCCCGACACCTCCGGCGAGACCGCGATCCCGAGTTCCGCCGCGATGGCCTGCGCGGCCCCGTAGAGCGCCCGGTCGCCCGGCCCGGTGCGCCAGAGCGGGCGCTCGCTCGCGAGGTCGATCGCCAGGCGGTCGTCGGCCTCCCCGGCGACGATCCGCAGGATCTCGTCCCGCCGCGCGTCGTCGGCGGCCACGCACAGCATCTCGGCCGCGGCGCGCTCGGGCACGCAATTGACCCAGAGGCCGCCGCCGATCACCCCGACGCTGAGGCTCGCGCCCGGGACGCTGCGGCCCTCCAGCGCCACGACCGCGCGGGCGAGGCGATGGATCGCCGAACCGCCGCGGGCGGGGTCTCGGCCGGCATGGGCGGGACGGCCGGTCGCCGACAGCGCGAAGCGCAGGATGGCGTGGCGGCCGACGACGAGGCCGCCATTGTCGCGGGCGGGCTCGGGCACCAGGATGCAGGCGGCCGCCTTCGCCCGCGCCTCGATCAGCCCGCGGGAGCGCGGCGACCCGATCTCCTCGTCCGAGGTGATCAGGATCTCGACCGGCCGCGTGAGGTGCGGCCCGGCGCGGCGGAGCGCCTCCAGCGCCAGCACGATCCCTCCCTTCATATCGAGGATGCCGGGCCCGAAGGCGCGGTCGCCATCGATCCGCCACGGGTTGGCGGCGAGCTCGCCGACCGGATGGACGGTGTCGAGATGGCCGAGGATCAGGATCGGCGGACCGTCGAGCGTCCCGCCCCGGTCGTAGGTCGCCCGGACGGCGCCGGCCGCGGCGAGATCGGCGGTCTCGGGCGCCACCGCGAGGCCGTCGGCGGCGAGCTCGGCGCGCATCAGGGCGAGCCCGGCGGCGAGCGCGTCGGGGGCGTAGCTCGGCGTCTCGCACAGGACGAGGCGGCGCAAGCGGTCGAGGGCGGGGGCGAGGTCCGCCGGATCGGGGACGGGGATCACCGGGAGGGGATTCATGCCCGCAGCGCGGTGGCCGCGTGGGCGGCGATGTCGGCATGGGTGGCGAACCAGACGTCGCCCTTGGCCTTGGCGGCGCGAATCAGCTCCTCGACGATCCACAGCCGCGAGCGGTAGCCGATGATGTGCGGGTGCATGGTGAGCTGGAACAGCCCGCCCTCGCGGTAGGCGCCCTCGAACTCGCGCATGAAGATCGCCAGCACGTCCTCGGGCCCGATATGCGGGCGCAAGCCCTCGAACCGGCTCATCATGAAGTAGGGCGCGTCGTCCCGGATCCACTCGACCGGGACCTCGACGATGCCGGTCGGCGCGCCGTCCTCCATCAGCTCGTAGCAGGTGTCGTCGGCCATCAGGGAGGAATCGTAGAGGAGGCCCATCTCGCGGATGATCGCCAGCGTCGCGTCGGAATAGTCCCAGGACGGGGTGCGCAGGCCCACCGGGCGCGTCCCGGTGATCCTCTCGAGGGCGTCGGCGCTGCGCAGCATCAGGTCGCGCTCGGCCTCGGCCGGCAGGATCGAGTTCAGTTCGTGGATCCAGCCGTGGATGCCGATCTCGTGGCCGGCCGCCACCACGGCGCGCTGCTCGTCGGGGTAGAGCATCGCCACCACCGCCGGCACGTAGAAGCTCGCCGGCACATCGTGCGCGGCCAGCAGAGCCAGGATGCGCGGCATGCCCTGGCGGTGGCCGTACTGGCCCCAGGAGAGGCGCCCGAGGGACTTGCCGCCGTCGCGCAGCTCGTTCGTCTCGTGGTCGACGTCGAAGGAGAGCGCCACCGCGCACCGCTTGCCGTCGGGCCAGGCCGGCGCGAGGCTGCGCCCGGCCCGCACCTTGGCGACGCGCCGGCGCCAGTGATCCTCCGGCCATTGCCAGGGCTTGAGGGTGGACGGATCGACGGATGCGTCGGTCATCGGGGGCCTCCTCCGGTCAGGCAGCGGGGTTCAGGCGAGCCGGCTCTTGCCGGTCTCGGGCATGCGCGCGACGACGACGAGCGTGAGGAGCGCCATCGGGATCAGGTAGAGGGCGCCCGGCGCCAGCGGCGAGCCGGTCGCGGCGATGAGCCAGGTGGCGATGAAGGGCGCGAAGCCGCCGAACACCGCAACCGCCAGCGTGTAGCCGATCGACATCCAGGTCGAGCGCAGGTGGCTCGGGAACATCTCGGAGATCGCCGCCGGGCCGGGCCCGGAATAGAGGGCGACGATCAACCCGAACACGACCTGGATCGCCACCACCGTGAGGAAGCCCGCCCCCCCGGCGACGATCATGAACAGCGGGTAGGACAGCAGGACCGCCGCGACCGCGCTGGCGATCAGCAGCGGCTTGCGGCCGACCCGGTCCGAGAGGTGGCCGAAGACCGGCACCGCCAGCACCATCGCGACGAGGCCGATCGTGTTCGACCACAGGGCCTGCGAGGCGCTGAGGGCGCCGAACTTCTGGGTGAAGGTCGGCATGTAGGAGAGCAGCATGTAGTACGACACGGTCCAGAAGATCGTGAAGCCGAAGGCGCGCAGGCCGAGCCGCGGGCCGCTCTCCGCCGCGGACGGGGCCGGCGCGGCATCCTTGCGCGCCACCTGATCCTCGAAGACCGGCGTCTCGTCGACGCTGCGGCGGATCAGGATGCCGACGACGAGGAGCGAGGCGCCGAGGAGGAACGGGATCCGCCAGCCCCAGGCCAGCATCGCCTCCGGGGTCAGGAGCGAGGTGAGGAGGGCGGCGACGCCCGAGCCGAGGAGGATGCCGGACGCGGTGCTGACCTGCTGGAACGAGCCGAACAGGCCGCGCCGGCCCTCCGGCGCCCACTCGATGATGAAGGCGGTCGAGGCGCCCCATTCGCCGCCCGCCGCGATGCCTTGGAGGATGCGCAGGGCGACGAGCAGGACCGGGGCCGCGATCCCGATCTGGGCATAGGTCGGCAGCAGGCCCAGCCCGATCGTGCCGAGCGCCATCATCAGGAGCGTGAGGACGAGCGCGACCTTGCGCCCGCGCCGGTCGCCGAGCCGGCCGATCACCGCACCGCCGAAGGGGCGGGCCAGGAAGCCGACGCCGTAGGCCGCGAAGGTCGCGAGCAGCGAGGCGGTGGGGTCGCTCGACGGGAAGAACGCCGCCGAGATCGCCCCGGCCAGGAAGGCGTAGACCCCGAAATCGTACCATTCGAGCATGTTGCCGATGCAGGCGGCGGCGATCGCCCGCCGCGCCCGGGGATCGATGCCCGAGCGGGCCCGCCCCGCCTCCTCCGTCGCGACCGTGCCGTGCATCCCGTTCCCCACGCCTTCGTATTGCCATGCAATACGCTGCATTGCATCTTATGCTGGTTCAAGGGACGCTACGATGTCAACGGATGCCAGCAGCGAAACCGCGCGAAGCCGATTGTTTGTTCATTCCGTCGAAAAATGCTTCAGTGTCCTGGAAGCATTCCACGGTGTCCGCAGCCTGTCCTTGCAGGAGATCGGCGAACGCAGCGGTCACGACAAGAGTACGTGCCAGCGCATGGCGCATACCCTGGCGCAGCTCGGCTATCTCGACCAATGTGCGACGACCCGGCGCTACGCCCTGGCGGACCGGGTGCTGGACCTGAGCTACGCCTTCCTGCGCCATCATCCGCTGATCGAGCGGGCGACCCCGATCCTGATGGATCTGCGCCGGTCCTGCGACGCGCGGGTGGATCTCAGCCTGTTCTCGCAAGCGTCGCTGGTCTACGCGCTGCGGCTGCAGGCGAGGGCCGAGCATTACTACACCAACCTGGTCGGCCGCCGGATCCCGCTGTTCTGCAGTGCCGGCGGGCGCGCGGTGCTGGCTACCCTAACGGAACCGGAGGCCCGCGCCCTGGTGACGGTGGAGGACCGCCGGCCGCTGACCCGCTTCACCCGGACCGGGATCGAGGACGTGATGACGGCGGTGGCGGAGGCACGGCGCGACGGCTACGCGGTCGCCGCCCACGAGGTGATCGAGGACGAGATCGTGATCGCGGTGGCGCTGACCGACGCGGCGCGGCGCCCGTTCGGCGCCCTGCACGTCGCCGGCGAGGCCGGACGCTGGGGCGGCCCGGACGAGATCGCCCGGATCCTGCCGGGGCTGATGCGCGCCGCCGCGCTGGTCAGTGGCGCACCGGCGTGATCGTCAGTAGATCGCCGGCTCCGGCACCGGGGCGCCGTACTCGGTGCGCAGGAAGTCGAAGTCGCAGCCCTCGTCCGCCTGCTGGATGTGGCGCGAGAACATCACGCCGTAGCCGCGCTCGTAGCGGGGTGCCGGCGGGGTCCAGGCGGCGCGGCGCTGCGCCAGCTCCTCGTCCGACACTTCCATGTGGATCGAGCGCGCCTCGACGTCGATGCTGACGATGTCGCCGGTGCGCAGGAGCGCCAGGGGCCCGCCGATGAAGGATTCCGGCGCGACGTGGAGCACGCAGGCGCCGTAGCTGGTGCCGCTCATCCGCGCATCCGACAGGCGCAGCATGTCGCGGTGGCCTTCTTTCAAAAGCTTCTTCGGCATCGGCAGCATGCCCCATTCGGGCATGCCCGGCCCGCCCTGCGGCCCGGCATTGCGCAGGACGAGCACGTGGTCGGCGGTCACGTCGAGGGTCTCGTCGTCGATCGCCGCCTTGAGGGACGGGTAATCGTCGAAGACGAGGGCCGGGCCGGAATGCTTGAGGAAGCGCTGGTCCATCGCCGCCGGCTTGATGACGCAGCCGCTCGGCGCGAGGTTGCCCTTCAGCACCGCCAGCGACCCCTGGCCATAGACCGGGTTCGAGAGCGGCCGGATCACGTCGGCATTGTGGACCCGCGCGCCCTCGATGGTCTCGCCCAGCGTCCGGCCGCTCACCGTCAGGCAGTCGAGGTGGAGGTGATCGCGGATCTCGTTCATCAGCGCCCGGATGCCGCCGGCGTAAAAAAAGTCCTCCATCAGGTAGGTGTTGCCGCTCGGGCGGACGTTGCCGATCACCGGCACGATGCGGCTGTAGCGCTCGAAATCGTCGAGGCCGATGGCGTGGCCGGCCCGGCGCGCCATGGCGATCAGGTGGATGATCGCGTTGGTCGAGCAGCCCATCGCCATCGCGACCGCGATGGCGTTCTCGTAGGCCTCCCGGGTCTGGATCCGCTGCGGGGTCAGGTCCTCCCACACCATGTCGACGATGCGCCGGCCGGATTCCGAGGAGAGGCGGATATGGCCGGCATCCGCCGCCGGGATCGACGAGCCGCCGGGCAGCACCATGCCGACGGCTTCCGCGATCGCCGTCATGGTCGAGGCGGTGCCCATGGTCATGCAGGTGCCGTAGGAGCGGGCGATGCCGCCCTCGATCCCGAGCCAGTCCTGGTCGGTGATCCTGCCGGCGCGGAGTTCGTCCCAATACTTCCAGCTGTCGGAGCCGGAGCCCAGCACCTTGCCCTGCCAGTTGCCGCGCAGCATGGGGCCTGCCGGGATGTAGATCGCCGGCAGGTTCATGCTGGTGGCGCCGAGCAGCAGGCCCGGGGTGGACTTGTCGCAGCCGCCCATCAGCACCGCGCCGTCGACCGGGTGGGAGCGCAGCAGCTCCTCGGTCTCCATCGCTAGCATGTTGCGGTAGAGCATGGTGGTCGGCTTGACGAAGCTCTCGGAGACCGAGATCGCCGGCAGCTCCACCGGGAAGCCCCCCGCCATCAGGATCCCGCGCTTCACGTCGTCGACGCGATGCTTGAAGTGGGCGTGGCAGGGCTGGAGGTCGGACCAGGTGTTGAGGATCGCGATGACCGGCTTGCCGGTCCATTCCTCGGGGGCGTAGCCCATCTGCATCGCCCGCGAGCGGTGCCCGAAGGAGCGCAGGTCCGCCGGGCCGAACCAGCGGGCGGAGCGCAGGGACGAGGGCTCGCGGCGCTTCACCTGCGGGCCGTCCGGGATGGTGCCGGGTTCGAGGTCGGGCGGGGGGAGCGGATCGCGGGCCATTTTTTCCAGGCTCCTGTTGGTGTCGTTCGTTCGATGAATCGCGACGCCCATCCCCTCCCCCCTCTGCGGGGATCTGCCCGGAGATAAAGAAGGGGCGCGGGTTTCTCCTCTCCCCGCGGGCGGGGAGAGGGCCGTGTCACCGTCCAGGTGATACGGCAAGCGGAGGCGCAGCCGGAGCGAGGGTGAGGGGGTGTTTCCGGAGGAGCCTCACTCGTCGAGACCCCCTCACCCTCGCCCTGTGGGCTCGCCGCTCCCCCTGAACGGGGGATCGGCCCTCTCCCCGCCCGCGGGGAGAGGGGAAGCCCGCGCCTCATTTTTTCAGACACTCCTGCCTATGCGGGGAAGGATCGGGGTGTCAGTGCTGCAAGCCCCATTTCTGCACCGTCCGCCGCTCCAGCGTGCGGAAGATCAGGTTCTCGACCACGAGGCCGATGATGATCACGGTCAGCAGTCCCGCGAACACCGCCGGGATGTCGAGGAGGTTGCGGTTCTCGAAGATGAACCAGCCGAGGCCGCCGGCTCCCGACGACACGCCGAAGACCAGCTCCGCCGCGATGAGCGTGCGCCAGGCGAAGGCCCAGCCGATCTTGAGGCCCGTGAGAATGCTCGGGAACGCCGCCGGGATCAGGATCTTGGTGACGTAGGGCAGGCCCTTGAGGCCGTAATTGCGCCCGACCATCCGGAGCGTGTTCGAGACGCCGCGAAAGCCCGAATGGGTGTTGAGCGCCACCGCCCACAGCACCGAATGGACCAGCACGAAGACCAGGCTGCCGTTGCCGAGGCCGAACCAGATCAGCGCCAGCGGCAGGAGCGCGATCGCCGGCAGGGGATTGAACATCGCCGTCATCGTCTCGAGGAAGTCGGTGCCGATGCGGGTCGAGATCGCCAGCATGGTCAGCGTCGCGGCGAGAAGGATGCCGGCGACGTAGCCCATCAGCAGCACCTTGATCGAGGTGAGCGCCCGGTTCGGGATCGTGCCGTCGAGGGTCTGCTGCCACAGCGTCGTGACGGTGTCGGAGAAGGTCGGAAAGAGCAGCGGGTTGTCGAGGAAGCGGGCATAGGCCTCCCAGACCAGTGCCAGCACGACGATGATCACCGTCTTGCGGACGAAGCCGCTGTTCCACAGGATCTCGGCGGTGCCGAGCTGGCGCTCGACCGCGCCGTCGGCGGCGGGCGCCGCCTCGCTCAGGATGATGCGGGCCGGCATGGTGGCGGTCATGGGGGGCCTCCTCTCGGGCGCGACGCGCGGTCAGTGATGGGCGGGCTCGTCGGCGAACAGCAGGTCGTGGATCTGCTGCTCGAGCTGGCCGGCGCTGCCGTCCTGGGCCGAGACCTTGTCGACGTCGCGCACCTCGGCCTTGACCCGGCCCGGATGGGGCGAGAGCAGGAGGATGCGGTTGCCGATCTTGATCGCCTCGGCGATCGAGTGGGTGACGAAGAGCACCGTGAACTTCGTCTCCTCCCAGAGCTGCAGGAGTTCGTCCTGGCAGGTGCGCCGGGTGAGCGCGTCGAGGGCCGCGAAGGGCTCGTCCATCAGCAGGATGTCGGGCTCCATCGCCATGCCGCGGGCGATCGCCACGCGCTGCTTCATGCCGCCCGAGAGGGTGTGGGGATAGCTGTCGATGGCCCGCGTGAGGCCGACCTTCTCGATATAGGCCCGCGCCCGCTCCTCCGCCGCGCGGCGGGACATTTTTCGCGCGTTGAGGAGCGGGAAGGTGACGTTCTCGAGCACCGTCTTCCAGGGCAGGAGCTGGTCGAACTCCTGAAAAACCATCATCCGGTCGGCGCCGGGCTCCTTGACCACCCGGTCCTTGATGCGGATCTCGCCCTCGCTCGGATGCAGGTAGCCGCCCACCGCCTTGAGCAGGGTGGACTTGCCGCAGCCCGACGGCCCGAGCAGCACGAAGCGGTCCGAGGTCTCGACCTGGAAGCTGACGCGCTCGGTCGCGGTGACCAGCACGTTGGGGGTCTTGTAGCGGAGCGTGACGCCGCGGACGTCGAGGAGCGCGGTCATGGTGTCGTGTCCTCTCGAACCGGAAGGGCTCAGCTGCCGCTGAGGTCGTGGGCGACCGGCAGGTAGTAGTCGGTCCAGGCCTTGGGCTTGGTCCGCAGGGTGCCGATGCGGGACAGGTGCTCGGCAAAGCGCATCGTGCCCTGGGGCTGGAGGTTGAACTCCATCATGCCGGGCTCGGCCAAGTAGCTCAGCAGATCCTCGGCGCTGGTCTTGTCGCCGGTCACCTCGCGGTAGATCTCGACCGCCTTGGCGGGATCCTGGCGGATGAAGGCTTGCGCCTCCTCGGAGGCCGCCCGCACCGCCTGGACGATCTTGGGGTTGGCGTCCGCGAACTTGGTGGTGGTGAAGAATTGGCCTTGCGTCAGCGGCCCGCCGATGATGTCGGGCGAGCGCGCCACGATGTGGGCGCCGGGCACGGTGCGCAATTCGACGTACTGGAACGGCGGCGCCGCGAAGTGGGTCTTGATCTCGTGGGTCAGGTTAGCGAGCGCGATCGCCGCGTCGGGATGGCCGAGCTGCACCGTGCTGGCGTCGAGCCGGCCGGACTGGTCGGCACCCCAGATCTCGCCCGCCGCCATCTGCAGCAGGATCGCCTGCGTCGAGACCTTCACGGTCGGCACCGCGACCTTGTCGCCGGGGCCGATGTCCTTGATCGTCCTGATCTTCGGGTCGCGGCTGACGAGCAGGAGCGGCAGCGCCGAGGTGGCGACGATGCCCTTCACCCCGCCCCGCGTCCGGTCCCAGAGCAGCAGCAGGTTGCCGGTGCCGGTATTGACGATGTCGACGTTGCCGGCGAGCAGGGCATCGGTCTGGCTGCCGCCGCCCGTGAAGGTGAGCCACTTCGTCGTCACGCCCGGCACGCCCAGCCGCGCGGCGTGCTTCTCGATCAGCCCCTGCTTCTCGATGATGTGGGTCGGCAGGTAGATGATCCCGGGCTGGCGGGTGATCGCGATCTCGCTCTTCTGCTGGGCGTAGCCCGAACCGGAGGCGAGCAGGCCGACGGCGAGCAGCCCCGCCGCGAAGGCGCGGCGCGCGGGCGAGTGGACCATGAGCGTTCTCCCGAGGCCGCCTCTTCGCGGCGCGTGCCGGCTTGTTGTCGATCGCCGGCCTAACCCTCACTAAAATGGTAATGCATTAGTATGTCAACCCGACGCGTGCCGTGCTAAGGTTCCGCAGGGGCGGCTCCGGCGGCCTCGCGTCTTCACTGGTTCCGACCGTCATGAATGCCGTCTTCGCCGGCGCACAGCGCCTCCGCGACCGCTCGCGCCACGCCGCTCCCCAGGTCTTCGAGCTGATCCGGGACAAGATCGTCTCGCTCGATCTCGCCCCCGGCACGGTGCTGTCGCGCCCCGAATTGCAGGCGAGCTTCGGGTTGAGCGCCACCCCGATCCGCGACGCGCTCCTGCGGCTCCAGGAAGAGGGCCTGGTCGACATCTTCCCGCAATCGTCGACGGTGGTGAGCCGCATCGATCTCGCGGCCGCCCGCCAGGCGCAGTTCCTGCGCCGCGCCGTCGAGCAGGAGGTCTTGCGCACCCTGGCGCTCGCGCCCGATCAGGCGCTGGTCGTGCGGCTCCAGGCCTTCGTGGCCGAGCAGGCGCTCTTTGCCGAGGCGGGCGATTTCGCGCGGCTCTCGGCCAGCGACGAGGCCTTCCACCGCGCCCTGTGCGAGGCCGCGTCCGTCCCCGACCTGTGGGACCTGATCCGCCGCCGCAGCGGCCATATCGACCGCCTGCGCCGCCTGCACCTGCCGGTGGAGGGCAAGGCGCAGCAGATCGTGGCAGACCACCGGCGCATCGTGGCGGCGCTCAGTGACGGTGCGCCCGAGGCGGCGCAGGAGGCGTTGCGCGATCACCTGTCGAAGTCGATCGCGCTCGGCGACGAGATCCGGGCGCGGTGGCCGGCCTATTTCGCCTGACCCACGCGCGCGCTTGTGCAGGGGCCTGTGCAGGGCAAGTGCCGCGACGCGGAACGCGCTTCCGGCTCTCCGTCCGCCAGGATCGATACTCGAGCGGCGCGGCCACGAGCGGGACAGTCGAGGGCGGGACGCCGGCTTTGCCGGTGCCGCCACGACCGGGCGGTCCAGGATCGACCCGATGCCGCCGCCGATGGGCGCGTCACCCGCAGGTGTGAGCAGTCGTCGACGCGCGCGCGCGAAGCCGCGCATCGAAGCTTCGGGCCAGTTCGGCGAGGCTGATCGCCCCCAGCCGCGCGATCAGCAGCGCCTCGGCCTCGCGCAGCGTGCCCTCCACCGCCTCGTTGACCACCTTCTCGACGGCGCAATCGGGGTTCGGATGATCGCTGCCGATCGCAAAGATCCGCGGGCCGCCAACCGCGTGATGCACGTCGAGAAGCGACACGTCCGCCAGGTTCGCGGCGATGGTCCATCCGCCGCCGTGTCCCTTCTCCGATGTCACGTAGCCCGCCTCTCGGAGCCCCGCCATCGTCCGGCGGACGACGACGGGATTCGTTCCCAGCATCCGCCCGATCGCCTCGGACGTCATCGGCCCGTCGTGGCGTGCCATGTGAAGGAGAACGTGGAGCGTTCGTGAGAGACGGCTGTCGGTGCGCACCCGGCGATCCTCCACGCCCCGGCCGAGATTGGCAAGCGCCGGCTCTTA
Source organism: Methylobacterium indicum (assembly GCF_001043895.1). GTDB lineage: Bacteria > Pseudomonadota > Alphaproteobacteria > Rhizobiales > Beijerinckiaceae > Methylobacterium > Methylobacterium indicum. Next base: position 15,226 of record NZ_JTHF01000071.1, read on the forward strand.
CGATACTTATGAAGTTACATGATATCGGAGGCCAGGTGATGCGAGAGCTCGAAAACCCCGGTCGGTGGGACAAGGTCGCCCAGCACTACGAGACGACGGCCCATCCGTTCACGGCGCGCTTCGCCGAGGCGGCGCTGGCGACCGTGCCGCTGACGCCAGACAGCCGGGTCCTCGACGTCGCGACGGGGACGGGGGCGCTCGCGCATGCGGCGGCGCGGACGGGTGCACAGGTGACCGCCATCGATTTCTCGCCCGGCATGGTCGCCCGCGTGGCAGCGGCAGGGCGGCCCAACGTCGATGCGAGGGTCATGGACGGACAGGCCCTCGCCTTGCCCGACGCCGGCTTCGATGCCGTGTTCTCGATTTTCGGCGTGATCCTGTTCCCCGACTGGCGCAAGGGGCTGGCCGAGATGGCACGGGTGACACGCCCCGGCGGCGACGGGGTTGTCGCGACGTGGCAGGAGCAGGGTGCTTCGACGTTCCTGCTGCTCGGCCAGATCCGCCGGACGCTGTTCCCCGAGCGCGAGAACGCGGCCATGCCCGCAGGGGTGGTGGCCCTGGGCGATCCGGACCGGCTGGCGCGCGCAATGATCGCGGCCGGCTATCGCGCGCCGCGCATTCACGATGTGACCTTCGACTATCACCTCGACGTCGCGACTCTGGACGATCCCGAGACCGTCTTCGGCATGTCGCCCGACTGGATCGACCTGAGCGACGGGGAGAAGGCGGCCGTCATCGCCGAAGCGCGGCGCATGGCCGGCGACCGGGCCGTCCTGCCGATCCCGTCGACGGCGCTGATCGGTGTCGCGAAACGCTGAGGCGCAGGCCTTCCCGAATGGACCCCGGTGCTCCCGGCACCCGGGACCGGGCGGGCTGGACGGCTAACCCCGCCCCACCACCGTCCGGATCGCGAAGCTCGACTGGATCCGCGCCACGCCGGGAAGGCGCGACAGCACCTCCTTGTGCAGGCGCTCGTAATCGCCGGCATCCGCGACTTCGATCCGCATCAGGTAATCGGACAGGCCGGTCATCAGGTAGCAGTCGCGCACCTCCGGGCAGCGGCGCACCGCGGCCTCGAAGCGGTTGAGCGATTCCTCGGTCTGCCGCTCCAGGGTGATCTGGGTCAGCACCACCATGTGATGCTCGTGCTCGTCGGCCTCGATCAGGGCGGTGTAGCCGCGGATGGTGCCGTTCGATTCCAGCAGCCGCAGGCGGCGCAGGCAGGCCGAAGGCGACAGGCCGACCTTGGCGGCGAGATCCGCGTTGCTGATGCGCCCGTCGTCGCGCAGGACGCGCAGGATGCGCGCGTCGATCTCGTCCCGTCCCGCCACCGCGCAAGATCCTGTCGTCAAGCCGCAGATCGTTGCGCTATGTAGCACAGTCTCGCAGACCCTGCGACGATCCGGCGGGACATTCGACGATCCTTGCGCGACACTGACCTCCTCGACCGGGCGCCGGGTCGGGCAGAGGCAAGTCGGGCGCGACAGGGATTTTCGGCGATGCGCGTTCTGATCCTCGGCGGCGGCGTGGTCGGCGTCACCTCGGCCTACTACCTCGCCAAGGCCGGCCACCAGGTCACGGTGCTCGATCGCCAGCCGGGTGCGGGCCTCGAGACCAGCTTCGCCAATGCCGGCCAGGTTTCCCCCGGCTATTCGGCGCCCTGGGCCGCCCCGGGCATCCCCGTCAAGGCGATGAAGTGGCTGATGATGCGCCACCGGCCGCTGGTGCTGTGGCCGAGCCTGGAGCCCAAGCTCTACGGCTGGCTCGCGCGTATGCTGGCGAACTGCACCGAGGACGCCTACCGCCGCAACAAGGGCCGGATGGTGCGGCTCGCCGAGTATAGCCGCGACGTGCTGCGCGACCTGCGCACCGAGACCGGCATCACCTACGATCACCGCGAGAAGGGCACGCTCCAGCTCTTCCGCACCCAGAAGCAGCTCGACCATGTCGGCGACGATACCGGCGTGCTCGACGAGTACGGCGTGCCCTACGAGGTGCTGGACCCGGCGGGCTGCATCGCGGCCGAGCCGGCGCTGGCCCGGGTCGGCGGCAGCTTCGTCGGCGGCCTGCGCCTGCCGGGCGACGAGACCGGCGACGCGCATCTCTTCACCCAGCGCCTCGCGGCGATCTGCGAGAGCATGGGCGTCACCATCCGCTACGGCGCGACGATCACCAGCCTTCGCCAGGAAGGCGGCCGGATCGCCGGCGTGGGCCTCGCCGGCGGCGAGGTGCTGACGGCGGACCGGTACGTCGCCGCCATGGGCAGCTACACCCCGATGATGCTCAAGCCGCTCGGCATCGAGATTCCGGTCTATCCGGTGAAGGGCTATTCCCTGACCCTGCCGGTCACCAATGCCGAGGCCGCCCCGGTCTCGACCGTGATGGACGAGACCTTCAAGGTGGCGATCACCCGGCTCGGCGACCGCATCCGCGTCGGCGGCACGGCGGAGCTCGCCGGCTTCAGCCAGGCCCTGCGCGGCCCGCGCCGGGCGACCCTGGAGCGCTCGGTCCTCGACCTCTTCCCGCAGGGCGGCGACGTCTCGCAGGCGAAGTTCTGGACGGGCCTGCGCCCGATGACCCCGGACGGCACCCCGATCGTCGGCGCCACGGCCTACGACAACCTCTTCACCAATACCGGCCACGGCACGCTGGGCTGGACCATGGCCTGCGGCTCGGGCCGGCTGCTCGCCGACCTGATCGGCGGCCGGGCGCCGGAGATCGACCACCAGGATCTGGCGGAATCGCGCTACGCCAGGGCGGCGTGAGGGGCTTCACTCTCCTCGACGGTTCCTGAATAGAAAATCGCGATCCAGGGTGGTATTTGCCACCCTGGATCGCGAAACAGTTTCATTCGCTAGGGACCGCGAAGCCGGTGAACAACGGATACCCTCCGGGTTGTCCCGGGGCCGCGAAGCGGAGCCCGGGATCCGTATCACTGCCGCGACCTCGACTTGAACGCATCCCACGACGGCAAGTCGTCCTCTCCAACCAAGAACCTCATCCTGAGGTGTTGGCCGATTGAAAATCGGCTGACCTCGAAGGAGGGCTCCAGAAGTCTCAGTGATGTCTGGAGCCCTCCCTCGAGGCTCAGCGATCTTCGATCGCCCGCACCTCAGGATGAGG
>NZ_JTHF01000072.1 GCF_001043895.1 Methylobacterium indicum
CTCCCCTTCCCCGCGAGAAGCCGCCCCGATGAGACGCGCCGCCACCTCCTTCGCCCTCCTGGTCCTCGCCACCGGTGCCGCATCGGCCGAGCCGCTGCCGGTCGACGAGACCACCTATGTCGAGCGCTCGCTCAACCGGGACGCCACGCTGACGATCGAGCACCCGCCGGTGCCCCGCACTCCCCGCGGGCGCCGGGCGTCGCGCTCGGCCGAGATCGCCGGCTTCTGCCGCGACGGCGGCGTGATCCGGCGCCGGGGCGAGAACGGCGAGATCATCCTGCGCCAGCGCGAGCTGTGCGACAGCGTCGCGCCGCGCACCCTCTATCCCGGCCATGTCGATCCGCGCCCGGCCTGGCCGGCGGAGCGCTTGGTGGTGGTGCGCACCAAGGGCTGATCCCGACGGCCCCGGAGCCTCGGCTTCGGGCCGGATCCCAGGACCCTCAGCCGTAGCGATGCAGCTCGGTGCCGTGCCGCTTCAGCCAGGCCTCGGGCTCGTCGTAGCCCGGGTAGAGGCGCGCGACGATCGCCCAGAACCGGTCCGAGTGGTTCATCTCGGCGAGGTGGGACACCTCGTGGGCGGCGAGATAGTCCAGCACCGCGGGCGGCGCCATGATCAGGCGCCAGGAAAAGTTCAGGTGGCCGGCGGCCGAGCACGAGCCCCAGCGGCTGCGGGTGTCGCGCACGGTCAGGCGCTTGGGCGTGCGGCCGAGGGCTCCGGCATGGCGCGCCACCGCGGCGGCGAGGTCGCGCCGTGCCTCGATCTCCAGGAAGTCGCGGACCCGCCGCGCCACGTGGGCGGCGGCGCAGGACACCGCGATCACCGGCGTGCCGTCCGGCGCCGTGGCGGCGACGGTGGCTCGCGAAACGGTGGAGGCGTGCACGATCCGATGCGGCACGCCGCGCAGGGGCACGACCGCGCCGGGCAGGAAGGCGACGCGCTCGGGCAGCTTCGCCACCCGGGCGGCGATCCAGGCGCCGTGCGACTCGGCGAAACGCTGGGCGGCGGCGAGGTCGACGCGCTCGGGCAGGGTCAGGACGATCTCGCCGGTGGCGCTCGACACCCGCAGGGTGATGCGCCGGGCCGCCGCGCGGCGGCGCAGGGCGACCGGGTAGCAGGTGCCGGCGTGGATGACCGTGATGTGGGAGGGTTCGGGCGCCGACCGGCGCAGGAGCGCGACTCGCATCCCGCCTTTGTAGGAGGAAGGCCCCTTGCCTGCCAGGGGCGCGCCACGCGCGGCCCGCGCGAGAAGGCCGGCGAACCAGGCGCGCAGGGAGCGGGCGGGCGACGGCATCGGGGCACCCGACGAAACATCCCGGCGCCGCCGGGCGCCGGGAGACGAAGACCGAATCAGGCTCGGAGAAAATCCGCCCGGGCGCTCAGGAGGCCTGCCGCAGGTCCCCCTGCCCGCTGCCGGCGGTACCCTGCATCTCGTGCATGAAGGCGGAGATGCGCGGGGCGATGTTGGCGCGGAAGCGCGAGCCGTTGAAGACGCCGTAATGGCCGACGCCCTGCTGCAGGTAGTAGCTCTTGCGCTCCGCCGGCAGGTTCGGCGTCAGGTCGAGGGCGGCGAGCGTCTGGCCGACGCCCGAGATGTCGTCCTTCTCGCCTTCCACCGCCAGGATGCCGCAATGGCGGATCGCCGTCGGGTCGACCGGTTTGTCGCGGTGGCGCATCTCGCCCTTCGGCAGGGCATGCTCGACGAAGACCGTATTGACGGTCTGGAGGTAGAACTCCGCCGTCAGGTCCATCACCGACAGGTACTCGTCGTAGAAGTCGCGGTGCTTCTCGGCCGAATCGCCGTCCTCGTGCACGAGGTGCTTGAACATGTCCCAGTGCGCCGTCAGGTGACGGTCGAGGTTCATGCCCATGAAGCCGGAGAGCTGGAAGAAGCCGGGATAGACCTCGCGCCAGGTGCCGGGATAGCCGGGCGGCACGACGGTGATGCAGTTGCGCTTGAACCATTCCGAGCCGCGCTCGGCGGCGAGGCAGTTCACGGCGGTGGGCGAGCGGCGGGTGTCGATCGGGCCGCCCATCAGGGTCATCGAGGTCGGCACGCCGGACATGCCCTCGGCCTCCATCCGGGCGACGGCGGCGAAGACCGGCACCGAGGGCTGGCAGACCGCGATGACGTGCAGGTCCGGGCCGAAGGCCTGGAACATCTCGATCAGGTAGTCGATGTAGGTGTCGAGGTCGAAGCGGCCGGCCTCGAGCGGCACCATGCGGGCGTCGATCCAGTCGGTGATCATCACCTCGTGGGCGGGCAGCATCGCCTCGACGGTGCCGCGCAGCAGCGTGGCGTAGTGGCCCGACATCGGCGCCACGACCAGCACCTTCGGCTGGGCCTGGGTGGTCGGACGCTTCAGGGCGCGGTCGAACTTGATCACCTGGCAGAACGGCTTCGACCACACCACCCGCTCGGTGACGTCGGTCACCAGCCCCTCGACGGTGGTGGTGGGCAGGTTGAAGGCCGGCTTGCCGTAGCGCCGCGTGGTGCGCTCGAACATCTCGCAGGCGGCCGAGACCGTCCGTCCGTAGGGCGTGTAGGTGATCGGGTTGGCGGGGTTCTTGAACACGAGTTGCGTGGCGTCGGCGGCCGCCCGGGCCGGCGTCAACATCCAGTGCGCCGCTTCATACCAGAAATACGAGAGATCCATGACGCCACCGTCCACGATTGACCCAGCGACGCGCGCACCCGCCGCCAGGAGACGCCTGTCCCAACTGGGAGGCCGACAATAGAGTATTGCTATTGGAGAGCAAGATCTGGGAAAAACGAAACGGCCGAAACCCGTCACTGTGCCCTTTTTACCTCAACTACAGCGCGCATCCCGGAAGTCTGCGCCGCGGTACGAGGCTGCCGCGGGACCTCCGTCGGGTCCCCCGGACCGAAGCGACCGGCATACCCGGCTTTCGGCCGGGACCGCGCGATCGACCGCGCCGACGGGGAGGGAACGCACCGGAACCGGGAGGGTTTCCATCGCCCCGCCCTGGGCGTTGGTCGGCGGCGCACTATCGTCTCGGCGATGTTCGACATCACGCAGACCGACCCCGTGCGGGACGCCCGCCACCTGCGCCTCGATACCCTGGTGCGGCTGCGCTGGCTCGCGGTGGCCGGCCAGGGCGCCGCGGTGGCCGGCGCCCATCTCGGCCTCGGCCTGCCCCTGCCGTTCGGCTGGTGCTTCCTCGTCATCGCGGCCTCGTCCTGGCTCAACCTGACGCTGCGCATCCGCTACCCGGCGAGCCACCGGCTCAGCGACGACGCGGCGGTGCTGCTGCTCGCCTTCGACATCGTCCAGCTCGCCGCGCTCCTGTTCCTCACCGGCGGGCTGCAGAACCCGTTCGCGCTCCTGTTCCTCGCCCCGGTGCTGATCTCCGCGACCGCGCTGCCTCCGGTCCACACCCTGGCGCTGGGGCTCCTCGCCGTCGGCCTGTCGACGATGCTCGCCCTCGTCTACCGGCCGCTGCCGTGGTTCGCCGGCGAGACGCTGGAGCTGCCGTTCCTGTACGTCTCCGGCGTCTGGACCGCGATCCTGCTCGGCACCGCCTTCACGGGGGTCTATGCCTGGCGGGTCGCCGAGGAGGCGCGCCAGCTCGCCCAGGCGCTGGCCGCGACCGAGCTGGTGCTCGCCCGCGAGCAGCACCTGTCGCAGCTCGACGGGCTGGCGGCGGCGGCCGCCCACGAGCTCGGCACTCCGCTCGCCACCATCACGGTGGTGGCCAAGGAACTCGACCGCCAGCTCGGCCCCTCGGCCTCCCCCAGCGTCGCCGAGGACCTGGCGCTGCTGCGCGACCAGGTCGAGCGCTGCCGCGGCATCCTCGCCAAGCTCACCTCCCTCGACGCCGACCAGGGCGGCTTCATCGAGACCATCACGCTCAGCCACCTCGTCGAGGAGCTGGTGGCGCCCCAGCGGGCGCTCGGCATCGTCCTCGACGTGACCACCAAGGGCGATGGCCCGGAGCCGGCCTGCCGGCGCAACCCGGGGGTGATGTTCGGCCTGGGCAACATCGTCGACAACGCGATCGACTTCGCCGAGAGCTGCGTGTCGATCGAGGCGCGCTGGAGCGCCGACCGGGTCACGCTGGAGATCCGCGACGACGGGCCGGGCTTCGCCCCGGAGGTGCTGCTGCGGGTCGGCGAGCCCTATGTCAGCACCCGCAGCGCGGCGAAGATCGGCACCGACGGGGGAACGGGGCTCGGCCTCGGCCTGTTCATCGCCAAGACGCTGATCGAGCGCTCCGGCGCGCAGCTCTCGCTCACCAACGCGGTCGACCCCTCGACCGGGGCGGTGGTGCGGATCGGTTGGGCGCGTCACATTTTCGAGAGGGAGGCCAAAGGTCTCCGAAACCCGGGCCCGGGGGGCGCCGCACCCCTGACGCAGCCTCCCGGCGTTCCTATATAAAGTCCTGAACTTGCTGATTGAAAGTTGAAGGAGCGTCGGTTGATGACGCAGTACGGAACACTCAGCCCGGAGGCCGCGACCGGCACCATCCCGGAGGGCGACGCCCTCCTCAACCACGCCGACCGCAGCCTGCTGATCGTGGACGACGACAAGCCGTTCTCGACCCGCCTCGCCCGGGCCATGGAGGCGCGCGGCTACCGGGTCCACGTGGCCGAGAGCGTGGCCGAGGGCGTCTCGGCGGTCGACGCGCAGCCGCCGGCCTTCGCGGTGATCGACATGCGGCTCGCCGACGGCAATGGCCTCGACGTGATCGCTCGCCTGAAGGAGCGCCGGCCCGAGGCCCGCGGCGTGATCCTGACCGGCTACGGCAACATCGCCACCGCGGTGACGGCGGTGAAGCTCGGCGCCTTCGATTACCTCGCCAAGCCCGCCGACGCCGACGAGATCCACGGCACCCTGATGGCCGAGCCGGGCGAGCGGGCCGACCCGCCGGAGAATCCGATGTCGGCCGACCGGGTGCGCTGGGAGCACATCCAGCGGGTCTACGAGCTGTGCGGCCGCAACGTCTCGGAGACGGCGCGGCGCCTCAACATGCACCGCCGCACGCTGCAGCGCATCCTGGCCAAGCGCGCCCCGCGCTGACGCGAATGGCGAGGGAAACGAGAAGAGCCCGGTGCCGCGAGGCGCCGGGCTCTTCTCGATTCATGGCACGGGACCCATCGGCGGCGATCGGACCGGAGGCGATTGCCGCGGCCGCGCCCGTATTGCCGGTCCGTCAGTGCGTCCAGGGCATCGTGCGGTTGTACTTGAAGTTGTCCGAGTAGGAGAGGCCGCGGCGCAGGAGCTCCTGCGGCTCCTCGACCCGGTAGGCGATGCCCTCCCGGGTGGCGTAGGCGATCGCCTCGTCCTTGGTGTCGAACTCGAGCCGCACCTGCTGCAGCATGTCCGAGGACGACGTCCAGCCCATCAGCGGCTCGGTCTCGCGCGGGCTCGTCTGCTCGAACTCCAGCGTCCACTGCTTCGTCCGGGCGAGGCCGGACTGGGTCGGATCCTTGGCAGGGCGGAAGATGCGGGCGGTCGACATCGCGGGCTCTGATCCGTGGAGAGGTGGTCGGGGCGGCCGGATTCGAACCAGCGACCCTCTGGTCCCAAACCAGATGCGCTACCAGACTGCGCTACGCCCCGACGCGTGCACGTGTGCTCCCGGTTCCTAGTGAAAATCCCCCGGGGGCGCAAGCCGATGCAGAGGCTCCCGCGCGGCATCGCCCCGCCTTGTGACTCCGGTCCCGGCTCGCTAAGGCCCGGGACCCGGGCCCGCCTGTCGGCCCGCCGGAGACCGTGGCGGCGATGATCGGCAAGCTGAAGGGCGTCGTGGATTCCTACGGCGAGGATTTCGTGATCCTCGACGTGCACGGCGTCGGCTACGTGGTGCATTGCTCGGCCCGCACGCTGCAGCGCCTGCCCTCCACCGGCGAGGCGGCGGAGCTCGCGATCGAGACCCATGTGCGCGAGGACATGATCCGCCTCTACGGCTTCCGGGCCGATGCGGAGCGCGAGTGGTTCCGCCTGCTCCAGACCGTCCAGGGCGTCGGCACGCGGGTCGCCCTCGGCGTGCTCTCGGTGATGGAGCCGGGCGACCTCGCCACCGCCATCGCCACCGGCGACAAGGGCGCGGTTGCCCGCGCGCCCGGGGTCGGGCCGCGCCTCGCCGCCCGCCTCGTCGCGGAACTGAAGGACAAGGCCCCGGCCTTCTCGCCCGTCGATCCGGCCCTGATCCAGCTCACCGGGGCGGTGGAGGCCAACACGGCGCCCCAGCCGGTGGCCGATGCGATCTCGGCGCTGGTCAATCTCGGCTACGCCCAGGTCCAGGCCTCGGCGGCGGTGGCCGCGGCCCTCAAGAACGCCGGCGAGGGGGCGGCCCAGATGGAGGCCAAGACCCTGATCCGCCTGGGCTTGCGCGAACTGGCGCGCTGAGGCGCCGGGCCTCCGCCTTCCCTCGCGCGGCCTTTCTCAGGCGGCTTCGCGCGACGGCGTGCCGGCGGCCCGCGGCAGTTCGAGGCGGACGCGCAGGCCCTGCGGCTGCCGGTTCTCGAGGCTGAACGTGCCGCCATGCGACTGGGCGATGGCGCTGGCGATCGACAGGCCGAGGCCGAAGCCGCCGGCCTCGTTGAGGGTACGGGCGCGGTCGCCGCGCACGAAGGGCTGGAGCATCAGGGCGCGCTCCGCCTCCGGGATGCCCGGGCCCTCGTCCAGGATCTCGACGGCGACGCGGCCGGGACCGGCCTCGACGAGGCGCACGGTGGCGCCGCCGGCATACTTGACCGCGTTGTCGATCAGGTTGGTCAGCGCCCGCTGCAATTCGCCGGAGGAGCCGCGCACCAGGGCCGGTCGGAGATCCTCGGCCTGCACCTCCTCGGCCCGCACCGCCTCGCCGATATCGGCGAAGCCGTCGCAGACCGTCTGCACCACCGAGCCGAGGTCGATGAGGCCGAGGCCCTCCCGGGACTGGCCGTCGCGCACGAAGGACAGGGCCGCCTCGACGAGGGCGTTCATCTGGTCGAGGTCGCGCAGGAACTGCCGGCGCAGGACCTCGTCCTCCAAAAATTCCGCCCGCAGGCGCAGGCGGGTGATCGGGGTGCGCAGGTCGTGGCTGATCGCCGCCAGCATGTGGGTGCGGTCGTCGATGAGGCGCAGCACCCGGTCGCGCATCCGGCCGAGCGCGCGGGACACCGCCAGCACCTCCTCGGGGCCGTGCTGGGGCAGCGGCCGGGCCTCGGTGGCGGTGCCGAAGGCCTCCGCGGCCTCGGCGAGGCGGGCGAGCGGCGCGGTGAGCGCCCGCGTCGCCCAGATCGACAGCAGGGTGAGCGAGAGCGCGAGGAAGACCAGGGTGATCAGCACCGCGCTCGTCAGCGGCGGGTGCGGCAGCGGCAGGGGCGGCAGGTCGGCGGAGAGCTGCAGGCCGGCCGGCCCGGCGATGCGCAGGTGCAGGGCGCCGCCGGGCATGTGCTCGGCCGAGACGCCGTAGCCCGATCCCAGGGCCGCCCGCAGCCCGGTGATCTCCGGCACCTCGGCGCTGGCGGCCGGGGGGGCGTTCGGCTCGTCCGCGGGCAGCAGGGTCAGGTGCAGGGCCGAGGCGCTGCGGCGGGCCGCCGCCACCACGTCGGTCCGGTCCTCCGCCGGAGCCGCCGCCACCATGTGGACGACGGTGACGAGGCGGTTGGCCAGCGCGTTCGGCCGCTCGTCGGAGCGGCGCAGCTCGGGGCGCAGCAGCAGGAAGGCGACCGTGACGACGACGTGGGTCACCACGATCGCGGCCACCACCAGGAGGGCGAGCTGCCCGGCGATGCGGCCCGGCACGGGCCCCCACCGCCTCATGCCGGCGCCCGCCGGATCATGTCGAGACCACCTCGGGGGTGAACAGGTAGCCGCCGGAGCGGATGGTCTTGATCATCTCGGGGTTGCGCGGGTCGCGCTCGATCTTCTGGCGGATGCGGCTCACCAGCACGTCGATGCTGCGCTCGAACGGGCCGGGGGCGCGGCCCTGCGTCAGGTCGAGGAGCTGGTCGCGGGAGAGCACCCGGCCCGGCCGCAGGCACATGGCGTGCAGGAGGTCGAACTCGGCGCCGGTGAGCGCGACCTGCGCGCCCTCCGGGTTGAGGAGCTGGCGCAGGCCCGCATCGAGGACGAAGCCCCCGAAGGCGTGGCGGCGCACGCCCTCGTCGTCGCGCCCCGGCGCGGCGGCGCCCCGGCGCAGGATGGCGCGGATGCGCGCCAGCAGCTCGCGCGGGTTGAAGGGTTTCGCCAGGTAGTCGTCGGCCCCGATCTCGAGCCCGACGATGCGGTCGATCTCCTCGCTCTTCGCGGTGAGCATCAGGATCGGGATGCCGGAGGCGGCGCGCAGGCGCCGGCAGATCGACAGCCCGTCCTCCCCCGGCAGCATCAGGTCGAGCACGACGAGGTCGACGCGGGAATCGGCCATCAGCCGATCCATCTCGCGGCCGTCGCCGGCGATGGAGACGCGGCAATCGTTGCCGCGGAGATAGCGGGCGACCAGCGTGCTGATCTCGCGATCGTCCTCGACGATCAGGATGTGCGGTGTCGTGCTCACGGGAACGCCTTATGCCGCAGTCCGGCTTTTGCTTGAAGCCATCGAAGTGCATCCGTGTGTTGCTGGCCGCCCCCGGCGATACCGTCGCGAGACACCCCGGCCGGCACGCGCCAGGGCGCGACACCACCGCGCAGGCGGCGACGGTCCCTGCCGCGGTGCCGCCGCGCCTCCGCGATGGTGCCGCATTCCCGGGCGAGGACGAAGCGCGAACGCGCATTTCTCGGCCGTCCGGGGCCCCTTTTTTCGGGAAATGCACTAGTGCTGGGCGCCGGACCCGCCCTGACAGGAATTTTTCCGATGCAGCAGAACCGCCTGTTCGACGACTTCGCCCGCCTGATGACCGACGCGGCCGGCGCCGCCCAGGGCGTGCGCCGCGAGGCCGAGACCGTGGTCAAGGCGCAGATCGAGCGCATGCTGCGGGACATGGACGTCGCCACCCGCGAGGAGGTCGAGGTTCTGCGCGATCTCGTCGCCTCCCTGCGCGCCCAGAACGAGGCGCTGACCGCCCGCGTCGCGGCGCTGGAGGCCAAGCCGGCGGAAACCAAGCCGGCCGCCAAGGCCGCCGGTGCCGGCACGGCGACCGCCTGACGCCCGGGCCGCTGCCACAGGACCGTGCAACAGGCGCCGGATGCCCGGCGCTTGTGCACAGGAAGCTTCGGTGGATAGCCGGCGGCCTGCCGCCGGCCCCGCGGGTTTCCGCTTTGAGTCCCTCGACTCGCCCGGGCTATAGTGGGTCACGCACTGATTCGCCGTCGCCCAGGGGGACAACAAGTCGGCGCTTAAGCTTATCGCCTGCACGTCCTGACCGTGCTCGGGTCGCGATCTGCCTTGATGACGACACCCGCCGCGTCCGCTGACGCAGCTGTATCCCGCTCGGACGAGCCAAACTTGGATCGCCATGACCCAGCTCACCATCGACGACCTGACCCGCGCCGAGCACCCGCTCGATGTCGTCGAGCGCCTCGCTTCCCTCCGGGACTGGATCTTCGATCGCGCTGAGACCGACGAGATGTCGGTGGCGGTGGCCGGACGATGGGCCGAGTACCACGTCGCCTTCACCTGGATCGAGGACGTCGAGGCGCTGCACATCGCCTCCGCCTTCGACCTCAAGGTGCCGGACCGGCGCCGCAACGAGGTGCTGCGCCTCGTCTCGCTCGTCAACGAGCAGCTCTGGGTCGGGCATTTCGACCTCTGGAACAGCGAGCACGTGGTGATGTTCCGCCACTCGCTGGTGCTCACCGGCGGCGCCGAGCCGACGCACGGCCAGTGCGAATCGATCCTGAAGACCGCGGTCGAGGCCTGCGAGCGCTACTTCCAGGCGTTCCAGTTCGTGATCTGGGCCGGCAAGACCGCCCGCGAGGCCCTGGACGCCGTGCTGTTCGAGACCGAGGGCGAGGCGTGAGCCGGGACGGCACCGGGTCCGGGGCCGCGCTGCCGGCCTCCCTGATCCTCGTCGGGGCCGGCAAGATGGGCGGCGCCCTGCTCGAGGGCTGGCTCGCCGACGGGCTGCCCGGCGCCCGCGCCGCCGTGATCGATCCCAACCCCGCCCCCGCCATGGTGGCGTTGTGCGAGCGCCACGGCGTCGCGCTCAACCCGGCCGAGCCGGGCGAGCCCGAAGCCCTGGTGCTGGCGATCAAGCCGCAGGGGCTCGACGCCGCGGCGGCGGCCGTCTCGGCGCTCGCCGGGCCCGGCACCCTCGTGGTCTCGGTGCTGGCCGGCAAGACGATCGCCAACCTCCGGGACCGCCTGCCGCGGGCCCGCGCGGTGGTACGGGCGATGCCGAACCTGCCCGCGAGCATCCGCCGCGGCGCGACCGGCGCCGCCGCCTCGCCGGAGACGAGCGAGGCCCAGCGCCGCACCGCGCACGCGCTCCTGTCGGGCGTCGGCCTCGTCGAGTGGCTGGACAGCGAGGACCTGATCGACGCCGTGACGGCGGTCTCGGGCTCGGGTCCGGCCTACGTCTTCCTCCTCGCCGAAGCGCTGGCGGCGGCCGGCATCGCCGCCGGGCTGCCCGCGGAGGTGGCGGACCGCCTCGCCCGCCAGACCGTGGCGGGAGCGGGCGAGCTCCTCGGGCAGAGCGCCGAGGCCCCGGCGACCCTGCGCCAGAACGTGACCTCGCCGGGCGGCACCACCGCGGCGGCCCTCGGGGTGCTGATGGCCGGGGACGGCCTGGAACCGCTGATGCGCGACGCGGTGGCGGCCGCCAAGGCCCGGGCCGAGGAGCTGGCGGGCTGAACGCCCGCCGCACCCTCCCTCGGGCGCGTCGCCGCGGGCCCCTGCCCGATGGGCGGTGCGGCCCCTAGATAGAGGGTGACGGCGGCGGACCCGGCTCCGACGGCAGGTGCGCGCGCCCGTCGGCCCACGGTATCGGAGCGTCCCCATGGCCCGCAATCCCAAGACGACCGGCGAGCACGATGGCGCCGGCGACACGCCGCACGCCACCCGCCTGCCGCCGCGGGAGGCGATCGTCGAGGCGCTGATGCGCCTTGCCGCCGAGCAGCCCTGGAACGACATCGAGATCGGCGACATCGCCCGCGAGGCCGGGGTGACCCTGGCCGAGTTCCGCGAGTGCTATCCCTCGAAGGGTGCGGTGCTCGGCGGCTTCGCCCGCATGATCGACAAGCAGGTGCTCGACGGCGCGAGCGACGACCTCGACGACGAGCCGACCCGCGAGCGGCTGTTCGACGTGCTGATGCGCCGCCTCGACGCGATGGACCCCTACAAGCCGGCGCTCCGCCGCATCGTCTTCGCGCTGCGCGGCGACCCGCTGTCGCTCGCCGCCCTCAACCAGGTGGCCCTGAACTCGCAGCGCTTCATGCTGGCCTCGGCCGGCATCAGCACCGAGGGACCGCTCGGCCGCCTCAAGCTCCAGGGGGTCGTCATCGCCTTCGCCCGGGTGACGGAGGTGTGGCTCGAGGACGAGGATCCGGCGCTGGCCCGCACCATGGCGGCCCTCGACCGCGAGATCCGCAACGGCGAGCGCTTCATGGAGCGGGCCGAGGACGTGCGCCGCCTGACCGCGCCGTTCCGGGCGCTGGCCCAGTCCCTCGCCGAGGGCGGCCGCCGCCGTCGCCGGCGCGGCCGGGACGACGAGCGCAACGAGGACGAGGGCAATCCCCTCGGCGGCGATCCGGCGGCGGCGATCTGACGCCGGGTGATCGGGGACATCGCGCGTCTCGCCTGGGGACTTTCGAGACATTCCAGGGTGACCGTGGGTCGCCCGCGGGCTAGCCTGATGGGGTGACCGCCGCATATCCGCGGCGGCGTTCCCCGAGGACTTGTCCGGATGCTCGACCCGTTCCCCCGCGCGCCGGCGACGATCGCCCGCGTCGAGCAGCCGCGCTACACCGCCGTCGCGCAGGCCCTGCACTGGTTCACCGCCCTCCTCGTTCTGGCGGTGCTGCCGCTCGCCTGGGTGGCGACGAGCCTGCCGGCGAGCCCGACGAAGGGATTCGTCTTCCAGCTGCACAAGTCGGTCGGCATCACGATCTTCGCCATCGTCGCCCTGCGCATCCTGTGGCGGGCCTGGCACCCGGCCCCGCGAGAGGCCTTCGTGCCGCCGGCCCTGGCCCTGCTCGGCCGGATCAACCACTGGCTGCTCTACCTCGTGTTCCTGCTGATGCCGCTGAGCGGCTTCGTGCTGTCGGCCGCCGCCGGCAACACCACGCAGTACTTCTTCCTGTTCCCGATCCCGCCCTTCATGGAGAAGAACAAGGCGGTGGCCGATCTCGCCGACCAGATCCATCTCGCCGGCCAGTACGCGGTCTACCTCCTGGTGTCGCTGCACGTGCTCGCCACCGCCTGGCACCTGATCGTGCGCCGCGACGCCCTCCTCGACCGGATGCTGCCGCGCCAGGACGTCTGAGCCTCGCCGGCCTGAGGATCGCCCGGATGCGCGACCACCTCTACCTTCTCGCCCCCGATTTCGCCGACCCGGCCCTGCCGGGCCGGCGCTTCTATTGCTGGCACTGCGCCCTGATCGAGGGGGTGCTGGCGGGCTTCCCCGACCTCGCGCGGCGGCTCGACGTGACGCGCCTGCCCTGGCCGCGGCCCCGGGAGCCCCTCGTCTCGCGCCTCGGCGAGGCGCACCAGGTGCTGCCCGTGCTGGTGCTCGCCCCGGATGCCCCGGATGGCCTCGCCACCGGCCGCCGGGGCCCGGTGCGCTTCGTCGACGACAAGGACGCGATCCTGCGCGTCCTGCACGCGCGGCACGGATTCCCGGAAGCGCATCCGTGACGGAGCGACCGACCGCCGCGCGCCGTCCATGACGTGCGGTCGGATATATTCGATCGCACGCGATTGAACCAACCTCTCCGGATGTGCGTTTTTGCAGCGGTCCGGAGCGTTGCACCGAACCGGACCCTTGCTCATGAGATAGTGGCAGACGCGCGCCCTCCGACGGGCGCGCAAGGGACGACCGACGCGTGACCGACCGCCGCGAAGAGAACCGCATCGCCGCCGAGCTGACCCGGGTCGGCGCGAGCTCCGATCCGTTCGCCGCGGCCGTGCGGGCGACGCGGATGCCGATGCTGGTCACCGACCCGCACCAGGCCGACAACCCGATCGTCTTCGTCAACGACGCCTTCACGAAGCTCACCGGCTACGCCCGGGACGAAATCATGGGCCGGAACTGCCGCTTCCTGCAGGGGCCCGAGACCAACCGGGACGACGTGGCCAAGGTGCGCGACGCGATCGAGCGCCGGGTCTCGATCGAGATCGACCTCCAGAACTACAAGAAATCGGGCGAGACGTTCTGGAACCGCCTGCTCGTCTCGCCGGTCTTCGACGACGAGGGCCAGCTGACCTACTACTTCGCCTCGCAGTTCGACGTGACGCTGGAGCGCGAGCGGCTGGTGCGCCTGCAGCGCGACCGCGATGCCCTGGAGCAGCAGATCGAGCGGCGCTCGCAGGCCCTGCGGCGCAGCGAGGAGCGGCTGCACTTCATCCTCAAGGCCTCGCGGCTGGGCTCCTGGACCCTCGACCTCGACGGCATGCGGCTGGTGGCCTCCGACAGCTGCAAGCGCAACGTCGGCCGCGAGCCGAGCGACCCGTTCACCTTCGAGGACCTGATCGACGCGATCCTGCCCGAGGACCGCGAGCGGATGCAGGCGGCGGTCCGCGAGTCGATCGAGAACCGGAGCGACTACGACATCGAGTACCGGATCCGCACGCCGGCCGGCGAGGTGCGCTGGCTCCAGATCCGCGGCCAGCCCTTCTACGACGCCGACGGCCAGCCGCTGAGCATGGCGGGCGTCACCCTCGACGTGACCGAACGCAAGCGCGGCGAGGAGCACCGGGCGCTGCTCGCCGAGGAGCTGAACCACCGGGTCAAGAATTCCCTGGCGACCATCCAGTCGATCGCCAACCAGACCCTGACGCACGCCACGTCGCTGCCCGAGGCGCGGCTCGCCTTCAACGCGCGCCTGCAATCGCTCTCGGCCGCCCACGACGTACTCACCCGCGAGAGCTGGGAGGGCGCGACGCTCGCCGAGATCGTCGAGGAGGCCCTGCGCCCGTTCCGCACCGGACAGGGCACCCGGTTCAAGACCGGGGGACCGCCCCTGCGCCTGCCGCCCCGGCTGGCCCTGGCCTTCGTGATGGCCCTGCACGAGCTGGCGACCAACGCGGTGAAGTACGGCGCGCTGTCGAACGCGCAGGGCCGGGTGATCCTCAACTGGGACATCGTCGACGGCTCGGATCCGGGCCGGCTGTGGCTGCGCTGGGAAGAGATCGGCGGTCCGCCGGTCGTGGAGCCGGCCCGCCGCGGCTTCGGCTCGCGGATGATCGAGCGGGTGCTGGCCGCCGAACTCGGCGGCACGGCGGAGGTGGAGTACCGCCCGCGCGGCGTGGTGGCGACCGTGGAGGCGCCGCTGCCGGCCATGGGCAAAACGCAAGACCGGGCGACCGACCGCGACCTGAACCGGACCGCCTGCCCCCCGCCCTGACGGGCGAGGCCGCCATGGTCTAAGCAGGCTTGCGTTGGCAGGCCAACGCTTCGCCCGCTCAGGTTCTTGTCTTGCCGCAGATTTTCGGCGCCGAACCGGTCACCACTTCGGCGAAATCTGCTTGGACAACGGGGCATGACGAACGACACGGTCACCCTCGCGCCCGCGCATCCCGACGACCTTCCGGCCTTCAAGCGGGAATTGCAGGAAGCCTTCGCGATCGCCGTCGTCGCGGAGTTCGGAGCGCTGCCGGACGGCCCGATCCCCTCCGACGACGACCTCGACGCCACGTTCGCGCATCCGGGCGCCGTGGTGCTGCGCATCCGCCACGAGGGCCGGGCGGTCGGCGGCGCCGTGGTGACGATCGACGGCGAGACGCACCGCAACACGCTCGACCTCTTCTTCGTCTCGCCCGGCGCGCATGGACGCGGCCTGGGGCGCCGGGCCTGGTTCGCGATCGAGCGGCTGTTTCCGCAGACACGGGTCTGGGAGACGCACACGCCGTATTTCGAGAAGCGGAACATCCACTTCTACGTCAACGTCTGCGGCTTCCGGATCGTCGAGTTCTTCAGCGCGCATCACCCGGACCCGCACGGGCCCGGGCAGGACGATCTGCCCGGCGACGGCGAGGCGTTCCGGTTCGAGAAGGTCATGTGAACGGCGGGCCATCGCGCCGTCCGGGCTCCCCTCCCTCGCTCAACCAGCGGATCACCGGAGCGAGCCGCATCCCCTCCCCGCCCTCCGGCACGATCAGCCGCAGCGGCGGCCCCGCCACCGCCCGGTCGCCGAACGGCGCGACGAGGCGTCCGCCGCCCAGCGCGTCGGCGACGAGGGCCCTGTGGCCGATGAGGACCCCGCTGCCGGCGAGCGCCGCGTCGAGGGCGACGCTGTAGAGCGAGAACGCCGCCTCCCGGGCCGGCCGCAATGTCCCTGCGCCATGGGCGGCGAGCCAGCGCGGCCAGTCCGCGCGCCAGACCGAATCGTGCAGCAGCGTCGCCCCGGCCAGATCGCCCGGATGGCGCAGGCCCGCCGCCAGGGCCGGCGTGCAGACCGGAAAAAGGTCGTCGCGGGCGAGCACCACGGAGGTGCACCCGGCGGGCGCCGCGTCGCCGACATAGAGCCCGAGATCGACGAGGTCGCGAGCATAGTCCGGCTGCTCGTCCCGGGTCAGGATGGTCACGTCGAGGTCGAAGGCCGCCTGCAGGTCGGGGAGCCGGGGCGCGAGCCAGAGCTGGGCGATGCAGGGCAGCGCGGCGACCGTCAGGCTGCGCGGCCGGCCGACCGCCCGCATCGCCCGCACCGCCCCGTTGAGGGCGTCGAAGGCGGCGCTGAGGGACGGGAGCACGTCGCGGCCCTCCGGCGTGAGGACCAGGCCGTTGGCCAGACGGTGGAAGAGGGGCCGGCCGAGCCAGGCCTCCAGCCCCTTCACCTGGGTGCCGATCGCCGCGGGCGTGACGTGAAGCTCCTTCGCCGCCCCGACATAACCGCCGTGCCGCGCCGCCGCCTCGAAGGCGCGCAGCGCGTTGAGGGAGGGAGGCGAGGGTCGGCCGCCCTGGTCCATGGCAAGACCTTCGCTCCAGGCCAAGAAAATCTTGGCCTCAGCCCAAGCTTATCCCGTTTGCGAGCCGTCCCCGCAAGCCCGACAGTCGGGACCAGACGGACACCTCGCGGGACCCCGACCATGCGCCTCCTCCATGACGGCTATTTCGACCAGGGCCTCGACGCCGACCCGGAGCTCGCCGCCTCGATCCGGGGCGAGCTCGCCCGGCAGCGGGACGGGATCGAGCTGATCGCCTCGGAAAACATCGTCTCGCGGCTGGTGCTGGAGGCACAGGGCTCGGTCCTCACCAACAAGACCGTCGAGGGGCTGGCCTATGCCCGCTATTACGGCGGCGCCGAGCATGCCGACGCGATCGAGGCCCTGGCGGTGGAGCGGGCGACGCGGCTCTTCGGCTGCCGCTTCGCCAACGTGCAGCCCCATTCGGGCTCGAACGCCAATGCGGGCGTCTTCCTCGGGCTGCTCAAGCTCGGCGACACGATCCTGTCGATGGGCGTCGAGGCCGGCGGCCATATCAGCCACGGCCACCCGGCCACCCTGACCGGGCGCGACTACACCATCGTCCGCTACGGCGTGGCGCGCGACAGCGAGCGGGTGGAGCTGGATGCGGTCGCGGCGCTCGCCCGCGAGCACCGGCCGAAGATGATCGTCGCCGGCGGCTCGGCCTATGCCCGGGCCTTCGATTTCGCGGGCTTGAGGGCCATCGCCGACGAGGTCGGGGCACTCCTGATGGTCGACATGGCGCATTTCGCCGGCCTCGTCGCCACCGGGCTCTACCTGCATCCCTTCCCGCACGCCCACATCGTGACCTCGACCACCTACAAGTCCCTGCGCGGGGCCCGGGGCGGGCTGGTGCTGTGGAACGACCCCGCACTGTCGGACCGGATCAATTACGGGATCTTCCCGGGCGTGCAGGGCTCGGTGATGATGCACGCCGTCGCCGCCAAGGCGGCCTGCTTCGGCGAGGCCCTGCGGCCCGAGTTCCGGGCCTACAATCGGGCGGTCCTCGACAACGCCCGGGCGCTCGCCGAGAGCGTCGCGGAATCCGGGATGCGCCTCGTCGCCGGCGGCACCGATTGCGGGCTGATGCTGGTCGACCTCTCGCCCCAGGGCGTCACCGGGGACATCGCCGCCAAGGCGCTGGAGGCGGCGGGGCTCGCGGTCAACAAGAACCAGATCCCGTTCGACACCCGCCCGCCCGAGGCGCCCTCGGGCCTGCGCCTGTCCTCGAATGCCGGCACGGCGCGGGGCTTCGGCGCGCAGGAGTTCCGGCAGGTCGGCCGCTGGATCGCCCGGGTGGTGGCGGCGCCCCACGACGGGGCCGGGCTGGCGGCAATCCGGGAGGAGGTGCTGGCGCTCTGCCGGAGGTTTCCGATCTACGGCGCGTGAGCGCCGGCCCCGTCCACGACCCCGCCGATCAGGTTGCGCCCGAGCAGGAACTCGGCGCTGAAATCGGTGCGGATCAGGGGCTCCATCGCCACCGGCCCGGCGAGCGCCTGCGCCTCGCCGCGTCGCGCCGCCACCGCCTCGGCGCGATCGACGGCGCGGAAGCGGATCCGCGTGCCGCCCTGGGCTTGCGCGAGGCGGCCGAGATCGGGACCGATCACGGTCGCGATCTTGGGGTAGCCGCCGGTGGACTGGCGGTCGGCCATCAAGACGATCGGCCAGCCCTCCCCCGGCACCTGGATCGCCCCCATGGCGATGCCGTCCGAGACGATGTTGTAGCCCTTGGCGTGGGTGAGCGGCGTCCCGTCGAGGAAGCAGGCCATCCGGTCGCCCTTGGTCGTCACCGTCCAGGGCCCGGCCAGGAAGGCGGCGATCTGGTCGTCCGAGAAGAAATCGTCCTGGGGGCCGAGCACGACCCGGATCTCCTCCGGCGGCCGGTCGAGCCAGGGGGCGACCAGGGCGTGGGGATCGGCCGGGCCCGGGCGGGCATCCTCCACCGCGAGCCGGTCGCCGGCCCGCAGGGCCCGGCCGTCGAGTCCGCCGAAGCCGGAACGGGTATGGGTGGCGGTGGAGCCGAGGGTGGGAGGAAGGTCGAACCGACCCGCCGCCGCGAGATACGCCCACGCCCCGACCCGGCCCGCCCGGACGACGAGGCTCTGGCCGGGGTGGAGCGTCAGCGCGCAGGCCGGCGGCAGGGGCGCGCCGTCGAGGGCGAGCCGGAATGCGCCGCCCGCGACCGCGATCCCGAGCGGTCCGCCCTCCGCCGTCACCTCGACGCCGCCGAGAGAAACCTCGAGGGCGGTGGCCCCGAGCGGGTTGCCGAGGGCCCGGTTGGCGGTGGCATGGGCGAGCGGGTCCATCGGCCCGGCGGCGGTGATGCCGTAGCGCAGGTAGCCGTGGCGGCCGCCATCCTGGAGCGTCACCCCGGGCCCGGCCGACAGGATGCTGAGACGCGGATTCATGCGGCCTCCCGGCGCTGGGCGACGATCTCGCCCGCGGCGGCGCGGCTTTCGAGATCCGCGAAGGTGGCGGCGTCGATCGCCTCGAACCGGAGCGTGTCGCCGACGGCGACCGGGAACGGCTCGGGCCGCTGCGGCGCGTAGAGCCGCTCGGGCGTGCGGCCGATCACGTACCAGCCGGTCGGCATCGGGAAGGTGCCGACCGCCGCGAGCCCGCCGCCGATCAGGAGGGCGTTCGCCGGATGCGGCGGCCGCGGGGTGGCGCGGCGCGACACCGCCAGATCTTTCGGCAGCCCGCCCAGATAGGCGAAGCCCGGGGCGAAACCGTACATGTAGACCCGGTACTCGGCCCCCGCGTGCAAAGCGGCGACGCGCTCGACCGTGAGCCCCGTCGCCTGCGCCACCGCGCCGATATCCTCGGCGCAGGCCGGATCGTAGCAGCAGGGCAGAATCCAGAGGGCGGCGCCGGGCCGGGCTGCGGCAGGCCCGGCGGCGAGCGCCGTCACCCGCGCGGCGAGGTCGTCGCGATCGAGGACCAGGGGATCGTAGTGGATCATCAGCGAGCGGTAAGTCGGCACCGTCTCGCGCAGGCCCGGCGGGGGGTCGGCGCGCAGCGCGTCGTCGAGGGCGAGCACCCGGTCGTGGATCGCCGGGTCGACGGTGGTGCCGAACTCCGCCACCAGGGCGGCCTCGCCGGCATCCAGGAGGCGGGGGCTCTCCATCGGATCAGGCCCGGAACGGGGCGAGGCGGACGCCCGCGGCTTCGAGCCGGGCGCGCACGGCGCGGGCGGTGGCGACCGCATGGGCGGAATCGCCGTGGACGCAGACCGAGCGGATCGGCGTCGGCAGGCGCCGGCCGCTCGCCGCGATGATCGCCCCCTCCTGCACCATGGCGAGCACACGGTCGGCGGCCTCGGCCTCGTCGGTGATCAGGGCGCCGGGCTGGCCGCGGGGGATCAGGAACCCGGCCTCGGTGTAGCCGCGGTCGGCGAAGATCTCCTGGTGCACGTCGAGCCCCTGTGCCTCGCCGGCCGCGACTTGCGCGGTGAGCGCGATGGCGAGCAGCGACAGCGAGGGATCGACGGCCTTGACCGCACGCGCGATGGCGTCCGCCACCGGGCGCTCGACCGCGGCCAGGTTGGCGAGGGCCCCGTGCGCCTTGACGTAGGTGAGGCGGTGGCCGGCATAGGCCGCCAGCCCGGCCGCGGCGCCGACCTGGTAGGCGACGAGCCGCTCGACCTCGCCGGGGGTGAAGGGCAGGACCCGGCGGCCGAAGCCCCACCGATCCGGGTAGCCCGGATGGGCACCGACCGCGACGCCGCGCTCGCGGGCGATGGCGAAGGTGCGGGCCATGATCTCGGGGTCGCCCGCATGCAGGCCGCAGGCGACGTTGGCCGAGGTCACCACCTCGAGCATCGCCGCGTCGTCGCCGCAGCGATAATCGCCGAAACCCTCGCCGAGGTCCGAGTTGAGGTCGATGGACAGCATGGCGGGCCTCCGGGCGGACGGTTGCGGCCCCTGTTCCTGGCACCGCGCCCACGCCCCTGCAACCCGCGGGCCGCGCCGGCCCGGGTTGTTCCCCGCGCGTTCGGCGCCGTCAGAGCGTGAGGGCGGTCACCGACAGTTCCAGCGCGTTCCGCGCCAGCCAAAAAACGCCCCAGCCGATCAGGCCGAACCAGACCAGGACCAGCGGGACGCCGACCATCAGCGTCAGCACCATGGCGGCGCGGCGCAGCCTGGCCTCGAATGACGCGCCGCGGGCTGCCAGCTGTCCCGCAACGGAGGCATTCGTCTCGAACTGGATCATCGGTGTCGGTCCTGGAGAAGTCTTGGAGCCAGGGTGGCAAGCGGTGGGCCCGAACGAATCGCCGCCTGCCACTGAATTGCGCGCGATATAGAATAGGCGGTACGGGTTGGGCAGGGTATGGTTAATGCCAAGTTGAGGACCTAATGCCGCACTTTGTGTGGAAGTGAAACAGTCATCCGGGCTCGGGCAAACGAATTCGTAACCCTCGCGGCGTGGACGGCATCGTCGTGTCTCGCTACCTTTTCCGGACACGGTCAGGTTGCGAACGATCGTGCTCAGCCGCAGCGGCGTGGATCCGCCGTGCAACCGAAGCGACCCGGTGGGCTCAGGTCCGCCGGCCCGGAGGTGCGATCATGCGTGACGGGATGCGCCGCCCCATCGGGCTCGCCCTGCTGCTCGGCCTCCTGTGCGGAGCGCCGGCCTGGGCTCAGGAGCGGGCTCAGGTCCAGCCCGGCTCTCGTCCATGGAGCGATCCACCGGCGAAGCCCGCCGAGGCGTCGTCCGCTCCCCAGACGCCCGGGCCCGCCGCGGAGCCGCATCCCGCCGCCCGACCCCGCGGCGTCGCCAGGTCTCGGAACCGGACCGCAGCATCGACGACGACGAAGTCCCGGAACATCGCCAAGCTCCGGAACAACTCCAAATTCCAGAACAACTTCAGGTCTCGCATCGCTGCGGACCAGCGCCGCCCCGCCGGATCGACGCGGACCGGAGAGAGCGCGGCGCGGACCGCCCTGCCCCGCAGGATCGGGCGTGCCGTGACCGCACCGCGCAGGGCCGAGGCGCGGGTCGCGGCCCGGCCGGGGCGCCCCGTCGTCGAGAGGCTGCCGGCCCGGATCGGCGCGGTGCGGTATGTCCCGCCGCCGGACCTGCGGGAGCCCACCGATCTCTGGATCGATGCCAGGGCCGACCGGATCCGTCGCGCCCGGGACGGCGGCTACCTGGTGATGCGCCGCACGACGATCGAGGACGCGACCGGACGGCGGATGCAGCTCCTGCGTCCCCTCGACGACGAGGACGAATAGACCCCGCCCTCCGTCACAGCCACGGCCGCAGGGCGAGGTGGGTGCCGAGCAGCAGCAGGCCGATGAGGAAGGCCCGCCGGAAGGTCGGCGCCGAGACCCGGCCGCGCAGCCACTGCCCGGCCGCCATGCCGAGGAGCGCCGGCGCCAGGGTGACGAGGGACGCCGCCCCGGCGGCGAGCGGCAGCGCGCCCTCCCGGGCGAGCCCGGCGGCGAGCGCCACGGTCGAGACCGTGAAGGAGAGGCCGAGCGCCTGGATCAACCCGTCCCGGTCGAGGTTCAGCGCCTGGAGGTAGGGCACCGCCGGGATCACGAAGACCCCGGTCGCCCCGGTGACGAGGCCGGTGGCGAGGCCGACGAGGGGCGACAGCCAGGGCTCGGCCCGGGGCGGCACCCGGAGCGACAGGCCGGCGAGCCCGGTGACCGCGTAGGCGACGAGGGCGATGCCGAGCGCGCTCGCCGGCCCCGGACCGCGCGCCCCGGCGATCAGCCCGGCGCTCGCCACGGTGCCGACGGCGATGGCCGCCATCATCGGCCAGAGCCGCCGCAACAGGCCGCCGAACCGCGGACCGGCGAGAAGCTGCCAGATGTTGGTGACGAAGGACGGCACGATCAGCAGCGCCGCGGCCTGAGCCGGGGTCATCACGGTGGCGAGCAGCCCCACCGCCACCGTCGGCAGGCCGAGGCCGATCACGCCCTTGACGAAACCGGCCAGCAGGAAGGTGGCGAGGATCACCGCCCAGCCGAGCGGGCCGGCGCTGCCGGCGAGAAAATCGGTCACGGCGGGGTCCGGTCAGTCGCGGCCGATCAGGTCCTGGAGCATCGATTCCTGGCTCGGCCCCGGCGGGGCGGCGATCTCCGGCTGCCCGGGCCGCGGCGCGACCGAGGCATCGACCGGATGCCCTTCGAGGAGGAGGCCGGCGGCGAGGATCGCCAGGGCGAGGGCGACGAGCCCGAGCGGCCCCGGGCCGCCGGAACTGAGCGGGATGCGCGGTGGCATGGGTGGCGTCCTCCGGTTGCGACACCCCGAGCTTGGGCGGCGGCGGAGGGGGTAACAAGCCGTAAGGGACGAACGTTGCCTTCGTGCGGGCCGGAGGCCCGAGTAGGCCGGCCCGGGCCCGGCGTCAGGGCGTGGAAGGTCCGGCGAGGTCCCGCAGCAGGACCATCGCCTCCTCCACCCGCGCGGCCGGCACGAACAGATGATCGTGATGGAAGGCCGAGACCGCGTTGACGGCGAGGCCGGCCGCCGCGAGGCGCGCCGTCACGGCGGCGAGGAATCCGACGGCCGACAGGGAGGAATGGACCGCCAGCGTGATCCACCCGCACGGGAAGGCGCCGGCGAGCCCGGCCCGCGCCGCCTCGTCCTCGGGCAGGATCAGGGTCGTGCCCTCGGCCTCGCGAAAGCTCATCACGGGGGCGAGTCCCACCGGCACCGCGCCGTCCCGCAGGGTGACGAAGACGTAGATGCCGGGCTGCCGCTCCGGCCGCATCCCGGCGAGGAGCCGCGCGAGGTCGGTCTCGCCGCTCATACCGCGAGCGGGCCCAGCACCCGGCGCAGGTCCGCCGGCAAGGGCACCGGGCGCTGCGTCGCCCGGTCGACATAGACGTGGACGAAGTGTCCCTGGGCCGCGGCCTCCTCCTCGTCCTCGCGGAACAGCCCGACCTCGTAGCGCACGCTCGACGTGCCGAGATGCGCCACCCGGATCCCCGCGGTCACCCGGTCGGGAAACGCCATCGAGCGGAAATAGCGGCAGCCGGTCTCGACCACGAGGCCGATCACCGCGCTCCTGGCGATGTCGAGGGCGCCCTCGGCGATCAGCACGCTGTTCACCGCCGTGTCGAAGAACGCGTAATAGACCACGTTGTTGACGTGGCCGTAGACGTCGTTGTCGGCCCAGCGGGTGGTGATCGGCACGAAGCGCCGGTAGGCGGCGCGGGTCTCGGGGGGCGTGCGGCCGCTCACGGGCTGTCTCTCGGTCACGATCGGAATGGCCGAGCCTAAGCAGATTTCGCCGAAGTGGACACCGGTTCGGCGGCAAAAATCTGCGACACAACAAGAATCGGAGCGGGCGAAGCGTTGGCCTGCCGACGCAAGTCTGCTTGGGCCGGCCCGGCGCCGCCGATCAAGGTCGCATCACGCTCCGAACGTCTCCGGGTCCGGCCCCATCCGCCCCGCCGGGTCGTCGAGGGCCGTGATCCGCGCGAGGTCGTCGGCGTCGAGGGTGAATCCCGCGACGTCGCGGTTCTCGCGGATGCGGGCGGGCGTCGCGGATTTCGGGATCGCGACGTTGCCGATGTCGAGCTGCCAGCGCAGGACGACCTGGGCCGGGGTGCGGCCGTGCTTCTCGGCGATCGCCCGGATCGCCGGATCGTCCAGCACCCCGCCGCGGCCGAGCGGGGCCCAGGCCTCGGTGACGATCCCGGCCTCGGCATGGAAGGCGCGCAGGGCGGTCTGCTGGAAGCGCGGATGCAGCTCGACCTGGTTGATCGCCGGGGTCGAGCCGGAGGCGTCGATGACGCGCTTGAGGTGTTCGACCGTGAAGTTCGAGACGCCGATCGAGCGGGCGCGGCCATCCTCGCGCAGGCGCATCAGGGCGCGCCAGGTGTCGAGATAGGCGCCGCGCTGCGGCACCGGCCAGTGCACGAGATAGAGGTCGACGTGGTCGAGGCCGAGGCGGGCGAGCGAGTCCTCGCAGGCCCGCAGGGTTTCGTCGTAGCCGTGGCGGTCGTTCCAGACCTTTGTGGCGACGAAGATGTCCTCGCGGTTCAACCCGGAGGCCGCGATGGCGCGGCCGACCCCGGCCTCGTTGCCGTAGACCGCCGCGGTGTCGATCGAGCGGTAGCCGGCCTCCAGCGCCGCCCCGACGATCGCCGGCGCCTCCTCGTTCTCGAGCCGCCACACCCCGAAGCCGAGCTGGGGGATGCGCTTCCCGTCGTTCAGGGTCAGGACGGCGTCGGACATGGGAACACTCTCGGCGGGGCCTAACAGGGGTGCGAGCCCCTGATCTGGGTCGGGGCCCGCCGAAGTCGAGCCGGAGGCCTGGCGCGTCCCGCCTACTTCACCAGCGGGCAGCCGCCGTCGGCCATCGGCCGGAAGGCCTGGTCGCCCGGCACGGTGTCGAGGAGCTTGTAGTAGTCGTACGGCCCCTTGCTCTCGGCCGGGCTCTTCACCTCGTACAGGAAGACGTCGTGCACGGCGCGGCCGTCCTGGCGCACCGTGACGGTGCCGAAGAGCGGATCGGTGATCGGCTTCTCGCGCATCGCCGCCACGACCTTCTCGCCCTCGATCGTGCCGGTGTCGCGCACCGCCCGGAGGTAGGCCAGGGTCGAGGAATAGACGCCGGCATGGTTCTCGGTCGGCATCCGGCCGTTCATCCGCTCGGCGAAGCGCTTGGCGAAGGCGCGGGTGCCGTCGGTGCGGTCCCAGTAGAAGGCGCTGGCGAGCTGGAGCCCCTGCGCCGCCTTGAGGCCCAGCGCATGGGTGTCGGAGAGCTGCACGAACAGCGCGGCGAGCCGCATCTGCGGCATCACGCCGAACTCCGCCGCCTGCTTGACGGCGTTGATCATGTCGGCGCCGGTATCGGCGAGCGCCAGCACCTGCGCGCCCGAGCCCTGGGCCGAGAGCAGCGGCGAGGCGAAGTCGCCGGCATTGAGCGGGTGCTTGCTCGAGCCCTTCACGGTCCCGCCGGCGGACTTGAGCGCCACGGTCGCGTCGCGCTCCAGCGCGTGGCCGAGCGCGTAATCGACGGTGACGAAGTACCACGACTTGCCGCCGCGCGCGGCGATGGCCCGCGCGGTGGCGGAGCCCTGCGCCCAGGTGTCGGAGACCCATTGCACGGTGGTCGGCGCGCAGGCCTTGCCGGTGAGGTCGGAGGTCAGCGCGCTGGAGGCCAGCGCCACCCGGTGCCGCTCGCGCATCAGGTTCGAGACCGCCAGCGCCACCGCCGAGTTCGGCAGGTCGACGATGGTCGAGACGCCCTCCTGGTCGAGCCAGCGCCGGGCGGTGGCCAGCCCGATATCGGGCTTGTTCTGGTGATCGGCCGAGACGACCTCGACCTTCAGCTCGCCGGCCTCCTTCGAAAAATCCTCGACGGCGAGCTGCGCCGCCGTGACCGAGCCGGTACCGGCCTGGTCGGCGAAGGGCCCGCTCATGTCGCTGAGCACGCCGATCTTAATCGGCGCCTTGGCGTCCTGCGCCAGGGCGGAGGTGCCCGCGGAGGTGCCCAGAGCCAGCGACAGGGCGAGGCCGGCGAGACCGGCGGCCCGAGAGCGGAACGACATCGGGGGATCCTCCCAGGGAGCTTCTTGTCAGAGCTTATTCGCGGCCCGCGCGGGCCGTTCGGGCTTCTGTATGTCAGGGGTGCGGGGCGGCGTCGATGCGGGATCGCGCGGCGTGGTTGAGAAAGCTGAGGGGTTGCATCGGCGGGGTCCGTCGCGCCGTTCTTTTTCGCGACCGCGTCTTGGGCAACGGCCACGGTTGCTCCTTCGTTGCCGAATGGCTAAGCTCACCGCTGACGGTTCCCTCCGGGGATCAAAAGGGAACGCGGTGAGGGCTCGCCCGAGGCCGCGGCTGCCCCCGCAACTGTAAGCGGCGAGCTTTCCATCACGAACGTCACTGGGAACCCGCAACGGTCCCTGGGAAGACGATGGACGGCGACGACCCGTGAGCCAGGAGACCTGCCGTCAGCCGTGGTCACACGCGAGCACGTCGGGCGGGGTGTCCTGATGGGTGTCGAGGCGGAGGCGAGGAGCCTGCGTCGCGCCGTCGTTCGCGGTGACGTGCCACAGCCGCGTCACGTCCCGCATGTCCCCCGCCCTCCTCCCGCCACCCGCCGGTTCGGTGCACGGCCCGCGTGCCGTCCCATCACGGCGGCGGCGCGGAAGCACGAAATGTGACTATATAACGTTACATTTTCGATGGGCTCGGATAGGGACGAGGCGCACGCCTGCCCCGGAACTCCGCATGTCCCCCCGTCGCGTCTCCCACCTCGTCCCCGTCGCCGCCCTCGCCGCTCCGCTGCTGGGCGCAATCCCCGCACGGGCCGACGATCTCCCGCTCGATACCATCGACGTCGCCGGCCGCCGGAGCCGCGAGGTGGCGGCTCCCGGCCTCAACCTCGCGACGCCGGCGCGTTCCGGCAGCCGCCTCGGCCTCACCCCGCTCGAGACCCCGGCGAGCCTCGACGTCATCGGCGGCGAGACGATCCGGGCCCGGGGCCAGAACACCGTCGAGGAGGCGGTGACCCAGAACGCCGTCGGCATCACCAGCGTCGCCGGGCCCGGCAACGGCAACCTGTCCTTCGCCAGCCGCGGCTTCGTCGGGCCGAGCTCGGTGCAGCAGCTCTACGACGGCACCCGGCTCTATGTCGGGGTCGGCACCGTGACCTTCCCGTTCGACACCTGGTCGGCGGAGCGGATCGAGGTTTTGCGCGGGCCCGCCTCGGTGCTCTACGGCGAGGGCGCGATCGGCGGCATCATCAACGTGGTGCCGAAGAAGCCGGTCTTCACCGCGATCGGCGAGGCGCGGGCGGCAATCGGCTCGGACGGCGTGGGGCGGCTCGCCCTCGACAGCGGCGGCCCGGTCGGCGAGGACCTGGCCTACCGGATCAACCTCAGCGGCAACCGGGCCGACGGCTGGGTCAAGCCCGACGGCGATTTCCGCAACCTCGCCCTCTCGGCGGCGATGACCTGGCGGGTGACGCCCGACCTGACCGTCAGCCTCTCGCACGATCTCGGCTACAACGAGCCGACCCGCTACTGGGGCTCGCCGCTCGTCGGCAACCGGGTGCCCGACCGGCTGCGTTTCACCAACTACAACATCCGGGATTCGCAGATCGCCTGGTTCGACAACTGGACGCAGCTGCGCACCGAGTGGAACCCCACCGCCGACATCACGGTGCGCAACACCGCCTACCGGCTCTCGACCGAGCGGCACTGGCGCGACGTCGAGCAATACACCTACCAGCCGGCGACCGGCCTGATCGGCCGCAGCGACTACATCGAGATCTTCCACCACGAGGAGCAGATCGGGAACCGGCTCGACGCGACGTTCCGTGGCAGCCTGTTCGGCTTCAAGACCAGCACCGTCGTCGGCTTCGACGTCAACCACATCGCGTTCCGGCGCGACAGCAATGCGCCGTTCGGCGGCGAGAGCGCGGTCGACCCGTTCAACCCGGTCCCCGGCTCCTTCATCAACGTAGCGGGCACCCGCACCGACATCGTGTCGCGCACCCGCCAGGCCTCGGTCTTCGCCGAGAACCGGCTCGAATTCTCGCCCCAGCTCGCCCTGGTGACGGGGGTGCGCTACGACGCACCGACGGTGGCGGTGAACCGGCCGCTCGCAGGGGCCGCGTTCGAAAAGACCTTCGACTCGACGAGTTTCCGGGTCGGCGCCGTCTACACCCCGGTTCCGGATTTCGCGCTCTACGCGCAATACGCCACCGCCGCCGACCCGCTCGGCAGCCTGATCACCACCAGCGTGCCGCAATCGCAGTTCCGGCTCGCCACCGGCGAGCAGGTCGAGGCCGGCGCGAAGGGCCTGTTCGACGATGGCCGCGGCGAGTGGACGGTGGCGGCCTACCACATCGCCAAGGACAACCTGCTCTCGCCGATCCCCGGCCGGCCGACCGAGGTGGCGCAGGTCGGCAGCCAGTCCTCCCGCGGCGTCGAGGTCGCCTTCGCCTACCAGATCTCGGACGCCTGGCGCATCGAGGCCAACACCGCGCTGCTGAAGGCCCGCTACGACACCTTCTCGCAGAACACCGATGCGGGCCTGGTGTCGTTCGCCGGCAAGGTCCCGGTCGACGTGCCCCAGCGCGTCACCAACGTCTGGCTCGCCTACGCCTTCGCGCCGGGCTGGGTGGCGCGGGTCGGCGTCAACGATGTCGGGCCGGTGTTCAGCGACTTCGCCAACACGGCCAAGCGGCCATCCTACACGCTGGTGAACGCGACGCTCGACTGGCAGGTGACCCCGACCTCGCGCCTGTCGCTGCGCGGCTACAACCTCACCGACCAGATCTACGCGGTCTCGGGCAATCCCAATTCCTGGCTGCTCGGCCGGCCGCGCTCGGTCGAGCTCGCCTACCACGTCGTGTTCTGATGCGGATCGCGATGTCGGGGCCGGCGACGAAGGCGGCGGTCAAGCGGCTGAAGCGCTGGCTGCATCTCGGCCATCGCTGGCTCGGCATCGCCACCGGCCTCCTGATCCTCCTCTGGTTCGGATCCGGCCTGGTGATGCTGTGCGTCGGCTTCCCGACCCTCACCGAGGGCGAGCGGCTCGGTGCCCTGCCGCCGCTCGCCCCCGCCGGGGTGCGGATCACCCCGCAGGCGGCGGTGGAGCGGGCGGGCCTCGCGCACTTCCCCACCCGGCTGACGCTCGCGATGCGGGGCGGGGAACCGGCCTACTGGATCACCGATACCGACGGGCGCCGGCGGGCCCTGTCGGCGGCGACCGGCGATCCCGTGCCCCGGCTGACCGCCGAGAGCGCGACGGCGCTCGCCGCCACCCATCCGGCGGCCCGCGCCGTCACCGATCGCGGCACGGTGACCCGCGACCAGTGGACGGTGACGGCGCGCTACGATCCCTTGCGGCCGTTCCGCGTGGTGGCGCTCGGCGATCCGGCCGGGACCGAGCTCTACCTGTCTGCGGCGACGGGCGAACTCGCCCTCGACACCACCCGCACCGAGCGGGTGTGGAACTGGCCCGGCGCCGTCACCCACTGGATCTACCTGACGCCGCTCCGCGCGCGGGCGGGCCTGTGGCAGGACGTGGTCCTGTGGGTCTCCGGCATCGCGCTCGCCGGAGCCGTGAGCGGCTACGTCCTCGGCTTCGTCCGGCTGATGCACGACCGGCTGACGCCCTATCGCGGCTGGGCCGCCTGGCACCACCTCGCCGGGGTGGCGGGAGGGCTCGTCGTCGTCACCTTCCTCCTCAGCGGCTGGCTGTCGATGAACCCGCGCGGCTGGTTCGGTCCGCGTGGCGCCGATGCCGCCATGCGGGCGGCCTATGCCGGGCAGACGGCACCGATCTTCCCCCTCGGCCTCGACGCCCTGGCGCGGGCCCCCGCCGGCACCGTCGCGCTCGACTTCGCCTGGATCGGCGGGCGGCCCGTCATCCTCGCCTCCGGCCCGGGGGGCACGGCGCCGTGCTGCGGCACCGCGCTCCCCCCCGAGGCGATCGTCGCCGCCGCCCGGGCGATGCTGCCGGGGGCGCGCCTGCGATCGGTCATCCGGCTCGAGGCACCGGACGCCTACTGGTACGACCGCCACGGCGCGCCCACGCTGCCGGTCCTGCGCCTCGCCTTCGACGATCCGGCCGGCACCTGGTTCCACCTCGATCCCGCCACCGGGGCGATCCTGGGACGGACCGATCGCAGCGGCCGGGCCAACCGCTGGCTGTTCGATGCCCTCCATACCCTCGATGTCGGCCCGCTGGCCCGGAACCCGCCCCTGCGCCTCGCACTGATCGTCGCCCTGTCCGCACTCGGCCTCGTCATCGCGACGAGCGGCACGGTCCTCGGCTGGCGCCGCCTGCGCCGCCGGCGCGCTTGACGTGGCACACCCTGCCGGCCGATCGCGGCCGTTATCGGCACGATCGGCAATCACACGGAGAGTTGGCCACGCGCGCGGCAATGTTCAAAGCCTTCGCCAGGGACCGGATACCATTGGATCACCTGGATGCCTCTGGCAGACATTTTTCTATTCATGTGAATACGCTCATAGCCCGGCCGGATCGGTCGCCAAATCGTTTCCAGGATGATGCTCGCCTGGCCGCGGATCGGGACGGGCAGGATCGCAGGCGATGCATCGCATGACGCACGATCGACTGGCGAGAGGGCATGACATCGAGACGAAAGGCGCGCGATGCACCCGCCCGTCGATCTACAACGCGAACGAAGGCACTGAAACAATCGCTACCAATGGTTGCAATTCCAGCTCTCGACTTTGACCGCGTCGATGAACGCACGCCATGACCTGCATGGTGCAACAATCCTGCCCGTCTGAACCATGACGGACGAAGCTATACCGCGCAGCGGCACCGGATAGACCAAGCAGATCGGACCCGAAAACCTCGTCGCCGCAAGCTATGCCTTTGGACCAGCACGCGAAAATGTCGGAATAGGATGATCGGATTCAGATCCCGATAACTTTCACGGCGCATGATCGGCGGACTGACACCGCTGGACGAGCCGGGATGGCCGTGTACCTCAAGCAATTTCCCAGGTTCCTGGCGGAGCGCCGCGGGCCGGTGATCCTCGGCCTGATCGTGGTGCTCCTGCTCTGGCTCGGCGTCGCGGCCAAGCACGTGAACGACCTGCGCGGCGCGTTGCAGGATTCCGAGCGCACCACCCACAATTTCGCGATGGTGTTCGAGGAGAACGTGCTGCGCTCGATCGGCGAGATCGACAAGGCGCTGCTCTACATGCGGCGCAGCATCGAGAGCCGCGCCGGCCGGGAGGATTACGGTACGATCGTCAACACGACCGACCTCCTGAGCGAGATCATCGTGCAGGTGGCGATCATCGGGCGCGACGGCGTGATGCGGGCGACCAATGTCGGCCCGCAGCCGCCGCCGGCCACCGACCTCAGCGACCGCGACCATTTCCGCGCCCAGGTCGAGAACCCGGACGACGCCCTCTACATCAGCCGGCCGGTGATCGGACGGGCGAGCGGCCGGGTCTCGGTGCAGTTCAGCCGCCGCTTCCTCGGGCCGGACGGCCAGTTCGGCGGCGTGGTGGTGGCCTCGCTCAACCCGAGCCATCTGACCCAGTTCTACGACAAGATCGACCTCGGCAGCCCGGCCTCGATCTCGCTGATCGGCAGCGACGGGGTGGTGCGCTCGAGCGGCGGCGCCGGCGGCGGCTTCGGGGTCGGCGCCGACCTCTCTCGGACCGAGACCTACCAGAAGATCCGCTCGGGCCGCTCCGGCACCTTCACCCTCGCGATGCCCGACGGGGCGGAGCCGCGGCTGGTGACGATCCGCAAGGTGCGCGAGCAGCCGCTCTGGGTGAGCGTCAGCGTGCCGGAGGCCGAGATCTACCGCGATGCCCAGGCGACCCTGCGGATCGACGCCATCGCGGCGGCGCTGATCACCCTCCTCGTCGGGATCGCGGTGGAGAAGCTCCTGCGCATCGAGGCCAAGCGCTCCGAGGCCGAGGCCCGGGTCGCGCGCCTGGCCTCGCTCGACCCCCTCACCGACCTGCCGAACCGCCGGGTGTTCCGTGCCTCGCTCGAGGCGGTGGCCGCCAAGGGGGTCCCCCCCGGCAGCGCCCGGTACGCGGTGCTGTTCCTCGACCTCGACCGCTTCAAGATCGTCAACGACACCCTCGGCCACAAGATCGGCGACGACCTGCTCCAGGCGGTGGCCGTACGGCTCGCCGCCACGCTCGCGCCCGGCCAGGTCCTGGCGCGCCTGGGCGGCGACGAGTTCGCGCTGCTGGTGCCGCATGTCGGCGACCGGGCCGATCTCGAGACCCTCGCGGCGCGCATCGCCGAGGTGGTCCTGCCGCCCTTCGAGATCGGCAGCCACCAGATCCGCTCGAGCGTCAGCATCGGCATCGCGGTCGGACCCGAGGACGGCGCGAATGCCGACGACATCCTGATCGCCGCCGATCTCGCGCTCTACGCCGTGAAGGCGGGCAAGCGCGGCACCTTCCAGTTCTACGACCGCCAGATGAGCGAGGGGCTGGACGACCGGCGCCAGCTCGAGACCGACCTGCGCCGGGCGATCGAGCGGGGCGAGCTGGAGCTGTACTACCAGCCCTCCGTCGTCCTCAAGACCGGCGAGATCGCCGGGTTCGAGGCGCTGGCGCGCTGGCGCCACCCGGTGCGGGGCAACGTCCCGCCCACGACCTTCATCTCGATCGCGGAGGAATGCGGCCTCATCCACGCCATCGGCGAGTGGTCCCTGGCCGAGGCCTGCCGCAAGGCCGCGACCTGGCCCGACCGCCTGAAGATCGCCGTGAACCTGTCGCCGGTGCAGTTCGCCGGCCCGGACCTCGTCGGGATGGTGCGCGGGGTCCTGGAGCGCACCGGACTGCCGGCCCACCGCCTCG
Source organism: Methylobacterium indicum (assembly GCF_001043895.1). Taxonomy (GTDB): domain Bacteria; phylum Pseudomonadota; class Alphaproteobacteria; order Rhizobiales; family Beijerinckiaceae; genus Methylobacterium; species Methylobacterium indicum. The sequence continues at coordinate 32,295 of NZ_JTHF01000072.1, forward strand.
AGCTCGAGATCACCGAGCAGATGCTGCTCGACAGCGGCGAGGCGACGCTCGCCATCCTGCGCGACCTCAAGGCGCTGGGCCTGCGCGTCGCGATGGACGATTTCGGCACCGGCTATTCCTCGCTCAACTACCTGAGGAGCTTCCCGTTCGACCGCATCAAGGTCGATCGCAGCTTCGTCACCGGGCTCGGCTCCGGGGCCCAGAACGCCGCGATCATCCGGGCGGTCATCGACATCGCCCGGGCGCTCGGCATGCGCACCACCGCCGAGGGGGTGGAGACCGCCGACCAGCAGCACGTCCTGTCGCTGCTCGGCTGCGACGAGGTCCAGGGCTACCTGTTCAGCCGCCCGGTTCCGGCCGAGGAGGCGCAGGCCCTGATCAGCCGCTGGCGCCCCGAGGACCGGCGCGCGACGACGCGGGCGGCCTGATCCGTCCCGCATCGGGGCGGCACGACCCGGGATCGACGACGCGAACGGCAAAGCCCGGTCGCGCGCGGGAGAGGACGGCACACGAAAAGCCGGAGGTCCGACACGGCGGATCTCCGGCTTTTCGTCCTTTGACGGCCCCGGCGGGGCAGGCCCTTCAGCGCGTCGCGGGCTTACGGCGCAGCGCTGTCGCCCACCGGTGCATCGCCCGCCCCACCGCCCGACCGGGGAGCCCGAGGGGCGAGCGGCCGCGGCGCGTCCAGGTCTCGTGCCACAGGAGCAGCGCGCCGGCCGCCACCACGATCACGCCACCGACGACGAGGTGCAGGTTCGGGACCTCGCCGAAGGCGAGGTAGCCGAGGGCCATGCCCCAGACCAGCATCAGGTAGTAGAACGGCGACACCGCGGTGGCCGGCGCCGCGGACAGGGCCCGGGTCCAGAGATACTGCGCGCCGACATTCGAGGCGCCGAGCAGCCCGAACAGGGCGGCGTCGGGCAGGCTCGGCCAGCGGAAGCCGAAGGCGAGCAGCGCCGCATGGGCCGCGGTCATCACGGCCATCTGCCAGATCAGCAGGGTGCCGGGCCTCTCGGTCTTGGCCATGCCCCGCACCGCCACCGTGACGGTGCCGTACATCACGGCATTGCCGAGTGCGAACAGGGCGCCGACCTGGAGCGAGTCGGCGCCCGGGTTGGTCACCACGAGCACCCCGAGGAAGCCCACCACCAGGACGGCCCAGCGCACCGGGTCCGACGCCTCCTTGTGCCAGAGGATCGCCACCACGGCGGCGAAGAGCGGGGCCGAGAAGCCGATCGCCGTCACTCCGGCGAGGGGCATCAGGCCGAGGGCCAGCACCGTCAGCGTCTGCGAGATCGCCTGGGACAGGCCGCGGGCGACGTGGGCACCGGGCTTGGCGGTGCGGAACACCGACAGACCGGTCGCCGGCAGCATGAAGGCGCAGACCAGCCCGAAGGCGATCGAGGAGCGCAGGAACATCACCTCGCCGACGGGATAATGCGCGACGAGGTGCTTCGAGAACGCGTTCGACAGGGTCAGCAGCACCGTCGCCCCGATCATCAGCGCGATGCCGAGGGGGACGTTGTCGGCGGGACGATCGGCGACATCGGGACGATCGGCGGCCTGGGGGCGGGCGGCGCTCTGCATGGTCGGGCTCTCCGAAGCCGTCGCCGGATCAGGCGGAGGTCTGGGCGACCGGCTGGGCGTCCATGAACCAGGGCTTCACCCCGACGCCGCGGCGCAGGGAGTACATGTAGAAGATCGGCATCGTGGCCGGGAACAGGTCGCGGAACTCGCTGCCGTTGAAGGTGACGAAGACCGCCTCCGGGAAGGCCGCCGCGACGGCGCGCTTCTCGACCATGTTCATGCGGTGGTAGTCGAGGGCACCCTGCTCGGTGGAGCCCTCGCCGCGGTACCACTTGGCCGCGCAGGCGATCAGGCTCGCCAGGATCTCGCCGGACGGCTCCTCCTCGGCGGCGGCGGCGCCGATCTCCCGGGCGAAGGCGACGACGTCGCTGAGCCGGGTGCTGGCGAAGCCGCGGGCCTGGGCGGCGGCATCGATGGCGTCGAAATAGGCATTCATCGCCGCGGCCGGATGCCCGTTCAGCGTCGCGTGGGTGTCGGTGAAGATCAGCCGGAAGACCGCGCCCGGAGCGTAGACCTGGCGCACCCGCTCGGCGAGCTGGCCGAGATAGTCGAGGCAGGCGAGGTCCGGCGCGGCGATCTCGGCGCGCGGGCCCTTGCCCCAGTAGAGCACGAACTCGATCGGACGCCCGGCCTCGGCCGCCGCCTCGACCATCGGCACCAGACGCTCGGCGTTGCCGGGCTGCTCGCGCTTGAACGCCCAGGTGTTGAACGCCTTGATGACCGCGTCGGCATCGACGGGCTTCGGAGCCGCCGACTTGCGGCTGGACTTGCCGCTGGACTTGCCGCCGGACTTGCCCGACCGGGCGGCGGGCCCGTCCTGCCGCTGGTGCGAACTGGCCGATACCAGTTCGACCGCCTCCGACGCGGCGGCGAGAGCGTCGATGACGCTCGGGGAGCGCGGCGCCATGTCCTTCGTCATGATTGCGGACGGCACCGCGTGATCGAAAGTAATCTTGCTAAGGGTAGACATGGCGCCGACCTGTTCATCGTCCGGTATGCGCGAAAAATGTATTAATGACCTATTAAAGTCAAACGGATTGCTGACAAATAGTTAACGCGCCCTCGTAAAAGGATGTTCGCCGGCTCAGGAACGGGGCCCGGGCGGCCCGGACCGCGGCCGCCGCCACGTCGCAGCCGCGCTGGACAGGATCTTGCCTTATGGTGAGGCAGGCCCCGCCCGGGGCCGCGCCCCGGAGGATCGCGGGAACGACGCATGGACCTCGACAGCATCACGGAGGTGGTGGCCCCCCGCGCCCGCGACGCGCTGCCGGCGTGGCGGCCGGGCGACGCCTGGCTCGCCGGGGGGACCTGGCTCTTCTCCGAGCCGCAGGACGGGATCGCCCGGCTCATCGACCTGCCCTCCCTCGGCTGGGAGCCGCTCGCGGTGGATGATGCAGGCGTGCGGATCGCCGCGACCTGCCCCATCGCGGCCCTCGACCGGCTCGCGCTGCCGCCGGCCTTCCGGGCGGCGCCCCTCGTCGGCCAGTGCTGCCGGGCGCTCCTCGGCTCGTTCAAGGTCTGGAACGCCGCGACCGTCGGCGGCAACCTGTGCCTCGCGCTGCCGGCCGGGCCGATGATCGCGCTGACGGTCGCGCTCGACGGCGTGGGGTTGATCTGGACGCCGGAGGGCGGCGAGCGACGCCTCCCCGTCCGCGATCTGGTGCTCGGGCCGCAGGCGACGGCGCTCCGCCCCGGCGAGATCCTGCGCCGCATCGACCTGCCGGCGGCCGCCCTCGGCCGCCGCACCGCCTTCCGGCGGATCTCGCTCAGCCCCAACGGCCGCTCGGGCGCCCTGGTGATCGCCACCCTGGATTCCGCCGGCGCCTTCGCCCTCACGGTGACGGCCGCGACCCGGCGCCCGGTGCGGATCGACCGGCCCGCCCCGCCCTCGGCCGAGACATTGCAGGCGGCGCTTGCCGCCGCGATCCCCGACGGGCTCTGGTACGACGACGTCCACGGCGCGCCCGACTGGCGCCGCCACGTCACCGGCCTCCTCGCCGAGGAGACCCGGGCCGAGCTCGTGGGAGGCCGCGCGTGAGACTGACGGTCAACGGCACGAGCCACGAGGTCGCGCCCCGGCCCGGCCAATCCCTGCGCACCCTGCTGCGCGAACTCGGCTGGTTCGGGGTCAAGAAGGGCTGCGACGCGGGCGATTGCGGCGCCTGCACGATCCATCTCGACGGCGAACCGCTGCATGCCTGCCTGGTGCCGGCCTTCCGGGCGGCGGAGCGCCAGGTCACCACGGTCGAGGGCCTGGCGGGCCCCTGCGCGCCCGGGGACGGCGTGCCGGACGCGCTCCACCCGGTCCAGGCGGCCTTCGTCGCCGCGCAAGGGTTCCAGTGCGGGTTCTGCACGCCCGGCATGGTGATGACGGCGGCCGCCCTCGACCAGGGTCAGAGCCGCGACCTGTCGGCGGCGCTCAAGGGCAACCTGTGCCGCTGCACCGGCTACCGGTCGATCGCGGATGCGATCGAGGGCATCGCCGACGCGGCCGCGGGGATGGACGGATCGCCGGTGGCGCCCTGCCGGCACAGCCCCCCGGCCCCGGCCAGCGCCGCCGTGGTGAGCGGGCGGGCCCGCTACACCCTCGACCGCGACCTGCCGGGCGCGCTCCATCTCAAGGTGCTGCGCTCGCCCCATCCCCATGCGCGGATCGTCCGCATCGACACCGCGGCGGCCCTGGCGGTGCCGGGCGTCGTGCGGGTGCTGACCCATGCGGACGCGCCGGACCGGCTCTTTTCCACCGCCCGGCACCAGAACCCGGGCGACGACGCCAGCGACACGCGGGTGCTCGATCCGGTCCTGCGCTTCGTCGGCCAGCGCGTCGCCGCGGTGCTCGCCGAGACGGAGGCCGCCGCTGCCGCCGGCTGCCGGGCCTTGATCGTGGACTACGAGGTGCTGCCGGCCTGCCTCGATCCCGAGCGGGCGCTCGACCCCGATGCCCCCCTGGTCCACGGCGCGCGGCCGACGGGCGAGGACGCCCCGCCGCTCCATCCCCATCCCAACCTCGCCGCCGAGGCGCATGGCGAGATCGGCGACGTGGCCGCCGGTCTCGCGGCGGCCGACGTGGTGCACGAGGGCACCTACCGCTCGCAGCGGATCCAGCACGCGCATCTGGAGACCCACGCGGCGATGGGCTGGCGCGACCCGGACGGGCGCCTCGTCCTCCGCTCCAGCACCCAGGTGCCGTTCCTCACCCGCGACGCCCTCTGCGCCCTGTTCGATCTCCCGCGCGAGAAAATCCGGGTCGAGTGCGGCCGGGTCGGCGGCGGCTTCGGCGGCAAGCAGGAGATGCTGACCGAGGACCTCGTGGCGCTGGCCGTGCTGGCCACCGGCCGGCCGGTGCGCTGGGAACTGACCCGCACCGAGCAGTTCACCGCCACCACCACCCGCCACCCGATGCGGGTGCGGGTGCGCCTCGGGGCGCGGGCCGACGGCACCCTGACGGCGATCGACCTCCAGGTGCTGTCGAATACCGGCGCCTACGGCAACCATGCCGGCGGCGTGCTGCATCACGGCTGCAACGAGGTGATCGCGGTCTATCGCTGCGCCAACAAGCGGGTCGAGGGCTATGCCGTCCACACCCACACCCTGCCGGCCGGGGCCTTTCGCGGCTACGGGTTGAGCCAGACCATCTTCGCGGTCGAATCCGCCATGGACGAGCTCGCCCGCGCGCTCGACCTCGACCCGTTCGAGCTGCGGCGGCGCAACGTCGTCCGCCCCGGCGACCCGATGGTGTCGACGAGCCTGGAGCCGCACGACGTCCAGTACGGCAGCTACGGCCTCGATCAATGCCTCGACGCGGTCGCGGCGTCCCTGGCCGAGCCCCCTCCCCCCGCCCCGGCGGGCTGGCGCACGGGATCGGGCATGGCGCTGTCGATGATCGACACCATCCCGCCGCGGGGCCACTTCGCCGAGGCGCGGATCGCGCTCGAGGATGGCCGCTACGTCCTGCGCGTCGGCACGGTGGAGTTCGGCAACGGCACCTCGACGGTGCACGGCCAGATCGCCGCGGAGGCCCTCGCCACCACCCCGGACCGGATCTCCTTGCGCCAGGGCGACACCGACGCGGTCCCGCACGATACCGGCGCCTATGGCAGCACCGGCATCGTGGTCGCCGGCCAGGCGACGTGGCGCGCCGCGGAAACGCTCGCCGCTCTCCTGCGGGAGCGCGCCGCCGCCCGGCTCGGCGTCGATCCCGCCGCCTGCCGGCTCGACGGCGACGGCGTGAGCGCGGGAGACGCCCGGGTGAGGCTCGCCGAGCTCGGCCCCGCGGAGGCGGTGGGGCACGCCGACGGCAGCCCGCGCTCGGTGGCGTTCAACGTCCAGGGCTTCCAGGTCGCGGTGCGGCCGGAGACCGGCGAGGTGCGGATTCTGCGAAGCGTCCACGCCGCCGATGCCGGCCGGGTGATGAACCCGGTGCAGTGCCGCGGCCAGATCGAGGGCGGCGTCGCCCAGGCTTTGGGCGCGGCGCTCTACGAGGATCTGGCGATCGACGCCGCGGGCCGGGTCGCGACCCCGACCTTCCGCACCTACCACATCCCGGCCCTCGCCGACGTGCCGCGCACCGAGGTGATCTTCGCCGACACCCATGACGCGGTCGGGCCGCTCGGCGCCAAGTCGATGAGCGAGAGCCCGTTCAACCCCGTGGCGGCGGCGCTCGCCAACGCCATCCGGGACGCGACCGGCGCGCGGCTGACCGCGACGCCGTTCGCGCCCGACCGGATCTTCCGACAGATCGGCACCACGACCCAGAGCGGCGAGGAGGAGCGATGGACCTGAAACGCGACGACGGCCTGACCCGGCCGAATGGATTCCTGGAGCGCACCTTCGCGCTCACGGCAAACGGCACCACCATACGCACGGAATTGCTCGCCGGGCTCACCACCTTCCTGACGATGGCCTACATCGTCTTCGTCAATCCCAACATCCTGGGCGATGCCGGGATGCCCAAAGGGGCGGTGTTCGTCGCGACCTGCCTCGTCGCGGCGATCGGCTCGCTGGTGATGGCGTTCTACGCCAACTATCCGATCGCGCTCGCGCCCGGCATGGGGCTCAACGCCTATTTCGCCTACGTGGTGGTGCTCCAGATGGGCTACACCTGGCAGGCGGCGCTCGGCGCGGTGTTCATCTCCGGCCTGTGCTTCATGGCCGTCACGCTGACGGGGCTGCGCCGGATCATCGTCGAGGGCATCCCGCGATCGATGCGGATCGCCATCACGGTCGGCATCGGGCTTTTCCTGGCGATCATCGCGCTCAAGAGCGCCGGGGTGGTGACGGCGAGCCCGGCGACCTTCGTGACGCTCGGCGACCTGCACAAGCCGAGCACGGTGCTGGCGGTACTGGGCTTCCTGATCGTCGCGGTGCTCTCCGTGCGCAAGGTCCGCGGCGCGCTGCTCGCCGGCATCCTCACCGTCACGGCGTTGAGCTTCATCGTCGCCGACAATACCTTCCAGGGCGTCGCCTCGCTGCCGCCCTCGATCGCCCCGACGCTGTTCGCCCTCGACATCAAGGGCGCGCTGTCGGGCGGCCTGCTCAACGTGATCCTGGTGTTCTTCCTCGTCGAATTGTTCGACGCCACCGGCACGCTGATGGGCGTCGCCAACCGGGCGGGACTGCTCACGCAGGGCAAGATGGAGCGGCTCGACAAGGCCCTGATGGCGGATTCCTCGTCGATCTTCGTCGGCTCGCTGCTCGGCACGTCGAGCACCACGGCGTATCTGGAGAGCGCGTCGGGCGTCGAGGAGGGCGGCCGCACCGGGCTCACCGCCGCGACCGTGGCGGTCTTGTTCCTGGCCTGCCTGTTCTTCGCGCCGCTCGCCGGCTCGGTCCCGGCCTATGCCACGGCCCCGGCCCTGTTCTACGTCGCCTGCCTGATGCTGCACGAATTGGTCGATCTCGACTGGGACGACCTGACCGAAGTGCTGCCGGCCTGCGTGACGGCGCTGCTGATGCCCTTCACCTACTCGATCGCCAACGGCGTCGCCTTCGGCTTCATCACCTATGCGGTGATCAAGCTGCTCACCGGGCGGTTCCGGGAGGTGAAGCCGGTGGTGTGGGTGATCGCCGCGGTGTTCCTGTTCAAGTTCGTGGCGACGGGCAGCGCGCACTGACGGGCGGCACCGCCAAAACCCTCCCCCCTCTGCGGGGGAGGGTGGCCTGCGGAGCAGGCCGGGAGAGGGGACGCCGCTTCCGGAAAAGACCTGAACCGTTCTGGCGGGCGCTCCCTGGATCCGCGTCGCGCCGCCCCTCTCCCGGCCCCTGCTGGCGCAGGGTCCACCCTCCCCCGCAGAGGGGGGAGGGTTCAGAGCCGCGCGCCCTGCAAGGAAGGGCCAGTGTGGTTTCAGTACTTCCGCACCAAACTCACCAGCCGGCCCTGGATCCGCACCCGGTCCGGCCCGAGCACCCGGGTCTCGTAGGCCGGGTTGGCGGCTTCCAGCGCGATCGACGAGCCGCGGCGGCGCAGGCGCTTGAGGGTCGCCTCCTCGTCGTCGATCAGCGCCACGATGATGTCGCCGGTATTGGCGGTCTCCTGGCGGCGGATCACCACGAGGTCGCCGTCGAGGATGCCGGCCTCGATCATCGAGTCGCCGCGCACCTCCAGGGCGTAGTGTTCGCCGCTGGCCAAAAAGTCCGGCGACATCGCCACCGTGCGGCTCTGGCTCTGGATCGCCGAGATCGGCGTACCGGCGGCGATCCGGCCCATCACCGGCACGCTGACCGAGTGACCGTTCTCGTCCGAGGCGGTCGCCATGGCGGGAATGCCGGCGGGCCGCTTCGGCTCGTGGGCGCGCCCACCCTCGACGACGCTCGGGTTGAACCGCACCACCTCGGCCCCGGCCGCGGGCGCCGTCGCCGGCCCCGTCACCGTGTCGGGAATGCGGATCACCTCGATCGCCCGGGCCCGGTTCGGCAGGCGGCGCAGGAAGCCGCGCTCCTCCAGGGCGGTGATCAGGCGGTGGATGCCCGACTTCGACTTGAGATCGAGGGCGTCCTTCATCTCGTCGAAGGACGGCGGGACTCCCGTCTCGCGCATTCTCTGCTGAATGAAGCGGAGCAGGTCCAACTGCTTACGCGTGAGCATGTGACACTCTCATCCCCGCGCTGCCGCGCTCCGGAAACAAATCGCGAACATGGTAAGCGTTCCGCAAGTGTTCCGCAAGCGGCTTCGAGAAAGCGGCGCGCGGCCGCAGCAACCGGGGTGATAGACGGGGATATCGCGGGTCGAACGGACGATGAGGCGTGCCCCGCGCGGGGTCCGACCGGCGCGGGGACTGTCCACCGCACCGGCCTCTTGCATGGGCCTCAGCCCCGGCCCTTGCGCCCCTTGTATTTCGGCTTCTGGCCCGGAAAGCCTTGCGTCGAGCGGCCGGTCGGGCGCTCGGCGTAGGAGAACGGCACTTCGCGGTCGGTGCCCGGGCCCATGTCGTCGAGGTCGGGCTGGCGGATGCGGGTGCCCTCGTCGGAGGTGCCCTTGCCGCCCGGGCCATAGCCCAAGGGCTCCGCGCCGCGACGCTTGCGCTTGGCGCCGAAGCGGCCGGCTTCGCGCTCGACGTCGGCCTGCTCGGCCATCGGATCGTCGGCGATGGAGAGCTCCGTCGCCTGGAGCCGCTTGAGCTCGTCGCGCAGGCGCGCCGCCTCCTCGAAGTCGAGATCGGCGGCCGCCGTCCGCATCCGCTTCTCGAGATCGGCCATCACGGCCTTGAGGTTGTGGCCCACCGTGACGGCGGATTTCGCGAGCCCCGTATCGACCTGGACGTGGTCGCGCTCGTAGACGCTCTCCAGGATATCGGAGATGTTGCGCTTCACGCTCTGGGGCGTGATGCCGTGCTCCTCGTTATAGGCGAGCTGCTTCTTGCGCCGGCGCTCGGTCTCGGCCATCGCCCGCTCCATCGAGCCGGTGATGTGGTCGGCATAGAGGATGCAGCGGGCGTCGGCGTTGCGGGCGGCCCGGCCGATGGTCTGGATCAGCGAGGTCTCGGAGCGCAGAAAGCCTTCCTTGTCGGCGTCGAGGATGCCGACGAGGGCGCATTCCGGGATGTCGAGGCCCTCGCGCAGCAGGTTGATGCCGATGAGCACGTCGAAGGCACCGAGCCGCAGGTCGCGGATGATCTCGATCCGCTCCAGCGTGTCGATGTCCGAGTGCATGTAGCGCACCCGCACGCCGTTCTCGTGCAGGTACTCGGTCAGGTCCTCGGCCATGCGCTTGGTGAGCGTGGTCACGAGGGTGCGGTAGCCGGCGGCGGCCACCTCCTTCACCTCGCCGAGGAGATCGTCGACCTGCGAGCGGGCCGGGCGCACCTCGATCACCGGATCGACGAGGCCGGTCGGGCGGATGACCTGCTCGGCGAAGACGCCGCCGGTCTGCTCCAGCTCCCACTTCGCCGGCGTCGCCGAGACGTGGATCGATTGCGGGCGCATCGCGTCCCATTCCTCGAACCGCAACGGGCGGTTGTCGAGGCAGGAGGGCAGCCGGAAGCCGTATTCGGCGAGCGTCGCCTTGCGGCGGAAGTCGCCCCGGTACATGCCGCCGATCTGCGAGACCGTGACGTGGCTCTCGTCGGTGAAGACCAGGGCGTTGTCGGGCAGGTACTCGAACAGGGTCGGCGGCGGCTCGCCGGGCTTGCGGCCGGTGAGGTAGCGCGAATAATTCTCGATGCCGTTGCAGGCCCCCGTCGCCTCGATCATCTCGAGGTCGAAGGTGCAGCGCTGCTCCAGGCGCTGGGCCTCGATCAGCCGGCCCATCCGGGTCAGCTCCTCGACCCGCCACTTCAGCTCGTCCTTGATGCCCTTCACCGCCTGCTGGAGGGTCGGGCGCGGCGTCACGTAGTGGCTGTTGGCGTAGACCTTGACGAATTTCAGCGTGTTGAGGGTCTTGCCGGTGAGCGGGTCGAACTCGGAGATCGCCTCGATCTCGTCGCCGAACAGGCCGATGCGCCAGCCGCGATCCTCCAGGTGGGCCGGCCACAGCTCGATCACGTCGCCGCGGACCCGGAAGGTGCCGCGGGCGAAATCGGACTGGATGCGCTTGTATTGCAGCGCCACCAGATCGGCGACGAGCTGGCGCTGCTCGATCTTCTCGCCGAGGGAGACCGTGAACGACATCGCCGTATAGGTCTCGACCGAGCCGATACCGTAGATGCACGACACCGAGGCGACGATGATGACGTCGTCGCGCTCCAGCAGCGCCCGGGTGGCCGAGTGGCGCATCCGGTCGATCTGCTCGTTGATCGAGGATTCCTTCTCGATGAAGGTGTCGGAGCGGGCGACATAGGCCTCGGGCTGGTAATAGTCATAGTAGGAGACGAAATATTCGACTGCGTTGTCGGGGAAGAAGCTCTTGAACTCGCCGTAGAGCTGCGCCGCCAGGGTCTTGTTGGGGGCGAGGATCAGGGCCGGGCGCTGGGTCTCCTCGATGACCTTGGCCATCGTGAAGGTCTTTCCGGACCCCGTGACCCCGAGCAGGACCTGATCGCGCTCCTGGCCCTGCACGCCGGCCACCAGCTCGGCGATGGCCCGGGGCTGGTCGCCGGCCGGGGTGAACTCGGAATTCAGCCGGAACGGGACGCCGCCCTCGGATTTCTGCGGCCGCTCGGGCCGGTGCGGGCGCCACAATTCGCCGTTCTTGAACAGCGGGTTGCCCTCGGTGAGGAGCTTGGTCAGCGCGTCGACCGTGGCCGAGACGCCCTCGGCGGCCAGCGACCCGCGCTCCTCCACCGCCTCGGACGGATCGAGGCCGCCGGCGGCCTCGGGCTCGCGCAGGCCGAGCGCCTGGGCGAGCCTGGGATCGACATCCGCCGCCGTGCCGTGCGCGAAGGCGGCCTGCGGCGCCTCGCCGAAGCCGTCGGGAGCCGACGTTTCGGCCCGCTTCGTGCGACGCGCGGGTTTCGCTTCCGAGACCGGGCCGGGCGCCGGCTTCGCCGCCGCGGCATCCTTGCGCGGGCGGCCCCGCTTGGGCGGCTCGGGCGGGGGCGGCTCGACGACGGGCAGGCGGTCGCGGTTCAGCGCCGGGTTCAGCAACTCGGCGAGGAAAGGGTCCAGCGGCTTCAGCTCGGGCTTCGAGGCCTTGCCGGTCGACGGGCGGAGCTTCTTCGGGGCGGGCATGCGGCAGATATGGCAAGCCGTGCCGGGCCCGGAAAGAGCCCGGATCACCGCACCTTGACGACCGCCAGAGTATCCCCGTCGATGACCACGAAGCCGATGCCGGCCCGGCGCAGGGCGGCGACCGCGGCGTGGCGGCTGCGGGAGGCCGGCCCTTCGCCGCCCTCCTCCAGGCGCCGGACGGTGGAGAGGGACAGGCCGCTCGCCCCGGCGAGATCGGCCATCGACCAGCCGACGAGGCCCCGGGCGGCGCGCAGATGCGCGGCCTGCACCGCCTGTTCCAGGCCTTGCCGCACGATTCCGGACGGTACCGGCCGGGGCCCGTCGACCCGGCCGTTCAAGGTGGCCCAGGTCTCGATCCGCCCGTCATCGCCGCGGACCGGGACCGCAACGCTGCGGAACAGGCCGCGATCGCCACGCGCGAGGGCCAGGGTCTGCTCGACCGCGAAGGGACGCCCCGCGGCGAACCGCGCGCTGATCTCGTGGTCGGCCCTGGCACGCTCCTCGGGCGCGAAGATCAGTGTCCAGTTTTCCTGGAACGCCTGCTGGGTGACGCCGGTCAGGCTCATGATCTCCCAGGAGGCGACGCGAACCGGGCTCGCATTCGGCGCATTCGGCAGAGTATGGATCCACGTCTGCGTCTGGGCGAACAGCGCGCGCCGCCGCCGCTGGTTCTCGCGATGCGACGCCGCCAGGAACTCGGGCTCGGTCATGTCCAGCACCACGCCGGCCCCCGCGCGGGGTCGCCCCTCGGGCGTGACGTAGATCGTGCTGCGGCCGGTCAGGAGCCGGACCGCCCCGTCCGCCCGGATCACCCGGAAGGTGGAACCGGTGAAGACCCCCTCGCGCATCATCTGGGTGCCGGTCTCGAGCTGGGCTCGGTCGTCCGGATGCACGAAGCTCATGAACCGGTGATAGCCCGGTCGCACCGCACCCGGGGCGAGGCCGAGCAGGCGGAACAGCCCCGGTGACCAGGCGTACTCGTCGGTGACGAAATTCCAGGCCCAGGTCCCGGTCAGGCCATGCGCCTCGAGCAGCCGGAGGGCGTCGCCATCCGGGAAGGTCAGGATCCCGTGCGGGTCGTCCGGGGCGCCGTCCGGCTCGGTCCCGGTCATGCGACGGCTCCCTCGGCGCGATGCGGCGCGGGTGCCAGGGCCGGAATTGCGGCGGGCAGCGGCGCGTCGATCCCGAGCGGCGCGGGCAGGTCCCGGTCCCAGGGCGGGTCGGCGAAGCGGGCCGCCACGAACGCCACCAGGGCCCGGACCTTGGCGGGCGGGCGGCGGCGCGAGGGCATCACCGCGTGGATCGGCAGCGACGGGATCGGCCCGAGATCGAGCGCCACGAGGGCGCCGCGGCGCAGGGCGTCGGCGACCAGGAAGGTCGGCTGGTAGATCACCCCGAGCCCGGCGGCGGCCGCCGCCACCAGGGCGTCGCCGTTCGAGGCGCGCAGCGAGCCCTCGACCGCGACGGTACCGGCCTCGAAGCGCCAGCCGTCGCTGCTGGCGAGGGTGTAGCCGAGGCAGTTGTGATCGCTCAGGTCCTCCGGGCGGCGCGGCCGGCCCCGCGCCGCGAGGTAGGCGGGCGCCGCGCAGACGCGCATCCGGCACGGGGCGAGCGCCCGGGCGACGAGGCGCGAATCGCGCAGGTGGCCGATCCGGAGCGCCAGGTCCCATCCCTCCTCGATCAGGTCGACGGGCCGGTCGTTGAGGCCGAGCTCGACGGCGAGCGCCGGATGCGCGCGACCGAACTCGGCCAGCGCCGGGGCGACCTGCAGGACACCGAACGAGACCGGCACGTTGAGCCGCAGGGTGCCGCGGGGTTCCGCCGCCTCGGCGCCGGCCTCCGCCTCGGCCTCGTCGATCTCGCCGAGGATGCGCTCGCAGGCCTCGAGGTAGCGCCGGCCGGCCTCGGTCAGGGTCAGCCGGCGGGTCGAGCGGTGCAGGAGCCGGGCGCCGAGCCGCTCCTCCAGGGCGGCGACGTGCTTGGTGACGCCGCTCTGCGACAGGCCGAGCGCCCGCGCGGCGGCCGAGAAGCTGCCGGTCGCGGCGACGCGCACGAAGGTCTGCATGGCGGTGAGCCGGTCGAGCACGGGGCGATCTCACTCCGCGGGCGTGAGGTGAAACGACGGAATGCCGGATTCCACGGGGTTTGCAACCGAGGCAGTCTGCGGGGACCGCCGGGGCCGGGAGACGATGGCGCCGGCCCCGCAGCCGAGGAGGGCCGCATGACCACGCCGATCGCCACGACCGGGCCGATCGACCCGCAGACCCGCATCGGGCACGTCCACCTGCGGGTGGCCGACCTCGACCGGGCGCTCGGCTTCTATTGCGGGGTGCTCGGCTTCACCCTGATGCAGCGCTACGGCACCCAGGCCGCCTTCGTGTCGGCCGGCGGCTACCACCACCATATCGGGCTCAACACCTGGGACAGCGCCGGCGGATCGCCGCCGCCGCCCGGCAGCACCGGGCTCTACCACGTGGCGATCCTCTACCCGACCCGGGCGGCGCTCGCCGACGCGCTCATGCGCCTCGATGCCGCCGGGATTCCCCTCACCGGGGCGAGCGACCACGGCGTCAGCGAGGCGCTCTACCTCGACGATCCGGACCGCAACGGGGTGGAGCTCTATCGCGACCGCCCCGAGGCGGACTGGCCGCGGGACGAGGCGGGCGGCCTCAGGATGGTGACCCGCCGCCTCGACCTCGCGGACCTGCGGGCCGCGGGAACCCGGTCCTAGGCAGAGTTCGCCGAAGCGGTGACCGGTTCGGCGCCGAAAATCTGCGACACAACAAGACCCTAAGCGGGCGAAGCGTCGGCCTGCCAACGCAGGTCCGCTTAGGGCGCGTCGGTCCCGGCCTCCGGGCCGCGGAAATACGGCTCGACCGCGCCCTTGAGCTTCACCGTCATCGGGTTGCCGAAGCGGTCCTTGGCGTTGCCGGCGGCGAGGCGCACCCAGCCCTCGCTGACGCAATACTCCTCGACATTGGTCTTCTCGACGCCCTTGAAGCGCACGCCGACGCCGCGCTCCAGCAGGGCGGCGTCGTGGAAGGGGCTGCGCGGATCGGTGCTGAGGCGGTCGGGCGGGGTGTCGGACATCGGGCCGGTCTCCGGGATTCGGTCGGCGCCCCAGGTAGCCGCTCCCGCCGCCGCTGCCAATCCGCCCGGCGGCGCTTCCGGTCTTTGGAATTTTCATAATTCACAGATCAATATAGATGAGCATCACCAATGTAGAAGACCTCCAATATTTCATGATGATCTTGCGGTCGCGAATGTCTTGCTGCATTCAGGGCGCGCCGAACCCCGGCACGATCCGAGATGGAGGCCGCGATGGCGCGAGCGCTGATCCTGATTCACGGCTGTGCCGGACTGATCCGGGAGGGATGGCCCCCGGTCGGCCTGCCCTGGGAGCGGCTGGTCGTCCTCCTGAGCGAGGCCGAGGTCGTGCGATGAGCGCCCCCCGGTACGAGCGCCCGCGGGTCGAGGCCGAGCGGCGGTCGCAGGCGGCCCTGGAGCGCGCCCTCACCCTGGCCTTCTGGGACGCCCTGGAGCGTGGACCGCTGCCGCCGATGGCCGCGCTCGAAGCCGCGGCCCGCACGGTCGGCGCGCTCTACCGCCAGATCGCCTCCCTGCACGGCCCGGTGCCGCAATGCGGCTGCGGCTGGCAGCCCGAGCCGGACGAGGACCTGATCCGGCTCGAGGCGATGCTGGCGGCGGCCCTGATCGAGCGGTCGCGCCCGACGCTCCTCGACCTGCCGGTGCAGGGGCGGGCGTGACGCGGCACTGGAGCGTCGACCGACCGCGACGCGATCGGTCGGTGCCCTACCGGGGCGCCGTGCCGTCCGGGCGGTTCGACGGCATCCCGCCCGGGGCGTCCGGGTAGGCGGTGCTCGGCACGGGCCCGGCCTGGCCGACCGAGCTGCTCGGCGCGGATGTGCGGTTCGTGTCCGCCGCCCCCGAGGGCCCGGGCGCCGCCGGGCAAGGGCCGGGGCCCGGACAGGCGGCGTGATCGGTCGCGACCGAGCGGCCGTCCCGCTCGGCCGCCGGCTGGCCGCCGGGACTGTTCGGGTAGGCCGCGGCCCCGCCGGGCTGGCGTACGGGTGCGGCCGGGGTCGGCGAGCCCTGCGCGGCGGCGGCCCCGGCGAGGAGGCCGGCGGCCAGCAGCCCGAGGAGGGGCGGGGCGAGGCGGAGGGCGAGAGGGCGCATCAGATCTCCCGCCGCTGCATCGCGCCGGCGATATGGTCGGCCTGGCGCAAGGCCAGCGCCACGATCGTCAGGGTCGGGTTGCAGGCCGCGCCGCTGGTGAACTGGCTGCCGTCGGAGACGAACAGGTTCTTCACGTCGTGGGTCTGGCCGAACTTGTTGACGACGCCGTCCCGGGCCTTCGCACTCATCCGGTTGGTGCCCATGTTGTGGGTGCTCGGATAGGGCGTGACCGGATAGGTGACCGTGGCGCCCACCGCCTCGTAGATCGCCGCGCCCTGCTTGTAGGCGTGGTTGCGCATCGCGACGTCGTTGGGGTGATCGTCGAAATGCACGCTCGCCACCGGCATCCCGTGCTTGTCCTTGACCGAGGGGTCGAGGGTGATGCGGTTGGTCTCCTGCGGCAGGTCCTCGCCGACGAGCCACATCCCGGCCATGCGTGGATACTGCTCCATGGCGCTGGTGAAGGAGCGGCCCCAGGCGCCGGGATTGAGGAACGCCGCCATGAACGGCACGCCGAGCGAGACCGTCTCCATCTCGTAGCCGCCGGCGAAGCCGCGCTTCGGGTCGTGCCGGGCCTCGTCCCGGATGATGCCCGCCATGGTGGTGCCGCGGTACATGTGGACCGACTTCTCGAACACGCCGTAGACGCTGCCGGTCATGTGGCGCAGGTAGTTGCGGCCGACCTGGCCCGACGAGTTGGCGAGGCCGTCCGGAAAAAGCGACGAGGCGCTGTTGAGGAGCAGCCGCGGGCTCTCGATCGAGTTGCCGGCCACCGCGACGATGCGGGCCTTCTGCCGCTGCAGCTTGCCGTCGGCATCGGCGTAGACCACGCCCGTCACCTTGCCCGAGGCATCGTGCTCGATGCGGATCGCCATGCAGTTCGGGCGGACCTCCAGGTTGCCGGTCTCCTCGCCGCGGGGGATCTCGGCGATCAGGGTCGACCACTTCGCGCCGGACTTGCAGCCCTGGAAGCAGAAGCCGATCTGCTGGCAGGAGCCGCGGTCGTGCCGCTCCTGGCTGTTGATCGCCATCCGGCCGGTATGGACCTCCTTGTAGCCGAGGCGGCGGGCGCCGGCCTCCATCACCTTGAAGTTGTTGTTGCCCGGCAGGCCCGGGATGCCGTTGGTGCGGGTCACGCCCATCCGGTCCTCGGCCTTCTCGTACCAGGGGTCGAGCTCGGCCCGGGTAATCGGCCAGTCGAGGAGGTTGGCGCCGGGGATCGCGCCGTAATGGTCGCGGATGCGGAACTCGTGCTCCTCGAAGCGCAGGGACGCGCCGGCCCAGTGCACCGTCGAGCCGCCCACCGCCTTGACGATCCAGGCCGGCAGGTTGGGGAAGTCCCGCGCCACCCGCCACGAGCCCGAGGTGGTGCGCATGTCGGTCCAGGCGAGCTGGGCGAAGCTCGCCCATTCGTCGTTGACGAAGTCCTCCATGTTGTGGCGGGCGCCGGCTTCCAGGATGACGGTGCGGATGCCCTTCAGCGCCAGCTCGGTGCCGAGCGTGCCGCCGCCGGCGCCCGAGCCGACGATGACGACGAGCCCGTCGTCGTTCAGGTCGAATGTGGCCATGGTTTCCTCCGGCCCGCGCGGCCCGGTCGCGGCCGATCCGGCGCGGCGTTCGTTGATTGTTCTTTGGTTGACGCTCACTCTATCGGCAGGCGCAGGCCGATCAGACCTTCGGCAGCCAGTCGATGTCGTTGAAGCCGCGGTTGATGTAGCCGCCCTTGTCGGCGGACGAGCCCTCGTAGCCGAATTTCGGCCACAGCTCGGGCTGGTTGTAGAGCGAGACGACGAGGTCGGACCGGATCTTCTTGAAGAAGTCGGTGTGGCTGATCCCCTCGAGGATGACGACGCGGTCGGCCTCCCAGCCGATCTGCGCGTAGGCGACCTTGTGGCGGGCCTGCGCGTCCTCGTCGAGGCGGCGCACGCCTTGGGTCAGCAGCGTCTTCACCGCGGGGTCGGCGGCGGCCTTGCCGTCCCAGGGCTTGATCGCCGTGATGTAGTAGACGTCGCCGAGGAAGTCGTGCGGGTAGATGTCCCGCGCCATCTTCACCAGGGTCTTCAGCTCGGCCGGCGCCAGGGCGGCGCCGTTCTCGGCCCAGGCCTCCGAGACCTGGAGCCCGGCGCCGGTGGCGAGCGCCGCGGCCGGTGCGGCGACGGCGGCGGTCTGCAGGAAGCCGCGGCGGCTGAACCGCACGCGCGGATCGACTTCTCTCATCGGGTGTCTCCTCGGGATCGTTTCTTGGTGGGTCTTGCCGAAGGCCGGGCCGGGGTCGCGTCTTCGCGCGCTTCCCGGCCCGGCCCGTCGGGGCCTCAGGCGAAGCGGCCGCCCTTCTGGATCACCTCGATCTTGTAGCCGTCGGGATCGGTGGCGAAGAAGAAGCGGGCCAGCGTCTTGCCCTGGTGCTGGAAGTCCTTGACCGGGGTCGCGGGCAGCCCTGCCTCGGTGAAGCGGGCATGCTCGGCATCGACGTCGTCGACCACCACCGCGAGATGGCCGTAGCCGTTGCCGAGATCGTAGGGCTCGGTGCGGTCGAAGTTGACGGTGAGTTCCAGCTCGAACGGCGACGAGGGGTGACGCAGGTAGACGAGCGCGAAACCGTCGAAACCGATGCGCTCGGCGAGCTCCAGGCCGAAGGCGCGGGCGTAGTAGGCGCGGGAGCGCTCCTCGTCGAGGACGCGGATCATCGAGTGGACGGGCTTGGCCATCGGCAGCGGAAACCTCGTGTGATGGGGGCGCCGCGCGCGGCCGCCCGGGTGTCGGCCCTTAGACTAGCTCCAGGGAAGCGGACCGGGTGGTAGCGGGATGTGACGCCCCGCGCCGCGCCGGCCCGGCGAAACCGCCGCGCTCCCGCAGCGGAACGGCCGCGCGACCCACGTCCAGAACGCGATATTTGTTCCGCCGCGTCGCGTGCGCGGCGGCACATCGCGCCGGCATGTCGCCACCTATATTCCAATCATCGTAAGAGAGCGGGTCGCCAGGACCGGCTTTCATCACACCGAACAAGGAAGACAACGAATGAAGACCCGCATTGCCGCCGTCGTGACTGCCCTCGTTCTTGGCGTTGCCCCGATCTCCTCCGCCATGGCGTTCGGCCCGAACGCCCCGGCCCATCCGTTCTGGACGCAGGACGTCGAGACCACCGGCTCGATCGGCTCGGCCAACGACAGCGTGCCCTTCTACGGTGCCTGCCCGATGAGCTCGGCCGCCGAAGGCAACGCCAAGCAGCAGAACTTCCCGGTCAAGCAGTACGGCCAGACCTCGGGCGGCTACCGCTGCTGAGGACGTCCGCCGGGCGGGACATCGGCGGATTCCGGATGGACCGACACGAAATTCGAGGGAGTCGAGAATGAGTGACATGAAGCTTCTGCGCGCGGTCTCCTACGGCATGATCGGCGTCCTGACCGGCGGCCTCGCGATGACCGCCTTCGGCACGGCTAGCGCCTTGATGAACATGTGACCGCGAACGAGGACCGCCCCCGAGGGCGGTCCTCTTTTTCGCGAACGGGCCGGGGATCGGCCGAGCCCGGAACCGCGGCGATTCCGAGACGATTCCTCACCCGAACGTCCCGATCCAGGCGCCCCGCCGGAGACAGCCATGCCCCCGCTCGCCCGCCTCGCCTCCGTCCTTCTCCTCCTCGCCGCCGGCACCGTGCCGGCGTTCGCGATCTCCGATCGGCGCGACCAGCCGACCCAGGCCGACCTCCCTCGTAACGACTTGCCTCATGCCGACCCGCCCGACGGCACGCGCGCCGGGGGCTCCGGCGTCGCGCCGCCCCAGGCACTCAAGCCCGAGACGCAGGTGACGCCGTCACAAGCGCCCCCCGGCGGCACGCCGGCGCGGACCAACCCCCTCGACAAGCTCGACCCCAAGGACCGGCGCGCCACCGGCGGCGGCGACGGCTCCGGCGACCGGCGCTAGAGCATTTTCCGACGAAGTGGATGCCGGTTCGTCGAAGAAAATGCGGCAAAACAAAGACTTAGAGAGCTTCGCGATTGCAACGCGATCGTGAAGCGCACTAGCCCCCTCCCGGAAGGCAACCGAGGCGGCACAGCGTGGTTAACCCCGGCGCGGCACGCGCGAGGGGGAGGCACCCATGGGTCTGCTCGACCAGGTCATCGGTTCCGTGCTCGGCAACGTCCTCGGGGGCGGGAGCCGGCACGAGGAGAGAGGTGGCGGCTCGGGGGCGATGTCGCCCCTCGTGAAGGCGCTGCTGATGCTGCTCGCCGCCAAGGCGATGAACGGCGGCTTCGGCGACATCTTCGGCGGCGGGCGCCGGCCGGTCCCGCAGGCCGGGCCGGAGGACGGCTACGCCCCCGATCCGCATGGCTACGGCGCGCCCGAGCCCCGGGACGAAGGCCGGAGCCGGCGCGGCGAGGATCCGAACAATCCCTATTCCGATCTCGCCGGCATGCTCGACGGCCCGGGCGGCGGCACCGCATCCCCCTCCCCGACGGGTGGCGGCGTCCAGAATCCCTTCGACCAGAACTCCTTCGGTCAAGGCGCCGGCGACCAGGGCGCCGGCCCGTATTCC
This sequence comes from Methylobacterium indicum, assembly GCF_001043895.1. GTDB lineage: Bacteria > Pseudomonadota > Alphaproteobacteria > Rhizobiales > Beijerinckiaceae > Methylobacterium > Methylobacterium indicum. The sequence continues at coordinate 52,718 of NZ_JTHF01000072.1, forward strand.
CGCCTCGACCGTGAGCAGCCCGACGATGCGGGTGGCGGCGGTCTCGACCAGCTGATCGACCGCTTCCGCCGCGGCGGCCTGGGCGACGTGATCGAATCCTGGATCGGCCCCGGCCACAACCGGTCGATCGAGCCGCGCCAGCTCGCCCAGGCGCTCGGGCCCGACACGGTCGACACCCTGAGCCGCCAGACCGGCCTCGGCCGCGACGACCTGCTGGCGCAGCTCGCCCAGGTGCTGCCGGGGGTGATCGACGGCCTGACGCCCCAGGGCCGGCGCCCGAACCACGACGAGATGCGCGGCTGGTGAGACGCCGAGGGTGATCCGCTCGGCGCCCGGCACCGCCCGGGCGCCCGACATCGTCGAGGGAGTGCTGCGATGGCCTACGAGCTCCACTACTGGCCGTGCATCCAGGGCCGGGGCGAGTTCGTCCGGCTGGCGCTCGAGGAGGCGGGGGCGGATTACCGCGACATCACCCGCGAGGACGGCATCGACGACATGATGGCGGGCCTCGACGCCCCGCCCCGCCCGGCCTTTGCGCCGCCATACCTGCGCGACGGCGATCTCGTGGTCGGCCAGACCGCCGCGATCCTGCACTATCTCGGGCCGCGCCTCGGTCTCGTCGGCGAGAGCGAGGCGGACCGGATCTGGACCCACCAGATCCAGCTCACCATCGCGGATGCGGTGGCGGAAGCGCATGACAGCCACCACCCGATCGCCTCCTCGCTCACTTACGCGGACCAGACGCGAGAGGCGGCACGGCGGTCCGCGGATTTTCGTGACGAGCGCATTCCCAAATTCCTCGGCTGGCTCGAACGGGTGCTAGCCGCCAACCCCTTCGGCCCGCGCCACCTCGTCGGCAACCGCCTGAGCTACGCCGACCTGTCCCTGTTCCAGCTCGTCGAAGGCCTGGCCTACGCCTTTCCGCAGGCGACCGAGCGGGCGCTCGCCGCGACCCCGAAGGTCGTTGCCCTCCACCGGCTCGTCGCCGCGCGCCCGCGCATCGCCGCCTATCTGGCGAGCGATCGACGCCTGGCCTTCAGCGAGGACGGAATCTTTCGGCGCTACCCCGAACTCGACGGCTGAGCGCCGGACAGCTGTCGCTCCCCCGCCACAGGTGGCGATGACACCCTGCCTCATCGCAACGCATTGATTTTCAACGATTTCCCGAGCCGGTCGTGGCCTGGCCGCAACACGTTGTGTCCGCAAGTGAACAGCTTGTGGGTGAGCTTAACAGAAAATTAACCATTTCGGGGCGATAGACGCCTTAACAAATCATTCACGAGTTGGCGCCCGCAAGGCGCAAGCCGGATCATCTCGCGGCTCTCCGCGAAGATCTCGGAAATATCCAGACAATTCGACGACAATCAAGCTCGCGCCTTGACTGGCTGCGGGGTGAGACAAGTCGTCAAGATATCTTGGGGGCTGGCGTGTACATCGTGGTCGACGAGCGGGAAAGCGTGGCCGCACAGTACGTTCAGGGCTTCGGCGCCGAGGGCGTGGCGGCCCGGGGGCTGGACGTGAGCGACATCCAGACCTGGATCGATGCGACGCCGCCCCAGGACCTGGAAGCGATCCAGGGCTTCGTCATCGGCGATTGCGCGGACCGCACGGCCTTCACCGCGGCCCTGCGCGGCCTGTCCCGCGCTCCGATCATCGCCCTCAACGAGACCCGCTCGCTCGAACAGACCCTGGCGCTGTTCACCGCCGGCATCGACGACGTGGTGCGCAAGCCCGTCCATGTCCGCGAGATCATCGCCCGGGCCGGCGCGATCCGCCGCCGGACCAACCGCGCCGACAGCCGGCCGGCGAGCACCCCGGACAAGAGCGGCCGCCTCACCGTCCATACCGACGGACGCGACCCGGAGATCGACGGCCAGAGCCTGCTGCTGCCGCGCCGCGAGCGCGACATCCTCGATTACCTCGCCCGCAACCGCGGCCGGCCGGTGACCAAGGGCCAGATCTTCAAGGCGGTCTACGGCGACCTCGACGCGGCGGTCGACGAGAGCGTGGTCGAGGGCCACATCAGCAAGCTGCGCAAGAAGCTGCGGATGCGGCTGGGCTACGACCCGATCGAGGCCAAGCGTCTCGCCGGCTACACCTTCGTCGGCTGATCCCGCGTCGGCTGATCCCGCCTCCCCTGAAATGCCGAAGAGCCGCCCGCGACCCTGACGGTCGCGGGCGGCTTGTCTCGTTCAGGGACGGTCGTGGCGGTCCCCGGGGGGACCGCCCTCCCCCGCTTAGCGGAAGAGCGAAAGGACGTTCTGGCTCGCCGAGTTGGCGATCGAGAGCGCCTGCACCGCCAGCTGCTGCTGGGTCTGCAGCGCCTTCAGCTTGGTCGACTCTTCTTCCACGTCCGCGTCCACCAGGATGCCGATGGTGCGGTCGTTGGCCTTCATCAGCGTGTCGACGAAGGTCTTCTGGCCGTCGATCTGCGTCTTGTTGGCGCCGAGCTTCGTGCCCGCATCCGTCACGCTGGCGATCGCCTTGTCGACCATGTTCAGGATGCTGGCGACGTCGGCGTCGCCGGCCGAGCCGACCAGGGTCGAGATGTTGAAGTTCGCCACCGAGTAGGCGCCGGCCGTGATGGCGGTGTAGGTGCCGGAGGTGGTATCGAGGATGCCCTTGCCGGTGGTGGTGGTGGAGGCCGTGCCGGCGCCCGCCGCCGCGTTGGTGCCGGAGGCCGTCTGGCCGGCGGTGAAGCCGAAGCTCGTCACGTCCGCGCCGTTCGCCGTCACCGACGAGTTGGTGCCGGCGCCCGTCGTCGTCAGCACGAGCTTGCCGCCCACGAAGCTGGCGCTGGCCGTGCTGCCGGCCGCCTTCAGCTGGATGTTGATCAGCTGCGCCGCGTCCGCCCCGTTCAGCGTCGCGGCGCCCGAGGACACTGCCGAGCCGGCATTGGTGTAGGCCGCGGCGTTCAGCGTCACGGTCACCGCACCGCTGCCGGTGCCGTCGTCGACGGTCAGGACCTTGGTGTTGGCGCCCGAGATGTTGAGGGCCGAGTAGGCCGTGCCGGCGGTGAGCGACGGCGCGTTCGAGATCGCGCCGAAGCCGATATCGGCGGCGACGAACTTCGTGGCGTCGGTCAGGTTGGCGACGCCGATCTTGAGCGTCGCACCGGTGCCGGTGCCGACGGTGGCGAAGGTCAGGCGGCCGGCGGTGTCGAGGCCGGCGGTGACCTTGCCGCCGAGCTTGGCGGTGCCGGAGGCCGCGATCTGGTTGTTGATCGCCGACAGGAGCTCGTCGGTGGTCACCTTGCTCAGGTCCTTGGCGGTGGACTTGAGGGTGTCCTTGTCGAGCTGGATCGCCGCGCTGGCGCCGCCGCCGAGATCGATGACGAAGTTGATCTGCTTGGTCTGGCCGGCGGTCGGGGTGGCGAAGTCGGCGGTGCCGCCCGAGAAGGCGCCGGTGCCGGTGAGCGAGGTCGAGCCGACGACCTGGGCCGCGGTGGCGGGCTTGGTCACCGTCGTGCCGGCGTTGCGGTCGTAGAGCTTGATCGACGCGACGTCGACGTTGACCATCGAGAAGGTGATGGTGCCGTCCGAGGCGCGGGCGAAGCCGGCCACGACCTTCTGGGTCGCCTGGTAGTTGGTGTTGGACGGGCTCGAATCGACCGAGAGCCAGTTCTGGCCGCTGGCGTTCGAGGAGTCGGCGGTAGCCTTCATCTTCGACTGGATGGCCGAGATCTCGGTCTGGACCTTGGCGCGGTCGACGCCCGGGGTCAGGGCGCTCTGCAGCTTGCCGCGGATGTTCTGCAGGTCGGTGATGATCGAGTTCAGGCCGTTATAGGCGGTGTCGACCGACGACGAGCCGAGGCCGAGCGAGTCCTTGACCGCCGAGAGCGAGGCGTTGTCGGTGCGCACGGTGGTGGCGATCGACCAGTAGGCGGCGTTGTCGGACGCGGCCGAGACGCGCTGGCCGGTCGAGACGCGGTTGCTCGTCATGTCGAGCTGGGTGTTGATCGACTTGAGGGTCGTCAGCGCCGTCATCGCGGCGTTGTTGGTCAGCAGGCTGGTCACGGATCTGTCTTCCGGGCTGAGAATGGAGGAGAGTTCGACTCACCGGGCTTGCACCGATGCGACCTGTCGGCCGGTCGAGGGACCGAGGCGGTCCTTCGACGACCGGGACGGACCTGCGGGGATCCCTCCGTCGCGCAATCACACCTCCGGACTCGCACCGGATCAGCGGACCGACATCATGTCCTTGGGTCTCACCGGAGGCCCATCCGCTGGATTGTTGCCGGCAGCGCCCCGTGTGTTGCCGGTGGCGCCGCTCGATAGGGTGATAATGGCTTGATAGGCTTACGAAGCGATTAACCAAAGACGCAACGCGTTGTCCCGACGAGGCGAGCTTTGGGCCAGCAACGATCTGTGGATACGTCGTACAGAGATCCATCCATCCTGCCGTCGGGCGGGGTGACGTAGAAAATATCTTAACCAATGCCTTGGCGGGAGCGCCGCCGGGAGACGGATACCATCCACGCCGACGCCTGACCGCGTCCATTCCCCAACGCGAGAAGGGCCGCGCTCGACCCGAGCGCGGCCCTTCCCGTTCGATCCGGTACCGGCGGTCCCCGGGGGGACCGCCCTCCCCCTCTTAGCGGAAGAGCGAGAGGACGTTCTGGCTCGACGAGTTGGCGATCGAGAGCGCCTGAACCGCCAGCTGCTGCTGGGTCTGCAGCGCCTTCAGCTTGGTCGACTCTTCTTCCACGTCCGCGTCCACCAGCACGCCGATGGTGCGGTCGTTGGCCTTCATCAGCGTGTCGACGAAGGTCTTCTGGCCGTCGATCTGCGTCTTGTTGGCGCCGAGCTTCGTGCCCGCATCCGTCACGCTGGCGATCGCCTTGTCGACCATGTTCAGGATGCTCTGCACGTCGGCATCGCCGTTCGAGCCGACGAGGTTCGAGATGTTGAAGTTCGCCACCGAGTAGGCGCCGGCGCCGAACGAGGCGTTGTAGTTGCCGGCGGTGGTGTCGAGGATGCCCTTGGCGGTGGTGGTGGTGGAGGCCGTACCGGCGCCCGCCGCCGCGTTGGTGCCGGAGGCCGTCTGGCCGGCGGTGAAGCCGTAGAGGGCGTCAGGCGCGGTGACCGTCACCGACGAGTTGGTGTCGGCACCCGAGGTCGTCAGGCTGAGCTTGCCGCCCGCGAAGCTGGCGCTCGCGGTGTTGCCGGCCGCCTTGAGGGCGATGTTGATCAGGGTCGCCGCGTCCGCGCCGCTCAGCGTCGCCTTGGCCGAGCTCACCGCCGAACCGGCGGCGTCGTAGGCCGCGGAGCTGAGCGTGACGGTCGTCGTGGTGGTGCCGTCGTTGATGGTGATCGCCCGGGTGTTGGCGCCCGAGATGTCGAACGCCGCCGAGTAGTTGCTCGCCGCCGTCAGCATCGGGGCGTTCGAGGTCGCACCGAAGCCGATATCGGCGGCGGCGAACTTCGTGGCGTCGGTCGGGTTGGCGACGCCGACCTTGATCGTGGCGGTGGTGCCGGTGCCGACGGTGGTGAAGGTCAGGCGGCCGGCGGAGTCGAGGCCGGCGGTGACCTTGCCGCCGAGCTTGGCGGTGCCGGAGGCCGAGATCTGGTTGTTGATCGCCGCCAGCAGCTCGTCGGTGGTGACCTTGGTCAGGTCCTTGGCGGTGGACTTGAGGGTGTCCTTGTCGAGCTGGATCGTGGCAACGGAGGTGCCGCCGAGATCGACGACCAGGTTGACCTGCTGGGTCTTGCCGGCGGTCGCGGTGGCGAAGTCGGCGGTGCCGCCCGAGAAGGCGCCGGTGCCGGTCAGCGAGGTCGAGCCGACGACGAGCGCCGCGGTGGCGGGCTTCGTCACCGTCGAGCCGGCGTTCTTGTCGTAGAGCTTGATGCCGTTCACGTCGACGTTGACCATCGAGAAGTTGATGGTGCCGTCCGAGGCGCGGGAGAAGCCGGCCACGACCTTCTGGGTCGCCTGGTAGTTGGTGTTGGTGGCGGTCGAGTCGACCGAGAGCCAGTTCTGGCCGCTCGAGTTCGAGGAGTCGGCGGTGGCCTTCATCTTCGACTGGATGGCCGAGATCTCGGTCTGGACCTTGGCGCGGTCGACGCCCGGGGTCATCGCGCTCTGCAGCTTGCCGCGGATGTTCTGCAGGTCGGTGATGATCGAGTTCAGGCCGTTATAGGCGGTGTCGACCGACGACGAGCCGAGGCCGAGCGAGTCCTTGACCGCCGAGAGCGAGGCGTTGTCGGTGCGCACCGAGGTCGCGATCGACCAGTAGGCGGCGTTGTCGGACGCGGCCGAGACGCGCTGGCCGGTCGAGACGCGGTTGCTGGTCGTATCGAGCTGACTGTTGATCGACTTGAGGGTCGTCAGGGCAGTCATCGCGGCGTTGTTGGTCAGCAGGCTGGTCACGGCGATGATTCCGGTCTTGCGCGTGGGCGGGAATGTGGGATGGTTTCCGGGCTCGCACCGGGGCAGAGAATGGTCTTGTGCCCGCTGTCGCGAAGCACAGATCCGTCTGCGCACTCATACACATCCGGCTTCTCACCGGGGTCAGCGGTTCGACATCATGTCTTGAGCTTGTAAAAGCCCATCCGCTGCGCCTGCCGCGGCGGCCTTAGTTGGCCCCGCCGACAGGAGGGACTATCGCGATTCCCGCCTTATCAAGCGATTAAGCCGGCCCGAGCAGGCCGGGAAGCCTGGGGATACCCGGGATAACACCTGCATAACGCGCGGAGGAATCGGGGAGAATCCCGCTGGCCGGCCCCGGGACGGAGGGCCGGTCGCGCCTCGAAAAAGCCCCGCGCAAGCCACCGGCCCTAGACCCGTCGCCGTCAAGACGGAGCGTTGCGGGACATGGGAATCCTCGTCGGCCTGCTCATTGCCATCGGCTGCATGCTCGGCGGCTTCGTGGCCATGGGCGGCCACCTGATCGTGATCTGGCAGCCCTGGGAGTTCGTCATCATCGGCGGCATGGCGGCCGGTACCTTCGTGATCGCCAACCCGATGAAGACGGTGGTCGATTCCGGCAAGGCGACCATGGAGGCGTTCAGCGGCAAGGGCCCGAAGCGCAAGGACTTCCTGTCGCTGCTCGGCCTGATCCACGCCCTCCTGCGCGAGATCAAGACCAAGCCGCGCAACGAGGTCGAGACCCACTTCGACGATCCGGCGAATTCCGAGATCTTCAAGAACTATCCGGACGTGACCAAGGACCAGGGCCTGGTCCTGTTCATCTGCGACTATTGCCGGCTGATCCTGATCGGCGGCGCCCGCTCGCACGAGATCGAGGCGCTGATGGAGGAGGAGATCGGCACGCACAAGAAGTACGCGCTGAAGCCCTACGCGGCGATCAACACGGTGGCGGAGGCGCTGCCGGCGCTCGGCATCGTCGCGGCGGTGCTCGGCATCGTGAAGGCGATGGGCGCCCTCGACCAGTCGCCCCAGATCCTCGGCGGCCTGATCGGCGCGGCGCTGGTCGGCACCTTCTTCGGGGTGTTCGCCTCCTACGGCGTGCTGGCGCCGCTCGCCATCAAGGTGAAGGGCGTGCGCGAGAAGCAGTGCTCGGTCTACACCATCGTGAAGCAGAGCCTGATCGCCTACATGAACGGCGCCCTGCCCCAGGTGGCGATCGAGCACGGCCGCAAGGGCATCGCCGCCGCCGACCGCCCGACCATCGACGAGGTCGAGGCCGCCACCGTGCCGGGCGCCCAGAACCGCGAGGCGGCGTGACCGCCTCGCGACGCGGCCCGACCCCGACCATCCGCGCAGCGGCCTGAGGGCCGGGACACCGCCAGCCATGGACCCGACGATCCTCAAGAACCCCGCCGACATCCGCGCCCGCATCCAGGAGGCCGCCGGCCTCTCCCTGGACCGGCTGCCGATGCTGCAGCTGATCTTCGACCGCCTGGCCACCGCCTGCGGCGACGGCCTCAAGCACCTCGCCGCCTCCTCGATCCTCTACTCGCTCAGCGGGGTCGAGAGCGGGCGCTTCGGCGAGTTCCTCGACGTCTACGATTCGAACGCGGTGGTGGGCATCTTCCAGGCCCCGGCCTGGGACGGCCACATCCTGGTCGGCTTCGACCGCGACTTCATCTTCACGATGGTCGAGGTGCTGTTCGGGGCCGACGGCTCGGAGCAGCCGGTCGACGACGAGCGCGCCTTCTCGGCGATCGAGCTGCGCATCGCCCAGATGATCCTCGAGCAGGTCGGCCGGGCGCTCGAATCCTCCTTCGGCCTCGTCTCGAAGACCGCGTTCACCCTCGAGCGCACCGAGACCCGGATGGAGTTCGCGGTGATCGGCCGGCGCAGCAACAAGGCGATCCAGGCCAAGTTCCTGCTCCAGGCGCTCAACCGCGGCGGCGAGATGTTCATCATCATCCCGCAATCGGTGCTCAACCCGCTGCGGCCGAGCCTCGCCAAGGTGCTCACCGGCGAGACCAGCACCCGCCGCGACCCGCGCTGGACGAGCCAGATCGCTGCCGAGGTGCAGAAGACCACGGTCCACCTGCGGGCCGTGCTCGAGGAACGCCACCTGAGCCTCGGCGAGATCGCCGGGCTCAAGGTCGGCCAGGTGATCGCCCTCGACGCCACCCCGGCGACCCGGATCAAGCTCGAAGGCAACGACAAGCCGCTGTTCTGGTGCCATGCCGGGCAGTCCCAAGGCGCCTACGTCCTGCGGATCGACGAGGCCATCAATCAGGACAAGGAAGGGGCGGAGCATGGTGTCGCTGGTTGACGGGGTGCTGCTCGCCGCCCTGGTGGGCACCACGGCCTGCGTGCTGCCGCTCTACCTGAAGCTCAAGCGCCTCGACCGCGCCCAGGCCGAGTACGGCCGGGCGGTCGCGGCCTCGGGCCATGCGCTGGCCACCGCGGGCGAGGCGGTGCGCAACTTCACCGGCGAGGGCCGCGAGGTGCTGGAAGCCCTGAGCGCCAAGATCGAGGAGGCGAAGGCGACCCTCGAGGCCCTCGAGGCCGGCCGCCGCGCCGCAATCCGGGCCGAAGGCGGGCGCTGAGCTTCCGGCGGGATGGCGCCGCCGCCCGCAAGCCTCGGATCAGCTTGACCACTTAGGACTGTCACGGACTTCAGGATTTCACGCGAGCCCGCGATGAGCACGAGCCCCTTCCCCGATGCCGGCGCCGGCGCCGCCTTCCCGAGCCAGGGCACCCCGCAGCCGGGCGTCCCGGTGGGCGAGGACCCGCGCAACCTCGACTCGATCCTGCGCATCCCGGTCCTGGTGCAGGTGGTGCTCGGCTCGGCCACCATGCCGGTCGCCAACCTGATGAAGCTCGGCCGCGGCGCCATCGTGGCCCTCGACCACCGGGTCGGCGAGCCGGTCGACATCATGGTCAACGGCCGGGTGATCGCGCGCGGCGAGATCGTCATCGTCGAGGAGGACAATTCCCGCTTCGGCGTCTCGCTGACCGAGGTGGTCGGCCCGGCCGACGCTGCGCAGAACGGCTGATCGCGTGAACATGGCGGCCTCCCCTCCGGCCCTGCGCGGCGCCTCCCGGCAGCTCGCGCCCGTCGATCAGGTCGCGACCCTGCTCCTGGCGATGGGCAAGCCCGCGGCGGGACGGCTGCTGAAGTATTTCGAGCCGGACGAGATCAAGCGGATCACCCACTCGGCCTCGCGGCTCGGGGCGGTGAGCCCCGACCAGGTCGACACCGTGATCGAGCACTTCGCCGAGGAGTTCGCCGGCGGGGCGAGCCTCGTCGGTACGGTGCAGGAGGTCGAGAAGCTCCTCACCGGCCTGATCCCGGCCGACCAGCTCGCCGACATCCTGGCCGAGGTGCGCGGCAACGCCAACCGCTCGGTCTGGGAGCGGATGGCCACGGTGTCCGAGAGCGTGCTGGCGAGCTACCTCGTCAAGGAGCACCCGCAGACCGCCGCCCTGATCCTGTCCCGGGTCAAGCCCGCCGTCGCCGCCAAGGTGATGGGGCACCTGCCGCTGCCGGTGCGCAACACCGTGATGCGCCGGATGCTGAGCTTCAAGCCGGTGACCGACGACGTCATGCAGGCCATCGAGCGCGCCCTGCACGAGGATTTCCTGATCAACGGGTCGCGCAATTCCGGCGCCGACACCCACGCCAAGATGGCCGACATCATCAACAAGATGGACCGCCAGCAGATGGACGAGGCGCTCACCAGCCTCTCCGACACGCGGCCGAAATCGGTCGAGATCCTCAAGGGCCTGCTCTTCACCTTCGACGACATCGTCAAGCTGGCGCCGCGCGCGCGCACCACCCTGTTCGACGCGGTGCCCAACGACCGGCTGGTGCTGGCGCTCAAGGGCACCGAGGCGGAGTTCCGCACGGTGGTGCTCAGCGCGCTGTCGGCCCGCGTGCGCCGCATGGTCGAGCACGAGCTCAACGGCGGCGATCCGGCGGCCCAGCGCGACGTGATGGAGGCGCGGCGCAGCATCACCGACCTTGCCATGGACATGGCGGGCCGCGGCGAGATCGAGATCAACCCGGGAGGCGAGGATGAAGCCCTCATCCGCTGAGCACGCCCGGGGCCTGACCGATGTCTGACGAGACCGACCAGGAAAGCAAGACCGAGGCCGCCACCGAGCGGAAGGTGCGCGATGCGATCGAGAAGGGCGACGTCCCGTTCTCCCGCGAGGCGCCGGTCTTCGCCTCGATCCTCGGTCTCCTGGTCTCCCTGAGCCTCGTGGTGCGGGACCGGGCCGCCGAGCTCGCCCGCGACCTCGCGTCCTTCCTCGACCATCCGGGCGGGTTCGCCCTCGGCAGCGCCGAGGACGCCCTGACCCTGATGCACGCCACCGGGTTCGCGCTTGCCCGGTTCCTGACGCCGATCCTCCTCGTGCTGATCGGCTTCGGGCTCGTCGCCTCCCTCGCCCAGAACGTCCCGAGCCTCGTCTCCGACCGGATCGCCCCGAAATGGAACCGCGTCTCCCCGGCCTCGGGCTGGAGCCGGATCTTCGGCCGCTCCGGCCAGGTCGAGTTCCTGAAAGCCGTCCTTAAAGTCTCCTCGGTCAGTCTCGTCGTCCTCCTGCTCCTGCGCTCGGAACAGGGCAAAGCCGTGAGTGCCATGTTCGTCGACCCGAGCCAGCTTCCCGAGCTGATCCTGACGACCGCGATCCGCCTGGTCTCGGCCGTCAGCATCGCCACCATCGTGATCGTCGCGGGCGATCTCGTCTGGGCGCGCCTGCGCTGGCAGCGCTCGCTCAAGATGTCGCGCCAGGAGATCAAGGACGAGCACAAGCAGGTCGAGGGCGACCCGACCGTGAAGGCGCGCCTGCGCTCGCTCGCCCAGGATCGCACCCGCAAGCGCATGCTCGGCCAGGTCGACCGCGCCACCGTGGTCATCGCCAACCCGACCCACTTCGCGATCGCGCTCCGCTACGAGCCCTCCGAGGGGCCGGCGCCGGTCGTGCTCGCCAAGGGCCAGGACCTCATCGCCCTGCGCATCCGCGAGATCGCCGAGCAGAAGGGCATCCCGGTGATCGAAGACAAGCCTCTGGCAAGGTCGCTGTACGATGCTGTCCAGGTCGACCAGATGATTCCGGCGGAATTTTATCGCGCGGTCGCGCAGATCCTGTTCTTCCTGTTCGCGAGACAACGATGATCCCTCACGACCACGATCTCGCACAGGCCCGGACGATGCCCGGCGACGTGATCGCGGCGGCCGAGGAGGTCTTCGCGACGGCGATCCGCGACTTCATCACCGAGTTCTGCCTGCTCGACGGCAGCGTGCTGATCGGCTGGGTGCGGGGCGAGCGCCATGGCAACATCGCCGAGCTCGTCGCCTCCTCGGCCGAGCTGTTCTTCAAGGACGCCACCCTGACCTACGCCGACGCCGCCGACGTCAGCCTCGACTGGGGCCGCTCGATGAAGGTGGTCCTCGACATGGAGTTCGCGGCGAAATCCGTAACGGTGTTCTTCAAGCTCGTCCTCGACGGCTGCTTCGTCGGCGTCGCGATCCAGCGCATCCTGGCCGAGGACGCCCCGCCCCTGCGCCTCGACGCCTTCGCCCGCGCCCTCTCGGATGCCCGGCTCTCCGCCTGAGCCGCTGCGAACACCCTCCCCTCGACGATCGGGCGCGGGCGTCTCCTGTCCACGGGAGACGCCCGCGCCCGATTGCTTTCCTGGACGGCCGCCCGCCGGTGCGGGTGATTCGGCGGATCGCCGCCCGCGCGCCGAGCGGCCCTGCGCCGGCTCGCTCGCCTCGACATCGGTTGTGGCAGCGATTGCGCTACCTGCGGTGGAGCTAACCGCCGCCTAACGCGTCCGCATGCACACACCCCCGGCCAATTCTTAAAAAAGACCTGCGAAGCGGGCTTGCTGCGGCGCAGCAATCATTGACCGGCCGCGTCGGCCGGGACATGAATTCGGTCGGGACAACTCGGAGATCGCAGGATTTCGGAACGGCGCGCGCATATCGGGCGCACCGTGGCCGCAGGTTCCGCACCGAGAGAACAAGACAGAGCACAGATCGAGGCGCGGTATCGCTGCGGCACTCGGGCGGGCTCGATGAGGGTACGACAGATGTATTTCTTGGTCGATGCCAGGAAATCGGTGAATGCGGGCTTCAAGGCCGGGTTCGACAGAGAAGGCGTGTCGTCCTTTTCGCTGTCGCCGGAGGAGTTCACGAGCTGGATCGAGTCGGCGTCCCGCAGCGACCTCGACGCGGTCCAGGGCTTCCTGCTCGGCGACTTCGACGAGCGCGCCCGCTGCGCGAGCGCGATCCGTCGCCAGTCCCGCGCCCCGATCATCGCGCTGGCCGATTCGCGGTCGCTGGAGCAGACCCTCGTCCTGTTCGATGCCGGCATCGACGACGTGCTGCCCAAGCCCGTCCACGTCCGCGAGATCCTGGCCCGGGCGGAGGCGATCTGGCGCCGGGTCAACGGTGCGACGGAGGCGGCTCCCGACGGCGTCGGCGCCCCTGCCGCCGATCCGGAGGGTGCGAGCCCGCCCCGCCCGGAGCGCCTCCGGGTGTTCTTCGACGGACGCGACCCGGAGATCGACGGCGTGCCCGTCTCGCTGCCGCGGCGGGAGCGGCACATCCTCGAATTCCTGGTGCGCAACCGGGGCCGGCGGGTGACCAAGACCCAGCTCTTCAACGGCGTCTACGGCGTCTACAGCGACGGCGTCGAGGAGAGCGTGGTCGAGGGCCACGTCAGCAAGCTGCGCAAGAAGCTGGCGCATCTCCTCGGCCACGACCCGATCGAGGCCAAGCGCTACATCGGCTACACCTACGTCGGCTGACGGCCCCCGGGGCGGGGCCCGATGGCCCCGACCCTGGATCGCGCCCGCGCGGCGCCGGCTCACCGGCAGAACGTCTTCGCCCCCGGGGTCCACTGGCCGAAACCGGAGGCGACCATGTTGGCGATCACCCGGCAGACATACTGCTTCTGCGCCGGATTGTTGTTCGGGCCGGCGTGATAGCGTGCGACCGCCAGGGTCCAGCTGCCCTCCCGGGCCTTCAGCTCCTTCAGGAACACCGTCGCGTATTCGACGTTCTGGCGCGGGTCGATCATCGCCTCGAGCGAGGTGAACTTCGCCCGGTGATAGTGGTGGTTGATCTGCATGCAGCCGAGATCGACCAGGCGCACGCCGCTGGCCTGCGCCTCGCCCAGGCGCCGGATCACGTCGGCGGCGCTCGACCCGAAATAGGCCTTGCCGGCGATATTCATGGCGTAGGGCTGGAGCGAGCCGCGGTTGCCGCTCTCGGTCAGCCCGACGGCGTACAGCATGCCGAGCGGCACGCCGTGGCGCGCGGCCGCCGCCGCCATCTGCTGCTCGCAGACGTTGCCGGTCGCCGGCAGGGGGGCCTTGGCGGCGCCGGAGACCGTGGCAGCGGCGTGCGCGGCCGCCACGGTGCTAAAGGTAAAGGCCGCCGCGATCGCCGCTCTGCGCATCATCTCTCTGCTCCATGGTCCGGCGCCCGCCTTCCTCGGGCGCGTCGGGGGTGCGGCGGGCCGGCTGGTCCGGGCTCGCGCCGCCCTGCTGCTGGCCGCCGGCGGTGAAGGACGGCCCGCCCGCCTGTGCGCCGCTCTGGCCGCCCTGCGGCGGCGCGTCGCCGGGCACGCGCCCGGACTGCACGGTGACGAGGTCGGGCTGGTAGCCGGCCTCGCGCACGAGGGCCGTCAGGAGGCCGCCGTCGCGGCGCAGGAGCTCGGCCGTTTCCTCGCGCTCGGCACGCAGGGTCATCTCGAGGCGGCCGTCCTGGAGGCGCATCCGCACCTGGACCTGCCCGAGTTCGGCGGGACGCAATTGCAGCGTCAGGAGCCGCACCGGCCCCTCCGCCTGGGCGGCGGCACTCCAGGCCGCCGCGACCGCGCCGGCCCGGACCGAGGCGGAATCCGGCAGCGCGGCGGCCCCCGTCGCCACCGCGTCGGCGATCTGGCGCAGGGTCGTGTGCGGCAGCGCCGCGGGGGCCGACGGTGTCGCGAGGGAGGCGGGCGCGCCGGCCGCCGGCTGGGCCGGGCCGTCGTTTCGCCAGTCGCCGGAGGCGGCCGTGATCCGCACCTCGGCCTGCCTCGCCTCGATGGTCCGGGTTTCGGCCGTCCTGGTGTCGGCGATCCGGGTCTCGGCCGGTCTCGCCTCCGTCGCCGATCGGGCCGCGCGCGGGGGCTCCTCCACGGCGGGAGGCTTGGCTTGCGCCGACGCATCGGCCTCGGGCGCGGGTTTCACGCCCGGCACCGGCTCGGGGCCGGGCGCCGGGTCGGCGGAGCCGGCACCGGCCTGCACCGGGGGAGCCGCGCTCGGCGGCATGGCGGCGGGAGCCGGATGGCCGGAGACGGATCCGGCTGCGGGAGCGGCGGGCATCGGGCTGGTGGGGGCCGGCGCCGGTCCGGGTTTGGCCTCGACGGCGACGGGGCGATCGG
>NZ_JTHF01000073.1 GCF_001043895.1 Methylobacterium indicum
GCGACCGGTCCGTCACGCCGAACCGGTCGCGCGCGACAAGGCAAGCGGGCGGCAACCGGTCCGGCCGCCGCTCCGCCCGCCGCTCGGCCTCACTCCGCCGGGGCCGCCTTGGTGGCCGCTTGCTCCAGGTCGCGGCTGACCTTCAGGGTCATCGCCACGAGGCCGCCTGCCAGGGTGACGGCGCCGAGCACCAGCAGCCCGGCCGTGAAGGTGCCGGTCAGGTCCTTGAGGTAACCCATGACGTAGGGCCCGGCGAAGCCGGACAGGTTGCCGATCGAGTTGATCGCCGCGATGCCCGCCGCCGCCGAGCTGCCGGTGAGGAAGGCGCTCGGGATCGGCCAGAGCAGCGGCGGCGTCGCCGAGACGCCGATCTGGCTCAGGCAGAGCAGCCCGAGGATCAGGACCGGGCTCGAGACCAGGCCCGCCCCCGCGACGCCGACCGCCGCGACGATCATGGCGAAGCACACATGCTCCCGGCGCTTCAGGGTGCGATCGGAGCTGCGGCCCAGGAGCACCATCCCGACCGCCCCGAACACGAAGGGCAGCGCCGAGAGCAGGCCGGTCTGGAAGTTGCTGACGCCGAACCCCTTGACGATGGTCGGCAGGAAGAACGCCACGCCGTAGCTCGCCGCGTTGAGGCAGAAATACACGAACGAGCAGGCCAGCACCCGCGGGTCGGACAGCGCCTTGCCGATGCTCATGTGCTCGACCGCGACCTTCTGCTTGCGCTCGGTCTCGAGCCGCGTCTCGAGCCAGGCCTTCTCGTCCTCGCCGAGCCACTTCGCCTGGCCCGGCCGGTCGGTGAGGTAGAAGATCACCACGAAGGCCATCACGATCGACGGCAGCGCCTCGAGGATGAACAGCCACTGCCAGCCGTCGTGACCGGCCCCGGTGATGTTCAGGAGCGCGCCCGAGACCGGCGCGCCGACGATCGACGAGAACGGGATCGCCAGCATGAACAGGGCGACGACGCGGGCCCGGTAGACCGACGGGAACCACAATGTGAGATAGAAGATGATGCCCGGGAAGAATCCCGCCTCGGCGATGCCGAGCAGGAAGCGCAAGATGAAGAACACATACTCGTTCGAGATCCCGGTCGCGCGCGAGATCGGCTGGATGTAGGCGAACAGGGCCGAGATCAGGCCCCAGCTGAACATGATGCGGGCGATCCAGAGCCGCGCACCGAACTTGTCCAGCGCGAGGTTCGACGGCACCTCGAGCAGAAAGTAGGCGATGAAGAACAACCCGGCGCCGAAGCCGTAGGCCGCCTCGGACAATCCGAGCGCCGCATTCATCTGCAGCTTGGCGAAACCGACGTTGACGCGGTCGAGATAGGCAACGAAGTAGCAAACGACCAGAAACGGCATCAGCCGCCACATGACCTTGCGGATTGTTCTGGTTTCGATCTCTTCCACGGCGATGTTCCTGCCCTTGGGTTGTGTTTTTGCAGAGCGGCAGCCCTCGACGCTCTCTAGCAGAGACCGGGGCGGTGAGGGGAGTCCAAAGCCGGACCCGGTGTGCGACGGCAGGCGCAGAACCGGGGCGCCACTCGCGTGTTGCCCCGGCATGACCGAGACACAGCCCCCCTCCGACGCGACGATCCAGGCCCGCCGCCGCGAGATCGTCGCCGAGCACCTGCTCTTCACAACCATCCGGTTCGTGGCGGCCCGGCACCCGGACCTGCTCGACGCTCTCGAAGCCAGCGTCGACCATCTCGGCGATCCGGCCGGCGATGCGACGCGGGACGACGAGGCCGTGCGCGCGATCGCCCGCCGCTTCGTCGCCAGCCTCCGGGCCGAAGCCCGGCCGTGAGCGGCGACGCCCCCGCCGGCTTCACCGAGACCTTGGCGCGGTTCGGGGGCGGCGCGCCGGTCGTGCTCTGCCACGACGATGCCGACGGTCTGTCGGCCGGCGCGCTCTTCGCCCGCATCCTCGCGAGCCCGGCGCACGGCCCGGCGCGGGTGCGGGTGATCGGGCGGGGGGAGAGCGCCTGGTCCGACGCGATCCGGGCCGAGCTCACGGCCGGACCGCCGGTCGCGGGCCTCGTCGTCACCGATCTCGGCGTGCAGGTCGAGCCGATCCTGCCCGGGCTGCCGACCCTGATCGTCGATCACCACGTGCCGCGCAGCCTGCCCGCGCCCGACGTCGCGACCGTGATCAGCGGCTACGGCGAGGAGCCGACGCCGACCTCGAGCCTGCTCGCGCATCGCTGCGCGGTCGCGCGGCTCGGCGCGGCGGAGGCCGGCGCCCTCGTCTGGCTCGCCGCCCTCGGGGCGATCGGGGATCTCGGGGACCGCGCCGCCGCGGCGCAGTTTCCGGAGGTGATGGCCGGCGCGCGACGGCACGCCACCCTGAAGGCCCTGCGCGAGGCGGTGAGCCTCGTCAACGCCCCGCGCCGCTCCCGCCGCGGCGACGCCACGCCCGCCCTGCGCCTGCTGCTGCGGGCGACCGGCCCGGACGACATCCTGTCGGACGTCTCGCCGGACGGCGAAGCCCTGCATGCCGCCCGCGCCGAGGTGAAGCAGGCGCTCGACGCCGCCCGCACGGTGGCGCCGCGCTTCGCCGGTCCGGTCGCGCTGATCCGCTGCGACTCGCCCTGCCAGATCCATCCCCTCGTCGCCCAGTCCTGGACCCACCGCCTGCGCCGCCAGGTCGTGATCGGCGCCAATGCGGGCTTTCGCGAGGGCTTCGTCCACTTCGCCGCGCGCAGCGACACGGTGCCGGACCTGATCGCCTTCCTGGAGGAGCGGGCCCCCCGCCTCGGCCCCGACGACCAGTTCGCGCAGGGCCACCGGCGCGCGACCGGCGGGCAGGTGACCCGGGAGACCTGGAACCGTTTCGCCGCCGGTCTCGGCTTCGGGCCCGAGGCCATGGCCTGATGTCGGCCGCGCGGGTTCGACATGCGTCATCCCTGCGGCCGGTGCCATCGCCCGAACCCGTCGAGCGGGCTCGCACTCCCTTTCCCTGTTGCGCTCCGCCCTGAGCCGGGCTACAGAGGCTTCGCGGTCAGCACCCGTAGCTCAGCTGGATAGAGCGTTGCCCTCCGAAGGCAAAGGTCACACGTTCGAATCGTGTCGGGTGCGCCACCTTTCTCAAAAATTTGCTCGATAGACTGTTCCGGTGGATGGATCGTGTACCGTTGACGCGGTGCAGGCTCGCCAATCGAGTGCGGTTTGGTCGCGTATCCCGACCGCTTGCGATGGCAGGCAACCCGGGCGAGCGTCCGGGCAGACCGACGAGAGGACGACCCGCACGATGCCGATCAAGGCGCTCAACGACCGCAAGAAGCTGTCCTCCGACTTCAACGAGGCCAACGACGCCTTCATCGATGCGGTGCTCGGCGCGCTCCAGGCCGGCGAGATTCCGCTCGATCTCGCCCGGGCCTACCTTGCCCATCCGGTCGCGATGATGCACGCGAACGGCGCGCAGGCTGTGGCGGACTACTTCGAGCGCATCCTGTCGCAGAAGCCCAAGATCGACTGGACGCCGGGAGCCTGAGGATCGGCCCTGCGACGAAGGCGACAGGCGACGGACGAGCGGGTACATCCCTGCCACCGTCTGCTCACCGCCGAACAGGGAACCGAGCGTGTACAAGGTAACAGGAACCGACCCGACCGGCCGCGCGCTGACCTTCGCCTGCGGCACCGATCTGCAGGCGCTCGACAAGGTCCGGGAGCTGATGGGGCGCGGTTTCCGCGATATCTCGGTGGCGGACCCGAAGGGCCGGCGGACGAGCGGAACGGCGTTCGAGCACTCCGTCGGGCTCGACTACGACTGAGATCCGCCACGCGCCAGCCTCGACGATCGAACCGCGCCGCCAGGCCCGGTCTCGCAGGCGCGGTCGAGGGTTCGGGGCAGCCTTGTTTTCGATGGGCTCGCGCACGCCGTCGGCATCGCACCGTGCGGCGGTACGGGCGGAGGCCGCCCGCGGCTCCGCCGCCTTGAATCGAGTGCCCCGTCCCCTCGGCCCGCCCGACCGGCCCCTGTGAGGTGCGCGGGGCCCGCATCCGCCACGCCACGCGGCGGAAACACCCCCACGATTGACCACCCCGGCCGCGCTTGCCACAAGCTTGGCCGCATGAGCGCACCCTCCCGGCGCCCTCTCAAGGTGGAGCCTCACCCGTGTCGCAGCTGAAGCCCGGGCTCGCCCTCGCGGCCCTTCTCGCCCTCGCCGCCTGCCAGTCGAAGCCGGTCGCCCCGCCGGCGGCGGGCCTCGCCCCGGTCGCGGCCCTGCCGGCGGCGGCTTTGCCCGCCGGGTCCGGCTGCGGCCCGGCCATCGCCCGCACCCAGGCCATCGTCGACAGCGACGTCGCCACCGGCAACCTCAACGCCCCGGTCGGCAAGCGCTTCTCGGCCGATCTCGCCAACGCCTCCGCGGCCTGCGCCGCCGGCCGCGACGGCGAGGCCCTGCACCTCCTCGCCGCCGCCCGCGCCCGCTACGGCTACCCGGGCTAAGCATCGTCCGACGAAGCGGATGCCGGTTCGTCGAAGAAGATGCGGTGAAACAAAGACTGAGAGCGCTTCGCGATGGCAGCGCGATCGTGAAGCGCTCTCAGCAGATTTCGCCGAAGTGGATACCGGTTCGGCGGCAAGAATCTGCGACGAAACAAAAACCTAAGCGGGCGAAGCGTTGGCCTGCCAACGTAAGGTTGCTTAGAAGGCGGCGCGCGCCGCCTGGGCGAGGTCGGCAACCAGGTCGTCGGCCTCCTCGAGGCCGGCGTGGAAGCGGAACATCGTGCCCTTCGGCAGCAGCGCCGGATCGCGGCGCGGATGGACCGGCAGCACCAGCGAGACGTGGCCGCCCCAGCTCTCGGCCACGCGAAACAGCAGGAGCGCATCGACGAAGGCGTGGACCCGCTCGGCCGGGAGCGCCTCGTCGAACGCCACCGTGAACAGCCCGTTGCCGGCGCCGAAATACCGCGCGAAGCGGGCGTGCCACGGGCTCGCCGGCCGCGCCGGGCTCAGGATGTCGGCGGTGAAGGCCTGCTCCTCGAACCATCGCATCAGCGTCGCGGCGCTCGCCGCGTGCCGGTCGAGCCGGGCCGCCGTCCCGTCCACCCGGTGGAAGAGCCGGGTGCAGGTCTGGGGCGAGACCGCGCCGAGGCCGCCGATCCGCAACTGTCGGCGCAGCCGCGCGAGGTCGGGTTCCTCCCGCGCCACCGCGACGCCGCTCGGCGTGTCGCCGTAGCCGCCCTCGTGCTTCGTCGTCGCCTGGATCGCGACGGCGATGCCGTGGTCGAGGGGTCGGAAGCGGACGTGGCTCGCCCAGGTGTTGTCCATCACGGTGCGCAGGCCCGCCCGCGCCGCCTCGGCGACGAGGCCGGCGATGTCCGGGATCTCGAACGTGCCGCTGCCCGGCGCCTCGAGGTAGAGCATCGTGTCGGCGGGGGCGGCGCGCCGGCCCGCCTCCCGGATCAGCGCGCCGACCTCCGCGCCCGAGGCGCCGGCCGGGTAGGTCAGGAGGTCGACCCGCCCGGTCTCGCTCATGTAGCGCCAGGCCGGGAAGTAGATCCCGTCCGGGATCAGGACGAGCTTCGGCGCGAAGGCGTCGAGCACCGTCGCGATGGCGGCAAGGCCCGAGGCGCAGACGATCGCGCCGGCCCCGCCATGCAGGGCCGCGAACTTGCGGCCGACCGCGTCGGCCTCCGGCGACTGGACGATGCCGTATTCGGCGCCGCCATAGGGCGCCCGGCCGGCCTCGTCGGCCGCCGCGTAGTCCGCGAGCGTCTCGAACCCGACGCTGCTCTGGCCGAGCGAGCCGAGATCCGAGAAGGCCCGGGCCCGGCCGAGGCCGCGCGGGTTGAGGTGGCCGCGGGAGGCGGCGAGGTCGAGGATCGGCGCGTGGATGCGGCGCGTGGCGGGCCGGCACCCGGCCAGGAAGCCGGCGCGGCGCCCGGGCTTGCCGCCGGCCTCGGGAGAGAGGGGCGCGGAGGAGGGCGGGGAGGGCGGCACGGGTCGGCTCCGTCACGGGCGGGAGATCCCGCCCTATAGGATGCCGCCGCTTCGGCGGCCAACTCGTGCCGTCGGGCATGTCGGGCGGCGCCATCCCCTTCGCCGGGCGAGGCCCTAGATCGTGGCGAACACACGACCGGAGCCGCTCCCGATGCAGACCCCGCCCGACGACCTCGACGCCCGCGCCCTCGGCGAGGCCGCCCCCGCCAAGGGGCTGGCCCGCGAGGCCTGCCCGTATGCCGAGGGGACGCAGGCCCGCACCCTGTGGCTGTCCGGCTACGACGCCGCCGTGGCGGCCGGCGCCGTGCCGGTGACGGGCGGGATCCAGCGCGAGCCGGGCCGCTGAGCCCCGGCATGGACGCGATCGATCCCGCCCATCCGCCGGGCGCGCGCCTCGACCGCAAGGCGGTGGGCGCCGTGGTGCTCGGCAACGCCCTCGAATTCTACGATTTCACCGTCTACGCCTTCTTCGCCAAGGCGATCGGCGAGGCGTTCTTCCCGGCCTCCGACGCGAGCCACAGCCTCCTCGCCTCGCTGGCGCTGTTCGGCGTCGGCTACGTCATGCGGCCGATCGGCGGCGCCCTGATCGGGGCGCTCGCCGACCGGGCCGGGCGCAAGCCCGCCATGCTGGTGACCATCGCCCTGATGGCGCTCGGCATGCTGATGCTCGCGGCCTGCCCGGGCTACGCGCAGATCGGCGGCTGGGCGCAGGCCATCGTCATCGCCGGCCGGCTGATCCAGGGTCTGGCGCTCGGCGGCGAGGTCGGCCCCTCCACCGCCTACCTGATCGAGGCCGCGCCGCCCCGGCACCGCGGCTTCGTCACGAGCTGGCAGATCGCCAGCCAGGGCTGCGCGGCCCTCTTCGCCGGGCTGCTCGCCACGGCGCTGGCGCTCACGATCGGCGATGCCGCCATGGCGCAGTGGGGCTGGCGGGTGATGTTCCTCGTCGGCCTCGCCGTCGTGCCGGTCGGCCTGGTCATCCGCAGCCACCTGCCGGAGACCGGCGGCGCCGAGGCCGACCCGCAGGCCGCGTCCTCGACGGGCGCGGTGATCCGCCGGCTCCTGCGCGACCACGGCCGCCTGCTCGCCTTGACCTTCCTGGTCATCGCCGCCTCGACGGTCTCGAACGCCGTGGGCACCAACATGCCGGTCTATGCCGGGGCGACCCTCGGCCTGTCGGAGACCGCCGCGACCGCGGTGCCGATCGCGCTCGGCCTCGCCTCGGTGGTGTTTCCGCTGCTGGGCGGGTTCCTCGCCGACCGGGTCGGCCGGCGCCCGGTGATGATCTGGCCGCGCGTGCTGATCCTGCTGCTGGCGGTGCCGGCCTTCGCCTGGCTGCTGCGGGCGCCGGGGCCGGTCGCGGTCTACGCGGTGACCTTCCTGCTCTCGGCCCTGTCCTCGATCAACGCGGCGGCGATCATCGTCGGCATTCCGGAATCGTTGCCGCGCGCGGTGCGCAGCTCCGGCCTCGCCATCGTGTACGCCCTCGCGGTCTCGGTCTTCGGCGGCAGCACCAACTACGTGATCAACTGGCTGATCGCGGCGACGGGCGACCGGATGGCGCCGGCCTACTACCTCGCCGCCTTCAGCCTCGTCGGCACGGTGGCGGCCTGGATGCTGCCCGAGACCCGCGGGCGCGACCTCGACGACACCGCATGATCGTCGCGCCCCGCCCGTCGATTTCGGGTGGGGCACTTTTCGGGCGGGCCCGTACGGCAAACCGTGCCACAAGCCGGAGACGCGGCTCCCGCCCCGCTTTCCTCTAACGGAAACCCACCTCGTCATGAGCCTCGAGACCGAGACGATGCAAGCGAAGACGACGCAGAGGTGGCGCTTCCTCGCCCCCGGCCGGCGCGTCCCGGGATCGCCGCTCGCCTTCCTGCTCTTCGCCATCGCGGTGGCGACCGGGGGCTGGAACTACGTCGAGGCCGCCCGCAACCGCGCGGAGGCCGAGCGGCTCGGCCGGGTCCTGACCCAGAGCGAGCGCGTGCTCTCGAGCATGAAGGATCTCGAGACCGGCCAGCGCGGCTTCGTGCTCACCGGCCGCGAGGACTACCTCGATCCCTATACCGCGGCTCTCGGCCGGATCGGCGGCGAGCTCGACCGGCTCGACGCCGACACGCCCGATCAAGCCCTGCGCACGCGCCGCCGGGCCGTGATCGATACCGAGATGGATTTTGCCGGTCGCGTCGTCGCCGCGCGGCGAGCCGGTGGCGAAGGGGCCGACGGACGCGACGCGGCCCTGGCGCTGATCCAGACCGGGGAGGGCAAGCGCGCCATGGATGCGGTGCGTGCGCTCACCCGGGAGGTCCAGGACGACACCACCGGCGGGATGCGCCGCCTCGCCGAGGCGAATGCCCTGCGCACCCCGCTCCTCTCCCTCGTCACCCTCCTGTCGGCGCTCGCGGCGGCCGGCCTGCTCGCCCGCCTCGCCCTGGTGCGCCGCCGGGAGAGCCAGCGCATGGCCGACCTCCTGGAGAGCGTCCTGGAGAACGCGCCCGTCGGCCTCGGCTTCCTCGACCGCGACCTGAACCTGCGTCACATGAACCGGGCGCTCGGCAACATGAGCGAGCGCGGCTTCGGCGCCGATGTCGGCGCGCCGATCTGGGCGCTGCTACCCTCGTTGCGCGATGCACTGGCGCCGAAGCTCGCGGCGGCCCGCGACAACGGCCTCGTCACCGCCAATATCGAGGTCGGGGTGCCGGCACCCAGCGCGCCGGGCGGCGTGCGCCACTTCGAGGTCAGCTTCTTCCCGCTGCGCCGCCGCGGCCGCGGGCCCGAGACCGAGCGGGCCGACGGCGTCGGCATCGTGATGGACGACGTGACGCTCGCCAAGCTCGCCGAGCGCCGCCGCGCCGACAGCGAGGAGCGGTTCCGCTCGCTGACAGAGGCGACCTCGGCCATCGTCTGGACCACGACGCCGGACGGGGCGTTCCGGGAGATCACCTCGGAATGGACCCGTTTCACCGGCCAGCCCCCCGCCGAGGCGGCGGGCCAGGGCTTTCTGGAAGCGGTCCACCCCGACGACCGGGAGGCGACGCGGGTCGCCTGGGAGCAGGCGGTGGCGGGCCGCACGCTCTATGCCATCGAGCACCGCCTGCGCCGCCACGACGGCGTCTGGCGGTACATGGAGGGCCGCGCCGTCCCGATCCTGGAGGAGGACGGCCGGGTGCGCGAATGGGTCGGCGCGCATGCCGACGTCACCGCCCGCAAGGAGGCCGAGCTGGCGCTCGAGGCCGCCAAGGAGGCGGCCGAGGAGGCCAATCGCGCCAAGAGCCAGTTCCTCGCCAATATGAGCCACGAGCTGCGCACCCCGCTCTCGGCGGTGATCGGCTACTCGGAGATGCTGCAGGAGGAGATGGAAGATCTCGGCGAGGAGAGCCTGCTCGCCGACATGCGCAAGATCGAGGCGAATGCCCGCCACCTGCTCGGCCTCATCAACGACGTGCTCGACCTCTCGAAGATCGAGGCCGAGCGGATGGAGGTCTATGCCGAGGATCTCGACGTGGCCGAGACCCTGCGCGACGTCGCCACCACGGTCGACGCCCTGGTCGTCAAGAAGGGCAACACCCTCGACCTGCAGCTCGGCGACGGCCTCGGACACGCGCATACCGATGCGACCAAGCTCCGGCAGTGCCTGATCAACCTCTTGAGCAACGCCGCGAAGTTCACCGAGGGCGGCCGGATCGTCCTGTCGGCCGTGCGTGAGCGCAGGCCGGGCGGCGACCTCCTGCGCTTCACCGTGGCCGATACCGGCATCGGCATGACCGAGGAGCAGCAGGCGCGGCTCTTCCAGCGCTTCACCCAGGCCGATGCCTCGACCACCCGCCGCTTCGGGGGCACCGGCCTCGGCCTCGCCATCACCCGGGCCTTCGCCCGGATGCTCGGCGGCGAGATCGCGGTGGCGAGCCGGCCCGGGGAGGGCACGACCTTCACCCTGGAGCTGCCGGCCCTCTACGAGGCGCGCGACCCCGCCGAGCCGGCCGCCGCGCCCGTGGCGGACGCGCCGGAGATCCCGGCTACGGCCCGGCCCGAGGCCGGCTCCAACCTCGTCCTCGTCGTCGACGACGACCCGGCGACCCGGGACCTGCTCGTCCGCTTCCTGAAGCGGGACGGGTTCCAGGTCGCGACCGCCCCGGACGGCCGCGCCGGGCTGGAGCAGGCGCGGGCCTTGCGCCCCCGCGTCGTCCTCCTCGACGTGACGATGCCGCGGATGGACGGCTGGGCGGTGCTGCGGGCCCTGCGGGCCGATCCGGATTTCGGGGCCACGCCGGTGATCATGGTCACGGTGCTCGACGAGCAGAACCTCGCCTTTTCCCTCGGCGCGACCGATTACCTGCACAAGCCGGTGGAGTGGGGCGCGCTCAAGGAGGCGATGGAGCGCTTCCGCCCGGCCATCCACGAGGGGCCGGTCCTGGTGGTGGACGACGATCCCGACGTGCGCGAGCGCATGACCACCATGCTGACCCGCGAGGGCTGGCGGGTGGCGAGCGCCGAGAACGGCCTTGCCGGCCTCGAGGCCGTCGGCGTGCGCAAGCCCGGCCTCGTCCTCCTCGACCTGATGATGCCGGAGATGGACGGCTTCGGATTCCTGCGGGCGCTGCGCGACAAGCCCGAATGGCGCGACATCCCGGTCGTCGTCCTGACCGCCAAGGATGTGACCGCCGAGGACCGCCGCCGCCTCGCCGGCCGGGCCGACCGCATCCTGCCCAAGGCCGGCCTCGGCATGGCCGACCTCGCCGCGACCCTGCGCGGGCTGATGGGACCGTCCTCCGGGAGCGATGGAGCGGAGGTGGCGGACCGGCCGGTCGCGCCGTGAGAGGGGGCATGCCCGCGGGCCGACGCAGCGGCCGCCGTGGCATCGGGCCCTTGCACGGCGATGGCCGTTCGATCCGCCGGCGCCCCGCCTCGCGGCTGCGCGTCGCGGGGCCGGCGCGACGCGGCGCCCTACCTTGGCCCGATGATCCTGCTTCGCCACGGCCAGAGTGAGTTCAACCTGCATTTCCACGCGACCGGCCTCGACCCCGGCATCGTGGACGCGCCCCTGACGCCGCTCGGTCACGGGCAGGCGGAGGCCGCCTCCCGGTCGCTGGCGGGGGAGGGGCTTCGGCGCATCCTGTGCTCGCCCCTGACCCGGGCGCTCCAGACCGCGACGCCGGTGGCGGACCGCCTCGGCCTGCCGATCCTCGTCACGCCGATGGTGCGTGAGCGCCGGGGCGCGAGCTGCGATACCGGCACCTGCCGGACCGATCTCGCCCGTGCCTGGCCGCATCTCGATCTCAGCCACATGGACGAGGTCTGGTGGCGCGGGGCCGACGAGGCGGATCAGGAGCCCGATCATCTGTTCGAGGCCCGTGTCGCGACCTTCGGTGCCACGATGGCCGGGGATCCCGACTGGGCCCATACCCTCGTCGTGTGCCACTGGGGGTTCATCATGGCAGTCACCGGCTGCAGCCTCGCCAACGGCGAGTGGGTCCGCTGCCGGATGGACGAGGCCGGACGGCTCGCGGCCGTGGAGCGCTGACGCGCCGGGTGTGGCCTCCGCGTCGTCGACCCGGGTCGAGACCGTGGAGCGATCGGTCCCGCATCGCGTCCGCGGGCCGGGACCCCCGTGCAGAGCCGGCGCTCTCGGGCCTCGTGCACGCAATATTGGCGCAACACATGCATCACACTATCGAGGACCGACGGCGTGATCGGCCGTCGGTTCATCAATTGATATATTTCCGGTCCGGCATTGTGGGGCGTAGAACCGAGCGTTCGCCGTATCGAGGACGGCGGCGCGCAGTTCTCCCCGGTATCGAGAAGGGTCCGCGCGATGAGACTTCAGGCACGACGCATGGTCGATTTCTCGGAGACCGCGACGGAGACGTCCAGCGAGGAGATCCGGGCGCATGTCAGGGCCCAGCTGGCGAAGCTCCTGTCCGTCGTGACGGGGGCGAAGGACCGGGGGAACGCGGCCTGAGCCGGCCCCCGGCCGCCGCCCGTCAGAACGGATCGGCGACGATCGGCCAGAGCGGCCGGCCGGCCCGCGGCAGGGACAGGGCGGCGAAGTCCGGGTTGGCGCTGCCCGGCACCGCGACGTGGAGGATGCGGTCGGCCCGCGGCGCGAAGCCGGCATTGAAGTGCTGGGCCGACTTCACGAACACGGTGGCGTAGTCGGTCAGCGAGACGCCGAACTGCTCGAAGGCCGAGGGCTGGAAGACCTGGGTGCGCAGGGCGTTCAGGACGATGTGCAGGCCACCGGCCTCGACCATGACGCAGTCGCCCATCGGCTGCTTGCCGTTGCCGTAGGTCTGCACCGCGTCCGCCTGGATGCCGAGCACCCGCACCGCGAGGTCGACGGGGTCGCCGGACATCGGCCCGGTCTTGCCGCCGATGCGCAGGTTGAGGCGCGCGCCGATGCCGGCCTCGCGGCAAAGGCGCACCGCCACCGGGTCCCAGAAGCTGCCGATCGCGCAGCGCGTCGCGCCGGCCTCCACGAGCGCACGCAGCAGGAAGGTCGAATCGCTCGCCGAGCCCGCCCCGGCATTGTCCGAGACGTCGGCCAGCACCGTCACGCCCGCCGGGGGATCGAGCGCCACCCGCACCGCCTCGTCGAGGGTCAGCAGCCGGTCGGTGGTCGCCTCGCGCATCTCCCACAATTCGCGGGCGAGCGCCTCGGCCGTGCGGCGGGCCAGCTCCGCGTCGCCGTCGGTCACCGCCACCACCTTGGCGCCGACATCCGGGATGTCGGCCCAGGGAAAGCCGTGGGCGAGCGACAGGGACAGGATGCCGTCCCGCCCTTCGGCGGCGCTCATCCGGTCGACGAA
>NZ_JTHF01000074.1 GCF_001043895.1 Methylobacterium indicum
ACGAAAGAAAGGCCCGGCCGCTCCCGCGGCCGGGCCTTTCTTTCGTCGGATCGTCCCTCCCTTCTCGGCGGGGGCCGATCAGATGTCGAGCTCGATCTCGTCGGCGAAGACGGCGCGCTCGGAGATGAAGGCGAAGCGGGCCTCGGGCTTGTTGCCCATCAGCCGCTCCACCGTGTCGCCGGTGGCGTCGCGCGCCTCCTCGACCACCTCGACCCGCAGGAGCGTGCGCTTCTTGGGGTCCATCGTGGTCTCCTTGAGCTGGCCGGGCATCATCTCGCCGAGGCCCTTGAAGCGCCCGATCTCGACCTTGCCCGACTTGAACGTGGTCTTGAGGAGCTGCTCCTTGTGGCGGTCGTCCCGGGCATAGGCGCTCTTGGCGCCCTGCGTCAGCCGGTAGAGGGGAGGGACCGCGAGGTAGAGGTGGCCGCCCTCGATCAGCTTCGGCATCTGCCGGTAGAAGAAGGTGATGAGCAGCGAGGCGATGTGGGCGCCGTCGACGTCGGCGTCGGTCATGATAATGACCTTCTCGTAGCGAAGGTCGTCGTGCCGGTACTGGTTGCCGAGGCCGCAGCCCAGCGCCTGGGTCAGGTCGGAGAGGAGCTGGTTGGCCCCGAGCTTGTCCCGGCTCGCCGAGGCGACGTTGAGGATCTTGCCGCGCAACGGCAGGATCGCCTGGGTGGCGCGATCGCGCGCCTGCTTGGCCGAGCCGCCGGCCGAATCGCCCTCGACGATGAAGATCTCGGAGCCGGCGGCCCCGGCCTTCGAGCAATCGGCGAGCTTGCCGGGCAGGCGCAGCTTGCGGGTCGCGGTCTTGCGGGCGACCTCCTTCTCCTGGCGCCGGCGCAGGCGCTCCTCGGCCCGGTCGATCACCCAGTCGAGGAGCTTGTTGGCCTGGGCCGGGGAGGCGGCGAGCCAGTGATCGAAGGCGTCGCGGATCGCCGCCTCGACGATGCGGGAGGCCTCGAGCGTCGCGAGCTTGTCCTTGGTCTGGCCCTGGAATTCCGGCTCGCGGATGAAGACCGACAGCATCGCCGCGCAGGTCGCCATCACGTCGTCGGCGGTGACCGAGGCCATCCGCTTGACCTGGCCGACCCGCTCGGCGTGGTCGCGCAAACCCCGCAGCAGCGCCACCCGCATCCCGCTCTCGTGGGTGCCGCCCTCCGGCGTCGGGATGGTGTTGCAGTAGGAGGAGGAGAAGCCGTCGTCGTTCGACAACCACGCCATCGCCCATTCGAGCGAGCCGTGGCTGCCCGGCTTCGTCACCTTGCCGGCGAACACGCCGTCGGCGACCAGTTCCTTGCCGTCGATCTCGCGGGCGAGATAGTCCTTCAGGCCGGCCGGGAAGCGGTGCACGGCCTCGGCCGGCACGTTCTCGACCCCGTCCAGCAGCGAGGGCGCGCAGCGCCAGCGGATCTCGACCCCGCCGAACAGGTAGGCTTTCGAGCGCGCCATCTTGAACAGGCGGCGCGGATCGAACCGGTGCTCGCCGAAGATCTCGGCGTCGGGGTGGAAGCGCACCCGCGTGCCGCGCCGGTTCTGCACGCGCCCGACCGTCTCGATCGGTCCCTGCGCGTGGCCGCGCGAGAAGGTCTGGCGATAGAGCGTCTGGTTGCGGGCGACCTCGACCTCGAGCAGGTCCGAGAGGGCGTTCACCACCGAGATGCCGACGCCGTGCAGGCCGCCGGAGGTCTCGTAGACCTTCGAGTCGAACTTGCCGCCGGCATGCAGCGTCGTCATGATCACTTCGAGCGCCGACTTGCCCGGGAATTTCGGGTGCGGGTCGACCGGGATGCCGCGGCCGTTGTCGGTCACGACGAGGCAGCCGTCCTCCTGCAGCTCCACTTCGATGAAGCTGGCATGGCCCGCCACCGCCTCGTCCATCGAGTTGTCGATCACCTCGGCGAAGAGGTGGTGCAGCGCCTTCTCGTCGGTGCCGCCGATATACATGCCCGGCCGGCGCCGCACCGGCTCCAGCCCCTCCAGCACCTCGATCGCCGAGGCATCGTAGCCGGCCTCCGCCGCCTCCGCGGGCGGAGGCACGGCGACCGGCTTCGGACGCTTGAGCGGCTCGACCTTGGGCTGATCCGCCTTGAGCCGATCGGCCATGAGCTGATCGGCCTTGGACGGCTCGGCCGGCGGCTTGCCCTCGGGGGTCTTGTCCCCGGGAGGCTTGCCGCCCGCTCCGAACAGGTCTCGTGCGGCCTCGCTCACGCGACGGCCTCGCGGTGGGGGAAGGGCTCTGGCAGCATTCGAGGTCATCCTCTCCCTATACCGGAACAAACGCGGAACAAAAAGGGGTTTCCGGGGGTGTCGGGCGTGGCATGGTCGCGTACGGGCGGGCGGTCCGGGACCGCCGCGCAGCAGAACCCGTACCAGAGTCACCGAGACGTAAACAAATTCCCTTAAAGCCCGGTGACGGACACGGGCGCGCCGGAACCTCGGCCATGACCACCCGTTGTCGAATCGGTCGCGCATTCGCCGGCCGGACAGGCCGCGCCACAGGAGCGACCCGACGATGAGAGCCGCCAGACGCCCGGTCCGCGACAGCCAGACCCGTCACCTCACCCTCGCGCGCGCCGAGTTGGCCGCCGGTCAGGCCTTCGGCTTCGCCGAGGAGGGCATCGCCGCGGCGGGGGCCGGCCTCAACCGGATGGCGATGACGGCGACCGGCGCGACCCTCGCGGTCGCCCTCGCCGCGACCTTGGCCTGGGCGTTCTGAGCCTCGCCTCACTCAAGACCACTGTTTCGAGCCGATCTTCCCTCGAGCCGACGCGTCCGGGTTCCCGGACGTGGCGCCGGATCGCGCGAATCCGGCACCCCGCACCTCGTCCCCAGAACAATGCGAGTCGGCCAACAGGGATGGTGGAGATCCGCCATTGCCGGGACGGCCGGCCGCCTTAGCTCCCGCCGCAAGCCTGGCCTTCCGCAGTGCGGAACCTCGACAGGCCGGCGGAATTTCCAGAGCGGCGGCCCCCACGCTGTCCCGACTCGCTCTTTGCCCTCACGCTTTCGAAGGATGGTGGCCCGATGCGGCGCGCCCACAGCATGCCATTCGGTGCGGAGATCGGACCGGAGGGCGTGCGCTTCGCCCTTTGGGCGCCGACCGCGACGGAGGTCGCCCTGGTTCTCGACGGGAGCGAGCATCCGCTGCCGGAGGCGGGCGAGGGCTGGCGCCGCCTGACGGTGCCGGGCGTGCGCGCCGGGGCCCGCTACGGCTACCGGATCGACGGCGACCTCGTGGTGCCGGACCCGGCCTCGCGCTTCCAGCCCGAGGACGTCTCGGGCCTCTCCGAGGTGATCGATCCCGCCGCCTTCCCGTGGACCGACGGAGGCTGGAAGGGCCGCCCGTTCGAGGAGACGGTGATCTACGAGGCCCATATCGGCACGGCGACGCCCGAGGGCACCTACGCGGCACTGGCGGAGAGATTGGAGGCGTTGCGCGACCTCGGCGTGACCGCGATCGAACTCCTGCCGCTGGCCGACTTCAAGGGCACCCGCAACTGGGGCTACGACGGCGTGCTGCCCTACGCGCCGGATTCCGCCTACGGCACTCCCGACGACCTGCGCCGCCTCGTCGACCGGGCGCACGCGCTCGGCCTGATGGTCTTCCTGGACGTGGTCTACAACCACTTCGGACCGGCCGGAAACTACCTCAACGCCTACGCCAAGACGTTCTTCACCGAGCGCCACCAGACCCCCTGGGGCGCGGGGATCAACTTCGATGGCAAGACCAGCGGCCAGGTGGTGCGGGACTACTTCGTCCATAACTCGCTGTACTGGCTGGAGGAATTCCACGTCGACGGCCTGCGCTTCGACGCCGTCCACGCGATCCAGGACGATTCCGACAAGCACTTCCTCGGTGAGCTCGCCGAGCGGATCCGGGCCGCGTTCCCCGACCGGCCGATCCACCTGATGCTGGAGAACGAGGCCAACCAGGCCTCCTGGCTGGAGCGGGACGGGGCGGGGCAGCCGCGCCATCACAGCGCGCAATGGGCCGACGACACCCATCACGGCTGGCACATCCTGCTCACCGGCGAGGAGGCCGGCTACTACGAGAGCTTCGCCGACAGGCCGGCGGCGCATCTCGCCCGCAGCCTCGCCGAGGGCTTCGCCTACCAGGGCGAGCCGTTCAAGACCCTCGACGATCACCCGCGCGGCGAGCCCTCCGGTCACCTGCCGCCCTCGGCCTTCGTCACCTTCCTGCAGAACCACGATCAGGTCGGCAACCGGGCGCTGGGCGAGCGCCTGAGCCATCTCGCGGAGCCCGACAGGCTGGCGCTCGCCCGCGCCGGCCTGCTGCTCAGCCCGCAGATCCCGATGCTGTGGATGGGCGAGGAATGGTCGGCCTCGACCCCGTTCCTGTTCTTCGTCGATTTCGCACCCGACGAGGAGCTGAACAAGGCGGTGCGCGACGGCCGGCGTCGCGAGTTCAAGAGCTTCGCGGCCTTCGCCGACGAGGAAAAGGCGAAGACGATCCCCGATCCGACCGCGGAGGAGACGTTCCGGCGGTCGACCCTCGACTGGGCGGAGCGCGACCGCTCGCCCCATCGCGAGGTGCTCGCCGACACGACCGCGCTCCTGGCTCTGCGCCAGCGCGAGATCGTGCCGCTGACGAAGACCGCCTGGCAGGGCGGACGCTACGCCCTGCCGCGGCCCGACACGATCGACGTCACCTGGTCGTATGCCGGGGGC
This sequence comes from Methylobacterium indicum, assembly GCF_001043895.1. Lineage (GTDB taxonomy): Bacteria > Pseudomonadota > Alphaproteobacteria > Rhizobiales > Beijerinckiaceae > Methylobacterium > Methylobacterium indicum. Next base: position 4,693 of record NZ_JTHF01000074.1, read on the forward strand.
GATCTGCGCTTCGTCGGGGTGTTCGGGGGCGAGCCCTTCGCCCTCCCGAAACCTCCCGGCCGTGTCGTCTGGCGCTCGCCCGCCGTGACGGAGGGCGAGAACGGTTCCCTGGTCCTGCCCGCCTGGTCGGGCATGTTCGTGAAAGAGGTGCGTTGAGATGGCCGTGACCGAGGATGTCGTCGCGCGGCTCGCCGATGAGGCGGGCATCGCCGCCGACTACACCGACGCCTTCGGCCAGCGCGTCGAGACCCCGCTCTCCGTGCGCCGGGGGCTGCTCGCCGCCCTCGGCCTGCCGGCGGGCACCGAGGAGGAGGCGCGGGCGAGCCTCGGCCGCATCCACGCCCTGCGCCACGGCCTCGTGCCGCCGCTGGTGCCGGTCGAGGCCAGGCGCGCCGCGCGGGTGCCGGTCCGGCCGGAAGGCGGCTCCGGCACGCTGAGCTGGCGCGTCACCGACGAGCGCGGCACCGCCCGCGACGGGCGGGTGGCGCTCACCCCCGGCACCGAGGCGATCGAGCTGCCGCCCCTCACCCCCGGCTACCACAAGCTCGTCGTGACGCTCGGCGAGCGGCGGGCCGAGGCGACCGTGATCGCCGCGCCCCAGCGCTGCTGGCGCCCGCGGGCGCTGGCCGAGGAGGGGGCTCGCGACTGGGGCCTCGCCGCCCAGCTCTACGGCCTGCGCTCGGCCGACAACCTCGGCATCGGCACCTACGCGGATGCCGGCCGGGCCGCCGCCGATGCCGGCGCCAAGGGCGCGGCGTTCCTGGGCTTGAGCCCGGTCCACGCCCTGTTCTCGACCGATCGCCAGAAGGTCTCGCCCTACTCGCCGTCCTCGCGGCTGTTCCTCGAGACGCTCTACATCGCGCCCTCCGCCCTGCCGGGCTTCGCCGGCAGCCGGGCGGAAGTGCTCCTGCGGGACTCGGATTCCGAGATCGCACGCCTGCGCGAGGCCTCCCTGGTCGATCACGCCGGCATCTGGCAGGTGCTGAGCCCGGTGCTGGAAGCCTTGTGGCAGGACTCGCCGGCCCGGGCCGGACGCGACACCGACTACCTCGCCTTCCGGGCCGCGGGCGGCGAGAACCTGGAGGCCCACGCCACCTTCGAGGCCCTGGCCGAGCATTTCGCGCAGGCCGGCGCCCACTGGCTCGGCGACTGGCCGGAAGCCTACCGCCGCAACGGCACATCCGAGGTCGCGGCCTTCGCGGCCGAGCATCAGGAGCGGGTGTCCTACCACGCCTGGCTGCAATTCCTCGCCGACCGGCAATTCGCCGAGGCCGCCGCCCGGGGCCTCGCCACCGGCATGCGGCTCGGGCTCTACCGCGACCTCGCGGTCGGCGCGGATCGCGGCGGCTCGGAGATCTGGTCGCATCCCGAGCGCTTCGCCGCCGGGCTGTCGATCGGCGCGCCGCCGGACATCCTCGCCCCGAACGGCCAGGATTGGGGCCTGCCGCCCTTCGATCCGCTGGAGCTGGAACGCGACGGCCTCGCGGCCTTCCGGGCGCTGGTCCAGGCCAACATGCGCCATGCCGGCGCGATCCGCATCGATCACGCCTTCCAGCTCGCCCGGCTGTTCCTGATCCCGGTCGGTGGGGGCGCCAAGGGCGGCGCCTACGTGGCGATGCCGTTCGAGGCGATGCTGGCGGTGCTGCGCCTCGAGAGCCACCGGGCGAAGTGCCTCGTCATCGCGGAAGACCTCGGCACCGCGCCGGCCGGCTTCTCGGACGCGCTGATGCAGGCCGGCATCCTGAGCTACCGCATCCTGTCCTTCGAGCGGGGGGAGGGCGGCAGCTTCAAGCGTCCGGCCGAGTACCCGCGCGACGCGCTCTGCGCCATCACCACCCACGACCTGCCGACCTTCGTCGGCTGGTGGCGCGGGGTCGATACGGAACTGCGCCAGTCCTTGGGCCTCTACGACGCCGACCGGGCGGGATCCGAGCGCGACGAGCGGGTCCACGAGCGCCGGCGCCTCGCCGAGGCGCTGAACCAGGAGGGCCTGATCCCGACGAGCGAGGTACCGGCCGAGCCGCCCTTCGAGGCGGCCGTGCGCTTCCTCGCCCGCGCGCCGTCGGTGCTGACGGCGGTGCAGTACGAGGATATCCTGGGCGAGGTGAGCCAGGCCAACATGCCGGGCGTCACCGAGGGCTACCCGAACTGGCGCCGCAAGCTCGACCGCGACCTCGACGCGATCGCGGCGCCCGGCGGGCCGCTCGCCAAGCTCGCCTCCTCGCTCGCGGCGGAGGCGCGGGGCCCGCGCTCGGGCGCCGCGCGACTGGCCTCGCCGCCGCCGCGGGCGACCTACCGGCTGCAATTCCACAAGGACTTCACCTTCGACCACGCGGCGAAGATCATCCCGTATCTGGCCAAGCTCGGCATCAGCCACGTCTACGCCTCGCCGATCCACAAGGCGCGGCCGGGCTCGATGCACGGCTACGACATCGTCGACCACCGCGAGATCAACCCGGAGCTCGGCGGCGAGGAGGCGTTCGTCCGCTTCAGCGACGTGCTGAAGGCCCACGGCCTGAAATTCCTGCTCGACATCGTGCCCAACCACATGGGCGTCGGCGGCGCCGACAATCCGTGGTGGCTCTCGGTGCTCGAATGGGGCGCGCTGTCGCCGGCGGCGGACGCCTTCGACATCGACTGGGGGCGCCTGGGCGCCCGCAACAAGCTCGTCGTGCCGTTCCTCGGCGACCGCTACGGCGAGGCCCTGGAGAAGGGCGACCTGAAGCTCGCCTTCGATCCGGAGGAGGGCGCCCTCAGCGTCTGGCACTTCGAGCACCGCTTCCCGGTCAACCCGCTGAGCTACCCGATCGTCCTCGACCGGGCGCTCGCCGCGCTGACGGAGGTCGGCGACGAGGCCTCGGCGGAGGTGCTGTCGATCTCCGAGCGCCTGCGGCGGATGGGCGACGAGGCCAATGCCGAGCGCCAGGCCGGCTACCCTGAGGAGGCGGAAGGTCTGAAGCGGCGCCTCGCCCATGCGGTGGCATCCTCGCCCGATCTGAAGGCCGCGATCGACCGGGCGGTGACGCTCGTCAACGGCTTCAAGGGCCATCCCGACAGCTTCGGGGCGCTCCACCGCATCCTGGAGGCCCAGGCCTACCGGCTCGCCCATTGGCGGGTCGCGGCGAGCGACATCAACTACCGCCGCTTCTTCGACGTGAACTCGCTCGCCGGGCTCAAGGTCGAGGATCGCCGGGTGTTCGAGGGCGCCCACGCCATGCTGTTCCGCCAGATCCGCGAGGGGCGGATCGACGGGCTGCGCATCGACCATATCGACGGGCTCGCCGACCCGGCGGGCTACGCCCGCGCGCTCCAGGCGGCGCTCGGACCGGGCTTCTACATCGTGGTGGAGAAGATCCTGGAGCCCGGCGAGCGCTTGCGCCCCTGGCCGATCGCCGGCACCACCGGCTACGACGTGCTCAACCAGATCGACGGGTTGTTCGTCGACCAGGTGAAGCGGGAGGCCGTGGCGGGGCTCTATGCCGGGGCGACCGGCATGGACGAGCCCTATGCGCATCTCCTGCGCAACGTGAAGGGCGAGATCCTGGAAACCAGCTTCGCCAGCGAGCTGGAAGTCCTGACCTCGGACCTCAAGCAGGTGGCCGACGCCGACCGGCGCACCCGCGACTTCTCGGTCAACGCGCTGCGCCAGGCCTTGTCCGAGATCGTCGCCCGGTTCCCGGTCTATCGCAGCTACCTGCCCCAGGAGCTCGACGAGAACGAGATCGAGGCCGAGGACCTGAAGCTCATCGGCGACACGGTGCGCAAGGCCAAGCGCCGGTCCAGCCTGCCCGACCGTTCGGTGCACGATTTCGCCGAACGGGTGCTGCTCGGACGGCTCGACACCGAGGGACCGGGCCGGCCCGACCCGGAGGTGGTGCGCCGCTTCCGCCGCCGCTTCCAGCAGCTCACCGGCCCGGTCATGGCCAAGAGCCTGGAGGACACGCTGTTCTACCGCTTCGTCGAGCTTCTGGCGCTCAACGAGGTCGGGGGCGATCCGGGCGAGTACGGCCTCACCGCGGAGCATTTCCACGGGCTCCAGGCCGCCCGTGCCCGCGACTGGCCGAACGCGATGATCACCACGGCGACCCACGACACCAAGCGCGGCGAGGATGCCCGCACGCGGCTGCTGGCGCTCTCCGAGATCCCGGGGGAATGGGCGCAGGCCTGGGACCTCTGGGGCCGCGTGGCCGAGCCGCACCTCACGGCGCTCGAGGGCGAACCGGCCCCCGACGCCAACGACCAGTGGATGTTCCTGCAGGCGATCCTCGGTGCCTGGCCGCTGGAACTGCTGACCGAGAATCCGGACCCGAAGGCCGTCGAGGAATTTCGCCGACGGCTCGGCGCCTATGCCGAGAAGGCGATGCGCGAGGGCAAGCGCCGGTCGAGCTGGGTCAATGTCGACGAGGCCTACGAGGGGGCGGTCGCCAAGCTCTTCGACGCCCTGGTGGCGCCGGGCTCGGAGTTCCTGCGCGAGTTCCGGCCCTTCGCCGCGCGGCTGGCCCGGGTCGGCATGGTGATGGGCCTCGCCCGCTCGGCCCTGAAATGCACCCTGCCGGGCCTGCCCGACATCTACCAGGGCACGGAGTTCTGGGACTTCTCCTTCGTCGATCCCGACAACCGCCGCCCGGTCGACTACGCCGAGCGCGAGGCGGCGCTCGGGCAGGACACGGCTCTGGAGGACCTGCTCGCCGCCTGGCCGGACGGGCGCATCAAGCAGCGGGTGCTCGCCCGGTTGCTCGCCGACCGCGCCGCGCATCCCGGCTTCTACGCCGAGGCCGACTACGTGCCGGTCGCCGCCGAGGGAGAGGGGGCGACGCGGGTCGTCGCCTTCCTGCGCCAGGACGCGACGGCGGGCTCGGAGGCCGGCGACCTGCTGGTCGCGGTGCCGCGCCACGTCGCGGACAACCTCGCGGACGATCTCGCGGGCGAGGACGGCCGGTCGGTCGCCGGGGCCTTCGGCGGCACCGTCCTGCCGGTGCCGGAGGGCAGCGTCTGGCGCGACCTCGTCACCGGCGACGAGG
>NZ_JTHF01000075.1 GCF_001043895.1 Methylobacterium indicum
CGATCGAAGATCGACTGACCTCGGAGGAGGGCTCCAGGAATCGAAGAGACTTCTGGAGCCCTCCTTCGAGGCTCCTGTCAGTCGCACCTCAGGATGAGGTCGCGAACGAGACGGGCCTCTGTCGCCTGCGTCGAACGGACGTTCACCCGCCCGGCAGGAAGGCCCGCGCGCCGCTCACCGTGTCCCGCACCTCCTCGACCGGCGCGCCGTAGAGCCGGCTCAAGCGGGCGGCGTCCAGCACCTCCGCCACCGGGCCGGCGGCGAGGGCGGAGCCTCCGCGAAGCAGCAGCGCCCGGTCGGCGTAGCGGGCGGCCTGGTTGGGGTCGTGGGTGGTGAAGAGGAGGCCGAGCCCGTCGGCGCGCAGGCGCAGGATCTCGGCCATCACCCTTCCCTGGTTGCCGAAATCGAGGCTGGCGGTCGGTTCGTCGAGCACCACGATGCGGGGTTCCTGGGCCAGCGCCCGGGCGACCAGCACCAGCTGGCGCTCGCCGCCCGACAGTCGCGTCACCGGCCGCTCGGCGAGGTGGGCGATGCCCATGCGGGCGAGCGCGCTGTCCGCCGCCGCGTGGTCGGCCCGGGAGGGGGCGGCGAGGAGCCCCGTGCGGCTGGTGCGTCCCATCAGCACCACGGCGCGGGCCGTGAATGCGAAGGCGCTCGCGCCGGCCTGCGGCACGTAGGCCATCGCCTGCGCCCGCTCCCGGGCGGTAAGGTCGCCGAGCGGCCGGCCCCCGACCCGGATCGTGCCCCCCAAGGCGGGCAGGAGGCCCAGCAGGGTCTTGAGCAGCGTGGTCTTGCCGCCGCCATTGGGCCCGAGCAGCGCCAGCGCCTCGCCGGCGGCGAGGTCGAGCGAGAGAGTGCGGCCGATCTCCCGGCCGGGATAGCCGAAGGCGAGGGCGTCGGCCTGGAGCAGGGTCACGACCAGTCGCGCTCCGCCCGGGCGAGCAGCCAGAGAAACACCGGCGTCCCCACGAAGGCGGTGAGGATGCCGAGCGGCACCTCGACCGGCGCCACGGTGCGAGCCAGCGTGTCGATGGTGAGCAGCGTGCCGGCGCCGAGCAAGGCGGCGGTCGGGACCAGCCGGCCGAAGCCGGGTCCGACGAGGAAGCGGGCGAGATGCGGCACCACCAGGCCGACCCAGCCGACGATGCCGGCCGTCGCCACGCTCGCCGCGGTGACGAGGGTGGCGGCCGCCACCACCGCGACCCGCAAGGGGCCGGTGGCGAGGCCGAGCGAGCGGGCCTCCTCGTCGGGCAGGGACAGGACGTCGAGGCGCCAGCGCAAGAGGAGGAGAAGGCCGGTGCCGAGGATCACGGGCCCGGCGAGCGGCAGGAGGTCGGCGGGGTGGGTGCCCGACAGGCTGCCGAGCAGCCAGAAGGTCATCGCCGGGAGCTGGTTGTAGGGGTCGGCCAGGTACTTGATCAGCCCGACCCCGGCGCCGAGGAGCGAGCCGATGACGATCCCGGCGAGCACCAGCACCAGGACCGGATCGCGCCCCGACAGGGCCGCGCCGAGCCCGTAGACGCAGGCCACCGCCAGGAGCCCGCCCGCGAAGGCCATGCCCTCGATCGCCAGGACCCCGAGGGAGAGCCAGATGCCCGCGACCGCGCCGAGCGCCGCGCCCGACGAGGCGCCCAGGATGTCGGGGGAGACGAGCGGATTGCGGAAGAGGCCCTGGAAGGCGGTGCCGGCGACCGACAAGGCCGCGCCGATCAGGATCGCGGCGGCGATGCGGGGGCCGCGGATCTGCCACACCACCGCCTCGACCGCCGGCGCCACGTCCGGCGCGTGCCCGGTGAGGCGGCCGGCGAGCACCCGAGCGACGTCGAGGAGCGAGACCGGGTAGCGCCCGACCCCGAAGGCGAGGGCGGCGGCGAGCACCAGGGCGAGGAGCGCCAGCCAGGGGCCGCCGAGCCGGAGGGCGCGCACCCCCGCGAGGGCCACGCCGCTCACGAGGCTCCCGCCAGCACGCGGTCGAGGGCCTGATCGTCCGGGGTGACGTGGTAGAGCCGGCCGTAGAGGTCGCGGGCGATGCCGCGGATGTCCTCAGGGAAGAGCGCCGGGTAGAGGACCTTGCCGAGCCACCACAGGCCGACCAGCCGGTTGACCGAGGGCGGGAAATCGACCCAGCCGAAGGGCAGTGACGGGCTGACATGCAGGCGGTTCGCCCGCAACGCCGGGGTTGCCTGCCAGAGCGGATCCTGGCGCGCGGCGGCGGCGAAGACGGGATCGAGGGCGATGACGATGTCGGGCGCCCAGGCGACCACGTCCTCGGGTGAGACCTGCGCCAGGCCGCCGCCCGGGCCGGCGACGTTGGCGGCGCCCATCAGCGCCAGCGCCTCGACGTTGATCGAGCCCGCCCGGGCGGTCTCGAGGCCGCGGGGCCCCCGGGCGAGGTAGACCCGGGGGTGCTTCTCCTCCGGCACCGCGGCGACGCGCTCGCGCATCGTCGCCAGGATGCCCTGGCTGAGGGCGGCGAGGGGCTCGGCGTCGCGCCCGATCAGCCGTCCGAGGCTGCGATAGGTGGCGGGCGCGGCGGCGAGACGCCCGTCGAGGAGCGCATAGGGGATGCCGGTCTGGCCCTGCACCCGGTCGGCGAGCGAGCGGTAGGTCTCGGCGGTGGAGCCGACATCGAGGATCAGGTCGGGCTTCGCCGCCAGGACCGATTCGAGATTGGCGGTGTTGCCGCGCCCGGTGAGCCGGCCGACCTCCGGCAGGTCGGCGGCCTGGGGCAGGAGGTAGGGCTTTTCCGCCGGCCGGATCGCCCGCGGCCAGCCGAGCAGCAGCTCGGGGGCAAGGGTGTAGAGCAGGATCGCCGCCGGGGGGCCGGCGGGAAACACCCGGGTAACGGGCTGCTTCAGGGTGTCGAGCGCCCGGCCGGCATCGTCCCGCGGGGATTCGGCACGCGCGGGCCCTGCCAGCGCGAGGGCCGCCGAGCCGAGGAGCAGGGAACGCCGGTCGGGCCGCATCGCGAAAAGCGTCAGTCCGTCGCGATCATCACGTCGCTGGACTTGATCACCGCCTTGACGGTCTTGCCCGGAGCCAGGCCCAGCTCGTCGGCGGATTCGTTGGTGATCGCCGCGGTGACGACCTGACCGCCGGCGAGCTCGACCCGGACATGGGCGGTGGTGGCGCCCTTCTTGACCTCGACGACCTTGCCGTCGAGCTGGTTGCGCGCACTGATCTTCATCGTCGGCTCTCCCCGGCGGCGCGGCCGCCTTCTCGCGGCAGAGATAGGGGCAGGGGCCCCGCCCGGCGAGCGGTCCGCGCCGGAATCCCACGGCCGCGTTTCGATGGCGGGGAACCGAAACCAAAGCGGGCATCGTCCGTTGTCGTGCAGCTTCGAGCGGGCCCGCCCGCTCGTCCCGGACTTCAAGGGAGACCCACCGATGCACCAGGGCAGCCACCGCGACCACGAGGGCGCAAAGAAGCTCTTCGCGATGATCAAGGACGTGAAGGTCGCGATGATGACCACGGCCGATTCCGATGGCCAGCTGCGCAGCCGCCCGATGTGGAACCAGGACGCGGACGAGAACGGCGACCTCTGGTTCTTCGTCAAGCAGGACGCGCCGGTCGCGAACGAGATCGGCCGCGACAACCAGGTCAACCTCTCGTATTCCGATCCGTCGAGCCAGAACTACGTCTCGGTGTCGGGCAAGGCCGAGATCGTGCGCGACAAGGCGCATATCGACGCCAAGTGGAGCGAGAGCCTGAAGACCTGGTTCCCGGGCGGCAAGGACGACCCGTCGGTGGCGCTGATCCGCGTCCACCCCGAGAAGGGCGAGTACTGGGACAGCCCAAACTCGACCATGCTGCATCTCTACGGCTACGTGAAGGCCGCCGTCACCGGCGAGTCGCCGAAGACCGAGAAGAAGGCCGTCGACCTCGGCGCCCGCTGAGGCCCGTCCTCGCCGCATAGGGGATTTGAGCGGGCCGGCGGCTTGACTCCGGCCCGCGAACCGTGCGGGCTTCGCGCCTTCCGCCGCCCCCGGGCGGCGTGCCGGCCGCTCGCAGGAGGCGGTCCCAAGTCAGGCAGGCACGGGCGATGCTCGATCTCGCGACCAGGGTCTACAACCACACCTGGAAGATCGATCCGATCATCCGTTCCGTGCTCGACACGGACTTCTACAAGCTGTTGATGGCCCAGACGATCTTCCGGCGCCACCGGGACGTCTCGGTCACCTTCGGGATCCAGAACCGCACCAGCCGCATCCGGCTCGCCGACCTGATCGACCCCGGCGAGTTGCGCGAGCAGCTCGACCATTGCCGGTCGCTCCGGCTGACCCGGGGCGAATCCACCTGGCTGCGCGGCAACACCTTCTACGGCCGCCGCCAGATGTTCTCGCCGGACTTCATGGACTGGCTCGAGAACTTCCGCTTCCCCGATTACCTCCTGGAGAAGCAGGACGGGCAATACGTGCTCACCTTCCACGGCCCGTGGATCGAGACCACGATGTGGGAGGTGCCCGCCCTCGCGATCCTCAACGAACTGCGCTCGCGCGGCGTGCTCAAGGGCATGGGCAAGTTCGAGCTCCAGGTGCTCTACGCGCGCGCGATGACGCGGATCTGGGAGAAGATCGAGCGCCTGAAGACCCTGCCGGGCCTGTCGATCGCCGATTTCGGCACCCGGCGCCGCCACGGCTTCCTGTGGCAGGACTGGTGCGTCGAGGCGATGATCGAGGGGCTGGGCAACAGCTTCCTCGGCACCTCGAACTGCCTGATCGCGCTGCGCCACGACATCGAGGCGGTGGGCACCAACGCGCACGAACTGCCGATGGTGTATTCGGCGCTCGCCGAGACCGAGGAAGACCTCGCCCGCGCGCCCTACCTGGTGCTCGCCGACTGGCAGCGGGACTATGCCGGCAACCTCCTGGTGATCCTGCCCGACACCTACGGGACCACCGGCTTCCTCGATCGCGGGCCCGCCTGGATGGCGGACTGGACCGGCATCCGGATCGATTCGAAGGACCCGATCGAGGGCGGCGAGGAGGCCATCCGCTGGTGGACCCAGCACGGCCGCAACCCGCGCGAGAAGCTGGCGATTTTTTCCGACGGGCTCGACGTCGACGTGATCGAGCGGATCCACAAGCATTTCCACGGCCGCCTGCGCATCGGCTACGGCTGGGGCACGCTGCTGACCAACGATTTCCGCGGCCTGGCGCCGGACGGCCGCCTCGATCCGATCTCGATCGTCTGCAAGGTCATTTCGGCCAACGGCCACCCGACCGTGAAGCTCTCCGACAACCCGACCAAGGCCCTGGGGCCCGAGGACGAGGTCGAGCGCTACAAGCGGGTCTTCGGGGTCGGCACCCAGCAGGCGGTGCCGGTGCTGGTCTGAGCTCTCGCGCCGTCGACCCAATCCGCGCGACCCCACGAGGCGGGCCGCCGGCGTTTCGGCGCCGTTGCGGCAGGAGCGCTGCCGTCGATCCGCACCCCTCGTCCCGGGGCGTCGCCCGGTGATGGCCGGGCCTCGGGCGAGGCTGTCACGGATCGCCGCGGAATCCGGGGGCCCGATCCAGGGCTGCCACGCGTGCGCCGACCGCCCGTCGCCATGATCGCGGTCGCGCAACGGGACGTTGCGAACCGCCTCGATCGCCTGTCTCGTCGCTGCACGTCCTGCATGATGGCCGGGTTGACGTAGTGAACGCGAAAATTGTTTCGGTCATATCGACCACATATTAATGTCGATTGCTGGATTTTTCGGCAGTTCCGTGCTTCGTTCCCGCGCCGAAAGGGACCGAAAGCAGGGCGGATGACCGCACGCGTTGAACCCGATGACATCTATGTCGCTCTGGTTGCCGAACTCGCGCGGACCGCGGTACCGACGGGCATCATGGGCATCACCCTGGTCGGGGTCGGCCTGTTCATCGCCCGCACGCTCCAGGACCCGATGCTGCTCGCCGCGGCGGTGATCGGCGGGGTCGCCTCCCTCGGCAAGCTCACGCTGATCACGCTCCAGGGGTATCGGCCGGCGCGGGGAGCGGGCACGCGCGCGGAGGCCAGGGTCTGGGATCGGGCCCATCTCCTCGTCACGGTGGTCGTCGCCTCCTGCATCGGCACCGTCGCGGGGTCGGCCTTCCTTCAGCCTGACGTGGAGATGCAGATGCTCGCGACCGGGCTCCTGTTCGGCTACTGCTCCGGCGTCGTCACCCACCTGTCGGTCCGCCCGGGCATGGCGATCGCGGCCCTGCTGCTCGCCGCCCTGCCGGCGATCGTCACGGCGGGCTGGAACGGCAGCATGTCGCACGGCATCCTGGCGACGATGTTCGGCCTCTTCCTCCTCGGGGCCGTCCAGGGCGTGTTCACGGCCCACCGGAACACCGCCCGGCAGATCGCGCTGCGCCTCGACATGGCGGCTTTGGCCGGCCGCGACGCCCTGACCGGGCTCGCCAACCGGCTCGGCCTGCACGACGCGTTCCGCGACCGGCACCAGTCCTCCGGCGAGGCGGTGGCGGTCCATTGCTTCGACCTCGACGGCTTCAAGGCGGTCAACGACCGCTACGGCCACGCGGTCGGCGACGCGCTCCTGCAGGAGGTCGGCCTGCGGCTACGCGGGCTCCTCGGCGCCTCCGCCCTGGCGGCGCGGACCGGCGGCGACGAGTTCGTGGTGCTCCAGCACGCCGTTCACGACGCCGAGACGGCCGAGGTTCTCGCACGGGAGATCGTCTAGGCGCTCGGCCGGCCCTACGCGGTGGCCGAGGCGACCATCCGCATCGGCCTGAGCCTGGGCTATGCCTGCGCGCCGGGCGTCTCGGCCGATCTCGACGCCCTGATCGGTGCGGCCGATGCGGCCTCCTACGTGGCGAAGCGTCGGGGCGGCGGCATCCACGCCGCCGGCCTCCCCGTCGCGTGTCGCTCTCTCGCCGTCGCGTCGCCGCTCCCGTAGGCCTATTGGAGCGTCGTCCGGTAGGTCTCGCCGGCCTTCGCCTTCAGCTCGGCCCCCGCCTCGTGTCCGATCGCCACCGCGTCGGCGACCGCCCCGGAGCGGTGGGTGGCCCAATGGGCGCTGCCGTCGGGCAGGAACAGGAGCCCGTCGAGGGTGAGGATGTCGCCGTCGATCCGGGCCAGTGCCGCGATCGGGGTGCGGCAGGAGCCGTCGAGCTCTTCGAGCAGCGCCCGCTCGGCGCCGACCGCGATGGTGGTGCGGGCGCAGGCGACCGCCTGGAGCCGCTCGATCACCGCCGTGTCGCCGGCCCGGCACTCGATGCCGAGCGCGCCCTGCGCCACCGCCGGCAGCATCGCGTCGACCGGCAGGATCTCCTGGGCGCGGTCGGCGAGGCCGAGGCGTTCGAGGCCGGCGATGGCCAGCAGGGTCGCCTCGCAGGCGCCCTCCGCGAGCCGCTTCATCCGGGTGTTGGCGTTGCCGCGCAGGGGCACGATCCTGAGGTCCGGCCGGTGCATCAGCACCTGGGCACCGCGGCGCAGGGACGAGGTGCCGACCCGGCTCCCCGGCGCGAGGGCGGCGAGGCTGTCGGCGTGCGGCGACAGGAAGGCGTCGCGCGGGTCGTCCCGCTCCAGGATGCAGGCGATGACGAGCCCGTCCGGCAGCCAGGTCTCGACGTCCTTCATCGAGTGGACGGCGATGTCGACCTGATCGGCGAGGAGCGCCTGCTCCAGCTCCTTGGTGAACAGGCCCTTGCCGCCGATCTCGGAGAGCGGCCGGTCGAGCACCTTGTCGGCCACCGTGGTGACGACGACGAGCTCCATCGCGCCGGGCTCGGCGAGGTCGGGATGGGCCGCCGCGATGCGGTCGCGCACCATCCCGGTCTGGGCGAGCGCCATCGGGCTGCCGCGGGTGCCGATGCGCAGGGGACGTCGGGGCATGTCGGGTGCCGTGCGATTGAGGAGCCTCGCTTATCGCGAGTAGCGAACCGGGGCCCGCCTGTCACGGTCTCCGTGGCAGGCGGGCCCCGATCCCCATCAGAACCGCTCCGCCAGAACCGCCCCGTCAGAACCCCTGCACCGCCAGCACCGTGTGCTCGACCTGGGGCGGAGCGACGAAATGCTCGGAGACCAGGGCGCGCCAGGCCTGGAAGTCGGCCGATTCGCGGAAATCGACGGTGTGGTTCTCCAGGGTCTCCCACTGCACCATCAGCCGGTAGCGGGTCGGGATCTCGACCGAGCGCTGCAGCTCCATGCCACGGCAGCCCTTGGCGCGGCGAAACAGCTCCGCCGCCCGGCCGACGCCGGCCTCGAAGGCGCTCTCGTGCCCGGGCTTCACCTCGATCTGCGCGATCTCCAGAACCATCCGATCCTCCTGCCAGCATGTGAACGCCGTCATGTCCGGGAAGCCATGCGCGAAGCCGCTCGCCTTGTCCAACCCGAGGCCGCGGGCGATGGGCCGCGAGAGCGGTGGATGGCCTTCGGCGGCCGGTTGCCAACCCGGAACAGGACGCGCACAAACCGTGGATGACCTGTGCACGGTGGCAACCAGCCCCGACCGGCGCCGTTTCCCTGCCGGAGCGTGACAGCGGAGTTCGGTCCTGATGGCGACGCTGAAGGAATTCGAGGAAGCCCTGCGCGAGAACGGCATGCAGATGGCGCTGGCGATTCTCGAGCGCTTGCGCGAGCGCGACCGCGCCAACCGCGTGGTGAAGCCGGGGCGCCGCATCGTCGGCAAGAAGATGACGCCGGAACTGGCCCGGGAGATCCTCGAGCTGCACGGCTCGACGGAGATGACCCAGCAGGAGATCGCCTTCAAGCTCGGCGTCAACCAGGGCCGGGTGAACGAGGTGATCAAGCGCGGCAAGTGGCTCTCGGGCGACCAGACCGCCCCCGAGGCGGTGGCCCGCGACAAGGGCAAGGCCCGCATCCAGGGCGCGGAGCCGAAGCGCCCGCGCAAGGCCGCGACCAAGAACTCGGCGCGGACCGCCAAGGGCGGGGCGGCCAAGGACAAGGCCGGCAAGCCGTCGAAGCGCCCGGCGACCGCCCAGCTCGCCTTCGGGGACCTCTGAAAGCCGGGAGCCCCGGCACGGCAGGCCAGGCATGACCGGAGCCCATTGGGCAACGGTCCCGCGATGCTCTACCTCTCGGAACGCCGAAGCCGCCCCGATCGAGGGCGGCCGGCAGACCCGGCCGACCGGGAGGAGACCACGCCGATGTACGATGCCGCCAACCTGAAGAAGCTGCCCGCCCTCAAGAGCCTCGCCCCGGAGGCGATGGGCGCTTTCGAGGCCCTCGACAAGGCGGCGCTCGCCGACGGCGCGATCCCGCGCAAGTACAAGGAACTGATGGCGCTGGCGGTGGCGCTGACGACCCAGTGCCCGTACTGCCTCGAGGTGCACCGGGACGCGGCCAAGAAGGCCGGCGCCACCGAGCAGGAGATCGCCGAGACCGTGTTCGTGGCGGTCGCCCTGCGGGCCGGAGCGGCGCTGACCCACGGCACGCACCTGCTGCCCTGATTCTGACGGGGAGCGGCCCGCATTTCGGGATGCCAGGCCACACGAAGAAACGCCCCGGCCGGGTGGCCGGGGCGCTCCCCTTGAAGACGGCTTCCCCTGCCGGGGAAGCCTGAGCTTACGCGGCCTTCTGGACGCTGCCCTCGATCGATTGCGGACGGGAGCCCGAGGCGATCTGGATCTGGCGCGGCTTCTTCGCCTCCGGGATCTCGCGGACGAGATCGACGTGGAGCAGGCCGTTCTCCAGCACCGCACCCGTCACCTGGACATGGTCGGCGAGCTGGAAGCGCCGCTCGAAGCCGCGGGCCGCGATGCCCTGATGCAGGAACTCGGCCTGCTTGGCGTCGCCCTTGCGCTCGCCCTTCACGGTGAGCGCGTTCTCGCGGGTCTCGATCGACAGGTCCTGATCGGTGAAGCCGGCCACCGCGAGGGTGATCCGGTAGGCGTTCTCGGCCGTGCGCTCGATGTTGTAGGGCGGATAGGTCGGGGCCGCATCCGAGGTCACGAACTGATCGAGCGCGGAAAACAGGCGGTCGAAGCCGACGGTCGAGCGGTACAGGGGGGCGAGATCGAACTGACGCATGACATATTCTCCGTCTGAAGCAATATGTAGTCTTGTGGGTCCGCCGCTGGGGCCGGGCCCGGTCTTGCGCGCCGCCGTATCGGCCGGCGCCCTTCGCATATTGGGGTGGGGTCTAGACTGATCAAGGGCGCCGCCAGAGGCCTTGCGCGAATTTTTTCGGGAGGCCGGGACGCGCGCGGATCCTGCCCCATTTACAGTCTCGCGTCCCGGCATCGACCCGTCGATGCCGGGAGGTCCGGCGCATCGGCGCCGACGCCCGGTCGGGCTTGGCCCGGCGCCTTCGAGCGGACCCGATCGAAGGGGCTGGGGTATTGTTAGGGTGTGCCGTGCCAGGGTGCGGCGGATGACAGCCTCGGAGGCCCTCTCGTGACCGTGCCGCTGCTCGCCACGCCCGACAACCCGATTCCGCCCGGCGCCGCGCTCCTGTCGGTCCGGACCGCCGACGGCCTGTCGCTGCGGGTCGCCACCTGGGCGCCGACGGCGCGCGGGGTGCAAGGCACGGTCTGCCTGGTGCAGGGACGGGCGGAGTTCATCGAGAAGTACTTCGAGACCGTGGCGGAGCTGCGCGGCCGCGGCTTCCACGTCGTCGCCTTCGACTGGCGCGGCCAGGGCGGCTCCGACCGCACGGTGGAGGACCCGCACAAGGGCCATGTCGACGACTTCGCCGAGTACCGGCTCGACCTCGCGGCGGTGGAGACGCAGGTTCTGGAGGGGCGCATGCCGCGCCCGTTCTTCGGCCTCGCCCATTCGATGGGCGGCGCGATCTGCCTGTCCGCTGCTCGGGAGGGCTGGCTCCCCTTCGACCGTCTGGTCGCCCTCGCCCCGATGGTGGCGATCTGCATGATCCGCTGGCCGAAATCGGCGATGCGGCTCGCCGCGGCCCTGCGGGCCTGCGGCCTCGGCCGCCGCTACGTGCCGGGGGGCTCGGCGGTGTCGATCGCCACCAAGCCGTTCCCGAACAACCGGCTCACCGCCGATCCGGTCCGCTACGCCCGCAACGCCGCCGCGGCGCTCGCCGTCGGGGCCGGGGCCATCGGCGATCCCACGGTGGGCTGGCTCTCCGCCGCCTTCCGGGCGATGCGCCGCTTCGAGGATCCGCGCTACCCCCTCGGCATCCGCCTGCCGGTGCTGGTGGTGGCGGCCGGCGCGGATCCGGTCTGCAGCACTCCGGCGGCGGAGCGCTTCGCGGCCCGGCTCGCCGCTGGGCGCACCATCACCCTGCGCGGCGCCCGCCACGAGATCCTGATGGAGCGGGACGCGATCCGGGCGCAGTTCTGGGCCGCCTTCGACGCCTTCGTGCCGGGCACGGCGGCGCCGATGCCGGATGCCGAGAGCTCCGCGCGGCAACAGGTGGCCTGAGGGCGCAGGCCCGGCCGTGGAGACGTTCGAGCCGGCCGGTCGCGATGTCGGGCCATCACGCCGGATCCCGGCCACCGCCGGATCTCCCCGCTCCGATCCTCCGCGGCGACCGGTATTGGACGGTACCGATGGCGTGTTCAGCGTCGGGGAGGGGCGAGGCCTCTGCGTCACCTGTCCGCCGGCGGACCGGGTCGACGGCCGACGACATTCCTTGCGTGCGGCATGACTTTGCTCACTTCTGCAGCGAGAAACTGCAAGATATTTACCGGATTGATGCAATTCGAGAAAAGATGATTTCGATCGCTGACATCGGCAATCGGGCGTCACGCAAACAGTCAGGAACGACAGCCATGCCGTCATGTGCGGCTTAGGATTGCTGTCTCCCACCGCCGCGACAGCAGATCACCCCGGTTTGCGCTCCCGGTCAAAACACGACGCGCTGGCAGGCAAGCGCCCGATTCGTCGCCGCGGTACCGTCTTCACGGGTTCGATGAAGATCGTGAAGCGGAGGTCGCCAGCGATGCCGTACCGAGGGGGGCGGCAATGATCCGCGCGAGACCGAAGCATCGAGATGGTCATCGCCCCGCGTGATGCCTGCCTGACTGTGTATCGGATGCGGATCGATGGGTAAGTCAAATCTCCTGAAACTGACCTCGGCCGTCACCGCGGCCTAAGTGACGCGCAACCGCGTGCACCACTCCGAGATCGCGGAGGTCATCGTGCGGGTCCATACCGGCTTGCGCGCCGTGACGATGCCGCGCAAGCGGCGCAGCAGGGCGGCACGGCGCAGCGAGGCCCAGATCGCGGCGTCCGTCCAGCGCAACCGGATCGTCAGCTTCATCGACGGCAAGCCGTACAAGTCGCTGAAGTGGCATCTCGCCGCCCACGGCATCACGCCGGAGGAGTACCGGGACCGCTTCGGGCTGCCCGAAACCTACCCGATGGTGGCGCCGTCCTATGACAAGGCCGTGGTCTACGAGCGGGCGGACAGGGGCGGAGCGGTCAGGCGGAAACCCTGATCGGGCCGGATCCGATCGTCGGGGGCGAGCGCGATCCAGGATCGCGTCCGCCTCGGACGATTGCCCGGACCGCCGATCGGGACCTCGTCCGACGATCCCGGATCGACGGAACCGTCCCGCGTGGCTGCACCGTAACTCTGTCGACGGACCTTTCGGCGGCGTCGGAGCGCGCCGCGCCGTCGCCCGGCGACCGGTGAGGGCGCGGCCGGTTCAGGCGCTCCGCGTCAGGGCCGTGCGCCGGTACTCGCTCGGCGTCGCGGCGAAGCGGTCCTTGAAGCGGCGGGCGAAATGCGCCTGGCTGATGAAGCCGCAGCCATAGGCCAGCGCCCCGATCGACAGGTGCGCGTGGCCGGAATCGGCGAGGCGTCGGGCGGCGATGTCGAGCCGGCGCTGCCAGATCCAATCCGCGATCGCGTGCCCCTGCTCCTGGAAGAGCTGCTGCAGATGCCGGAGCGACACCCCCATCGCGGCCGCGAGCTGGGCCGGATCGAGGGTCGGATCGCCGAGATTGGCGTCCAGATAGGCCTTGGCCCGCTGCACGATCACGGTGCCCTGGAGGGGGCGGGGCGTGTCCCGCGCCAGGCGCTCGGCGATGCTGGCGACGATGAGGTCGGTGCCGATGCGCGCCATGCGCTCGACCATCTCGGGGCTCATCTGGCGGTGGACGCGGATCAGCTCGGCGAAGAACGTCCGGACCAGGGACGTGCCGGACAGATCACCGCCGACGGCGAGGCCCGCATAGAGCGGGGCGGATCCGAGCGCGCCCTCCAGCTGCTCGCGCGGCAGCTCGATGAACAGCGAGCTCGTCGGATCGGGATATTCCAGGGTCACGGGCTTGTTGCTGTCGAGGACGACGAGGTCGCCCGGCCGCTGCACCACCGCCCGGTCGTACTGGTCGCTGCGGGCCGTGCCGGAGAGCCGGAGGACGACCGAGAGCTTGTCCTGCTTGCTGTGGCGGCGGATCGTCTGCGGTGTGATCCGGACCGCCTGGCCGTTGATGCTCGACCGCGTGATCAGCATTCCGCCGATCTGGGTGCCCTCGATATGGGCGTGAAACCTCCCCTCGCCGATCATCGTGCATTCGCTCGGCACGAACCGCTCGCGGACGATCTCCAGGTAGGTCTGGAACCTGTTGCGCGACTTCAGGTCATCGGAGGAAATCAGCGTCTGCATCGGCTCGCAATTCGGGCGTGACGCCTTCGCGCGCGTGGCGCAAGAGCCTCTAGCAGTGTGCGATTGCGGTGGCCAGCCCGGGATTTGTCCTATCCCAACGGCACTCCATCGTCGAACGGGGATCGTTTCTGGGCGTCTTCCAACTTATCGTTGGATTCCCCTGCGGCAGGAGGCCATTCCGGGGGCGGCACGACGAACCTCACGGCGCCGATGTTGGTCGCGCCGCTGTTCGTCGTGCCGGGGGCGGTCAGCCGTTGAGCAGCGCCAGCGCCGCCTCGTGCAGCCGCTTGTCGCCGGCCGCCACGATCCGCCCGCCCTTGGCGGCGGGTTCGCCCTCCCAGGTGGTGACGATGCCGCCGGCACCCTCGATCACCGGGATCATCGCCACGATGTCGTAGGGCTTCAGCCCGGCCTCGACCACGAGGTCGATGTGGCCCGCCGCCAGCATCGCGTAGGCGTAGCAATCGGCGCCGTAGCGGGCGAGGCGGGTCGCGGCCTCGACCCGCCCGTAGGCCTCCCGGTCGCCCGGGCCGAACAGGCGCGGGTCGGTGGTGTGCAGGATCGCCTCCGACAGCTCGCCCTTGCGCCGCGTGCGCAGGCGGCGGATGCCGTGCGGGCCCAGGCAATGGGCGGCCTCGCCGTCGCCGTAGAACCGCTCGCCGGTGAAGGGCTGGTTCATCAGGCCGTAGCAGGGCACGCCGCCGCGGGTGAGCCCGATCAGGGTCCCCCAGGTCGGCAGGCCGGCGATGAAGGCGCGGGTGCCGTCGATGGGGTCGAGCACCCAGACGTATTCCGCATCCGGATTCTCGGTGCCGAATTCCTCGCCGAGGATGCCGTGGTCGGGGAAGCTGCGCTTGATCAGCCGGCGCATCACCGCCTCGCCGGCCCGGTCGGCCTCGGTGACCGGGTCGAAGGCGGCGTGGCCCGCGGCCTTGTCCTCGGTGGCGAAGGCGGCGCGGAAGAAGGGCAGGATGGCCTGGCCCGACTGGGTGGCGAGCTCGTCCACGAACCGCGCGAAATCCACCACGCTCATGCTGTCCCCGATTCCCGCTCGGCCCGGGCCGGCCGGCCCG
>NZ_JTHF01000076.1 GCF_001043895.1 Methylobacterium indicum
CCCGGAAAACGGCGGAGTTTCGCGGTGCGGTGTGGCACGGCAGGCACAGGATCGGCGTCTTTTGCGCGCCCGTGGAACGCCGGACCAACGTCAGCCGGGCGGCCGATTCGGCCTCAGCGCCGCCCGGCTGACGTTGGTCCGGCGTTCCACGGGCGCGCAAAAGACGCCGATCCTGTGCCTGCCGTGCCACACCGCACCGCGAAACTCCGCCGTTTTCCGGTGGAGTTAACGGCCAAGTTCGGCCTCGGAACGGCCAAGTCTCTTTCCCGCCGCATTTGAAACGGAGCAGGATGAGCCTTCCCGTCGGTGCGGCAGCGCACCGGCTCCCTCCAGCAGGTCCTGCATGCGCAAGCACCTCTTCGTCGCCGTCGCCGTCGCGACGCCGCTCCCGGCTTTGGCCCAGGTGAGCCCCGTTCGCGACAACATCGACGCGCTGATCGAGGCGCATGCCAAGGCCAACGGTGTTCCGGCGAGCTTCATCCACCGGGTGGTGAAGCGGGAGAGCGGCTACAATCCCCGCGCGGTCGGCCGCGGCGGCGCGATGGGCCTGATGCAGATCAAGCACGGCACCGCGCGGGCGCTGGGCTATAGCGGCCCGGCCTCCGGCCTGCTCGACGCCAAGATCAACCTGACCTACGGCGTCGCCTACCTCGCCGGCGCCTACAAGACCGCCCACGGCAACGAGGCCCAGGCCTACAGCTACTACGCCCGCGGCTACTACTACGCCGCCAAGCGCGCCGGCATCCGCACCGACGTGGCCGAGCTCGAGGCGCCGCCGGTCCGCGAGGTCTCCGCGCCGGCCAATCCCCTCGGAAAATTCCTCTCGAACGTGTTCGGCGGCCGGCCGGCGGCCACGACCGCCACCGCCTCCGCCGACCCGTCGGTCGCCGCCCTCTCGACCGCGCTCGCCCCGACCGGCTCGACGACGCAATACGTCCTGCCGCCGCCCACCACCGCCCCCCAGCAGGTCGCCTCGGCGGCGTTCCAGCCGACGACGGCCCAGGCGCAGGCGCCCTCGCAATACCAGCTGCCGGACCTGCCCGAGCCGGTCGTCAAGGTGCCGCTGCCGCCGGTCCGCCCCGCCTCACTGGCCTTCCACGCCGCCCCCGAGCCGGTCCAGGGCGCCGCCCTGGCCTATGCCGGCAACGCCGCCGCCACCCCGCCCTTCCCGACCTCCGGCCAGACGATCAGCCTCGCGGCCGCAGCCCCCGGCCAGGCGGCGCCGGCCCCGGCGCCCGCGACGACCACGGTGGCCGCCCTCGAGCCGGCAGCAGCTCCGGCGGAGGACGCCAAGCCCGCGACGCCGATGCCGCCGCGTCGCCCGGTGGAGTTCCGCCACTTCGTCCTGCGCAAGCCCGCGCCCCCGGTGCCGCAGACCGCCGCCGCGACCCCCGAGCCGGCGGCGACAGCCGTCAGCCAGTAATCCGGCGGCCCGGCGCCGGGCCGCCGGAAGGCGCCCGGACGGTCACGCCTCGCCGGAGAACAGCGCCCGGGCCTGCGCCCCCGTCGCGACCTCGATCCCGAGGGCGCGGGCGAGGCCGGCGAGATCCGCCACCTGCGCGGCGTTGCTGGTGGCCGGGCGGCCGTCGGGACGCCAGAGGTTGTTCTCGAATCCGACCCGGGCATGCCCGCCGAGCGTCGCCGCCGCGACGAGGCAGGCCGCCTCCCGGGGACCGAAGGCGCAGAGCGCCCAGGGCAGGTCGAGGCGGTGCTCGGAGGTCCAGGCGGCGAGGAACGGCAGCAGGTCGGCGGGGTCCGAGCGCTGGCCCACCGCGTAGCGGCCGAGCACGAACAGGGCGCTCGCCCGCTCGAGCGGAATCAGCCCCCGGGCGGCCAGCCCCTGGAAGCGGGTGACGTCGCCGGCATCGTACAGGATGTGCTGGACCAGCACGCCGGCCCGGGCCTGCTCGGCCAGGAAGGCCGCCGCCGCCGCCTCGTCCTCCGGCTCGGCGAAGAGCTCGCGCAGGGCGACCGAGAACGCCTCGGGCTTGAGCGCCCGCATCGCCGCCATCTGCTCGGCCGGGCTGTAGAGGCCGACCGCCTCGGTGGTCACCTGGCAGATCATCTCCGGCCCCGCCTCGCGGCGCACCGCCGCCAGCGCCGCCCGGTAGCGGTCGAGATCGAGGGTGTGGCGGTTCTCGGCGTCGCGGACGTGCAGGTGGATCATCGCCGCGCCGGCCTCGCGGCAGCGCGCCGCCTCCAGGCCGATCTCCCGCGGCTCGATCGGCAGGGCGGGGTGGTCGGCCTTGGTGCGGCGGGCGCCGTTGGGCGCCACCGTGATCACGAGGGGGGCTGTCATCCTGTCGCTCGGTTCCGTTCGCTCGCGGCCCCGCGGGCCGCGTCCTCGTCCTCGTCCGGGCGATTCGGTGCCCGGCGCCGCACTCTGCACCGCCGGCGGCCCGCCGCACAGCCGGACCGCTGCCCCTTTTCAGAGGGGACGGGCCCGCCCGGCGCGGCGTTGCAGCCACAGGATCAGCCCGGCGATCGCCAGCACGGTCGCGAGACCCGCCACCGTGAGGATGCGGCGGATCAGCGGCGTGTAGATGCCGGTCTGGGGATCGTAGCCGTAGCAGAGCAGCACCAGCCGGTCGGAGAGGCTCCCGACCCGTCCCTCGCCGGCCTCGACCAGGGCGAGGCGCAGGTCGCGGGCGGTCATCGCCAGGGGCGAGAGGGCGCGGGCGACCCGGCCGTCCCCGGCCAGCACCAGGGCGCCGGCCGGGTGGGCGTAGGAATCGGTGTCCCGGTCATACGCGTAGGCATAGCCCAGGGCTCGCGTCACCGCGGCGACCGGGCCGGGCGCGCCGACCAGCACCACGGCCCGATCCAGGACGGGACCGCTTCCGAGCTGCTCGGCCACCATCGTCCGGGCCTTGTCCGCCTCGGCCCGCGGATTGAAGCCGAGGGTCACCAGCCGGTAATCCGTGCCGGGCTCGAGGCCGGTGGCGGCGAGCGCCGCGCCGGCGACCGCCAGCATCGGGTCGCAGACGTTGCGGCAGGCATAGTCGAGGGGCATCAGCAGGGTGGGGCGGCCATTCATCGCCTCGCCGAGGCTCAGGCGCCGCCCGTCGGCGGCACTCGTGAAGGCGGCGTCGAGGGGCGCGCGCGCGTCGGGCGGCGGCGCGAGGGCGACGCCCGAGAGGTCCTTCGGGGTCAGACCGGCGGCGGCCGGGTGGGCGAGGGCGGCGAGGCACGCCGCGACGGCGAGGCGGGCAGCGCCTTTCAACGGCGGATGGCCGGGACGTCTCATGGCTTCCCCGATCCTCGCCTCGAACCGTGCGGACATCCTTGCCGTGCAGACATCCTCGCCCTGCCGGCAACCTTGCCTCGATCGCCCGCAGGCCGCACGCTGGACGAGATAGGGCGGCGCCGGAGCACGCGGACGCGCCGGACAACGGGACGCAGGGTCGGCTTCAATTCAGGCTGGCCCGGTTCAGGCTTGACCCGGTTCAGGCTTGGCCCGGTTCAGGCTTGGCGGGCCGCGAACACGATCGCGAGCGGGAGGACCGGATGGACGAGAGTCAGGCCGAGATGCGGATCCGCAACGCGGACGAGCTGCGCGACCACATGGGCCCGGTCAGCCGCCTCGCCGAGGGCAAGGTGCTGACCCGGCTCGATCCGCATGCCCGCGCCTTTATCGCGCTCTCGCCGTTCCTGGTGGTCGCCACCGCCGATGCCGAGGGCCGCGCCGATGCCAGCCCGCGGGGCGACGCCCCGGGCTTCGTCCAGATCCTCGACGACGCCACCCTGCTGATCCCGGACCGGCGCGGCAACAACCGCGCCGACAGCTTCGGCAACCTGCTGGCGGCGCCGGGCATCGGCCTGATCTTCCTCGTGCCCGGCGTCACCGAGACCCTGCGGGTGAACGGCACCGCCCGCATCACCACCGACGCCGCCCTGCTGACGCCGCTCGCCGCTCAGGGCAAGGTACCGACCACCGGGCTCCTCGTCGCGGTGCGCGAGGCGTTCTTCCATTGCGGCAAGGCGGTGATGCGCGCCCGGCTCTGGGACCCGGCGGCGCAGGTGCCCCGCGGCACGGTCCCGAGCCTCGGCCGCATCCTCGCCGAGCAGACCGGCGCCCTCGGCGTCACCGAGGCCGAGCGACTGATGGAGGAATCCTACCGGACCCGGCTCTACTGAGCGGGCGTCGCCCGCCGCCGCGCCCCTGGTCTCGCTCCGATCGTGCGAAAAAGCCGCCTGTCCCAGCCGGTTGGACGCTGGCGGGCGCGGCATCCGATGTGAGAATCCGCACACCCCGACTGTCTCGCGCTCCGTTTGATGCGGTGCAACGGAACCGTTCCGCTCCGGCACGGTTCCGCATCGGCAATAGATCTGCCCCGAGGGCAGCACAGGGAGAAGGGGTGAATGGCAGAGAAGGAAACCAAGGCCTTTCCGGCCGCCGCGAGCACGCGGGTACCGTTCGCGCTGGCCCTGTCGGCCCTGGCCGGCTGCGCGGACGCGATCGGGTTCCTCGAATTCTCGCAGCTGTTCATGTCCTTCATGAGCGGCAACACCACCCGCTTCGGCGTCGCGGTCAGCCTGGGCGACTGGGGCAACGTCACCCGGGTCGGCAGCACCATCGCGCTGTTCTGCTTCGGGGCGTTCATCGGCACGCTGCTCGCCGCCGCGGTCGGCTACTGGCGCCTCGCGGTGCTGCTGACGCTGCAGGCGCTCCTCCTCGCCGCCGGCCTGCTGATGCCGCGCGGGCCGTTCGAGTTCCCGCTCCATGCCTACCCGATCGTGCTGGCCCTCGGCATGCAGAACGCCGTGCTGCAGGACGAGGAGGGACGCAGCCTGGCGCTCACCTACGTCACCGGCGCGGTGGTGCGCTTCGGGACCGGGCTTGCCAACCTGCTGCTCGGCCATCCCTCGCCGTCGTTCTGGATCCAGGCGCCGCTCTGGGCCGCGCTGACGCTGGGGGCGATCTCCGGCGGCCTGCTGCACGCCGCCTTCGGCGAGAACGCCTTCCTGGTGCCGGCGGTGGTGGCGGCCGTGCTCGCCGTCGTCGCCCTGGTGATGACCCTGATCCACGGCGACGGGCCGCTCGTCTCGGGCACCAAGTCCCCGGCCCCCGACGCCGCCGCGACCGCGCCGCCGGTGGTCTGACGCGCTCCCGTCGCGGGCGGGGCCACGGCCCCGCCCGCGGCCGAGATTACGCAGAGTTCATGGGGCGGAGACACGGGCGTAAGACGGGGAGGCCTAGAACGGCATGGTCGCCGGACGCGGCGGCGCCTCCCACCCCCGGGGCGCCGACGCGCCGCAGGCCCCGAGGGCCGAGGCGCCGGGTCACCATCATCGCCCCCCAGACGACCCGGCGTTTTGCGCCACGGCAGGCCGAGTCCCCCGGCTCGGCCTGCCGACTCCCAGCGGCGACGCCCGACGTGCCGTACCGGCCTCCTCCCCCGGTGCGGCGCGTCGGGACGGGGACCGCCTCGGGTCCAAGGCGCCAGGATCCCGGCGCGGGACGCTCTCCCGCGCGCCCGGGAACTGCCCTAGAATGTCCGACATGCGCCTCCTGATCATCGAGGACGACCGCGAGGCGTCCAGCTACCTCTCCAAGGCTTTTCGCGAGGCCGGGCACGTCGCCGACACCGCCGATGACGGGCTCGACGGCTACGCGCTCGCCCGCGAGGGCGCCTACGACGTGCTGGTGGTCGACCGGATGCTGCCGAAGCTCGACGGCCTGTCGCTGATCCGCTCCCTGCGCGAGCAGGGCGTCGAGACCCCGGTGCTGATCCTCTCGGCGCTCGGCCAGGTCGACGACCGGGTGAAGGGCCTCAAGGCCGGCGGCGACGACTACCTGCCCAAGCCCTACGCCTTCTCCGAGCTGATGGCCCGGATCGAGGTCCTGGCCCGCCGCCGCGGCGGCAATGCGGGCGCCGAGGCGACGAGCTACCGCGTCGGCGACCTCGAACTCGACCGGCTGTCGCACCGGGTGACCCGGGCCGGCCAGGAGATCCCGCTCCAGCCGCGGGAATTCCGCCTGCTCGAATACCTGATGCGCCATGCCGGCCAGGTCGTCACCCGCACGATGCTGCTCGAGCACGTCTGGGACTACCATTTCGACCCGCAGACCAACGTCATCGACGTCCACGTCTCGCGCCTGCGCGCCAAGGTCGACAAGGGCTTCGAGCGGCCGATGATCCACACCGTGCGGGGGGCGGGCTACATGGTCCGCGCCGGCGGCGAGGCGTGAGCGCCCGGACCACGACCCCGTCGGTAACGCCGAGCCTTCCGGGTGTGGCGGCACCGGACGGCGTGCTGGCGCGCCTCGGCACGCTGTTTCGCACCACCGCCTTCAAGCTGTCGCTCGCCTATCTCCTGGTCTTCGCCGCCTTCGCGTTCTTCGCCCTCGGCTACGTCGCCTGGAACGCGCGGCGCGTCCTCGACGACCAGATCGTCTCGACCATCGAGGCCGAGATCAACGGCCTGTCCGACCAATACGCCGCGGGCGGCATCCGCCGCCTCGTCAGCGTGGTCGAGCGCCGCTCGCGCGAGCCCGGCGCCTCGCTCTACCTCGTGACCACGCCGGCGGGCGAGCACGTCGTCGGCAACGTCGAGACCCTGCCGCCCGGGGTGCTCGCCGAACCCGGCCAGACCGAGACCGCCTATAGCCGCGTCGGCGACGGCGACCGCCTCGACCACCGGGCGATCGTGCGCATCTTCACGCTGCCGGGAGGCTTCCGCCTCCTCGTCGGCCGCGACGTCGAGGAGCGCGACCGCCTGAGGGCGGTGATCGGGCGGGCCTTCGCCTGGTCGCTGATGCTGGTGGTGGGCCTCGGCTTCCTCGGCAGCTGGTTCATCGCCCAGCGGGTGCTCAAGCGCGTCGACCACATGACCGAGATCACCCGCGGCATCATGGCGGGCGACCTCGACGGGCGGCTCACCCTCGCCGGCACCGGCGACGAGCTCGACCGGCTGGCGAGCAACCTCAACGCCATGCTCGACCGCATCGGCGAATTGATGCGCGGCATGCGGGAGGTCTCGGACAACATCGCCCACGACCTCAAGACCCCGCTGACCCGCCTGCGCAACAAGGCCGATGCGGCCTTGCGCGAGGGCAACGACCCGGACGCCCTGCGGGCGGCGCTGGAAGCCAACATCGAGGAGAGCGACAACCTGATCCGGGTGTTCAACGCCCTCCTGATGATCGCCCGGCTGGAGGCCGGCAACGCCCGCGAGGGGCTGGCGGATTTCGATGCCGGGGCGGTCGCGCTCGAGGTCGCGGAGCTGTACGAAGCGGTGGCGGAGGAGCGCGGCGTCGGGTTGCGGGCGGAGATCGAGGACGGTCTCCTCCTGCACGGGAGCCGCGAGCTGATCGGACAGGCGATGGCGAACCTGATCGACAATGCCCTGAAATACGGACAGACAACGCCCGATCCGGCGAGCCAGCCGGTGGTCCGCGTGACCGCCCGGCGCGAGGACGGGACCGTGGTGCTCACCGTCGCGGACCAGGGCGAGGGAATCCCCGAGGCCGATCGCGGCCGGGTGCTGGAGCGCTTCGTGCGCCTCGAGACCGCCCGCACCCGGCCGGGCTTCGGGCTCGGCCTCAGCCTCGTCAACGCGGTGGCGCGCCTGCACCAGGGCACCTTCGCGCTGGAGGACGCCGCGCCCGGCCTGCGGGCCGTGCTGCGCATGCCGGCGCTGGCCCCGCGGGAGGTCCAACCTCCGCGGGAGACGACGGCGTGACCGGGCCGCTCGCCGCCCGCCTCGCGCAGGCGCCCCGCCTCGCCGAGCCGGAGCGCGCCCGCTCGCGCCTCGCCGATCTCCTGGGCGCGGCACCCGACCTCGCACCCCTCATCGGCGAGGACGGCCCGACCCGCGACCTCCTCCTCGGGCTCGCCGACCACTCGCCCTTCCTCTGGGGTCTCGCCGCCCGCGATCCCGCCCGCCTCGCCGGGCTCCTGGAGCGGTCCCCGGACGATTCGAACGCCGCGATCCTGGCCGACCAGCGCGAAGCCGGTCTCGCCGGCGGCGACGTCGCCGGGCGGCTGCGCCGCAACCGCGCCGCCCACGCGCTCCTGGTGGCCCTCGCCGATATCGGCGGGGTCTGGTCGCTGGAGCAGGTGACGGCGGCCTTGTCGGATTTCGCCGACGCCTCGGTGGGCGCCGCGGTCGACGCGGCCCTGGTCCAGGCCGCCGGCACCGGCCGGTTCCTGCCGCCCGATCCGTCGAAGCCCCAGGAGGGGTCGGGGCTGATCGTGCTCGGCATGGGCAAGCTCGGGGCCGGCGAGCTGAACTACTCGAGCGACGTCGACCTGATCGTGCTGTTCGATCCCGAGACCGCGCCGTTGCGCGCCGGCGTCGAGGCGACGCCGTTCTTCACCCGGATCGCGCAGGCCGTGGCCAAGCTCCTGCAGGAGCGCACCGCCGACGGCTACGTCCACCGGGTCGATTACCGCCTGCGGCCCGATCCCGGCTCGACCCCGACCGCCCTGTCGCTGCCGTCGGCCTACACCTACTACGAGACGGTCGGGCAGAACTGGGAACGCGCGGCCTTCATCAAGGCGCGGCCGGTGGCCGGCGACCGGCCGCTGGCGGACAAGTTCCTCGCCGAGCTGCGGCCCTTCGTCTGGCGCAAGTACTTCGACTTCGCCTCGATCGCCGACGTCCACGCGATGAAGCGGCAGATCCACGCCGTGCGCGGCCACGGCGCCGTCGCGGTGGCGGGCCACGACATCAAGCTCGGGCGCGGCGGCATCCGCGAGGTCGAGTTCTTCGTCCAGACCCAGCAGCTCGTCTTCGGCGGGAGGCGCCCGTCGCTGCGCGGTCGCCGCACCCTGGAGATGCTGGGAGCGCTGCACGACGAGGGCTGGATCACCCCGGAGGCCCGCGACGAGCTGGGAGAGGCCTACCGCTTCCTGCGCACCGTCGAGCACCGGCTGCAGATGGTGGCCGACGAGCAGACCCAGCGCCTGCCCGAGGATCCGGGCAAGCTCGCGCGCTTCGCCCGCTTCCTCGGCTACGCCGACGAGACCGCGTTCGGCGCGGCACTCACCGCCGAGGCGCGGCGGGTGCAGGGCCATTACGCGCTCCTGTTCGAGGCCGAGCCGGACTTGGCGGCGGAGGTCGGCGACCTCGTCTTCACCGGGGTCGAGGACGACCCCGAGACGCTCGCCACCCTGCGCCGCCTCGGCTTCCGGGCGCCGGAGCGGGCGACCGAGACGGTGCGGGGCTGGCATTTCGGCCGCCGGCCGGCGGTGACGAGCCCGCGCGCCCGCGAGGTGCTGACCGATCTGGTCCCGCCCCTGATCCAGGCGCTCTCAGGGACCGCCGACCCCGACGGGGCGCTCGCCGCCCTCGACCGCGCCTTCGGGCGGATGCCGGCCGCCGTCGAGCTCCTGACCATCCTGCGCTCGCACGAGCGGTTGCGGCTGCTCTTCGCCGACCTCCTCGGCACCGTGCCGCGGCTCGCCGACACCGTGGCGTTCAGCCCGCACGTCCTCGACGCGGTGATCGACCCGGCCTTCGTCGCCCCGGTGACCGAGGCCGGGGCGCTGGCCGGGCAGTTCCGCACCGGCCTCGGCCAGCCCCGCGACTACGAGGACTTCCTCGACCGCAGCCGCGACGCCGCCCGCCAGTTGCGCTTCGTCACCGGCGCCCGCGGGCGGCAGGATGCCGGAGAGGAGCCGCGCGCCGGTGACGAAGCGCAAC
>NZ_JTHF01000077.1 GCF_001043895.1 Methylobacterium indicum
CGGCCAGGTCGACAGGGCCCGCAGGAAGGCCAGCCGCCCGTCGCTCAAGGCGTTCACCAGCCCCGGCACGTCCCGGCCGGCGGGTCTGGATTACGCGCTGTTCGACTTCGCGGTGAACAGCGGCCCGAAGCGCGCGGTGATCGGGCTGCAGCGCGCCTTGGGCACCGCTGACGACGGGCTGCTCGGGCCGGTGACGCTGGCGGCGCTCGCCGGCCGGGACGTGCCGGGGCTGGTGAACGCCTTGAGCGACGGGCGGCTGGCCTTCCTGCGGGCCCTGTCGACCTGGCCGCGGTTCGGCCGCGGCTGGGGCCGGCGGGTCGAGGAGGTTCGCGCCGCCGCGCTCGCGCTCCACGCCGCCCCGGACGGAGACGTCCCGGCCGCCTGTCCCGCCTGCGGCCGGCGTGTCGCGGCCTGAGCCCCACGAATCCCCGTCACAGCGAGAGCGCCATGAACCAGGAACAACTCACCACGCTGCTGCGCACCCTGCTGCAATTCGCCGGCGGCATCGCCGTCGGGTGCGGCTGGCTCGACGCCGACACGGCCACCACCCTGACCGGCGCCCTGGTGACGCTGATCGTCACCGTCTGGGGCCTCTATGTGCGCCGCAACGCCGGCCTCGTCGCGGCCGCCGCCGCTCTCCCGGCGGTCAAGGCGATCCTCGCAGCCCCGGCGACCGCGCAGGCGGTCCCGAGTCCCAAGGTCCGGCCGTCGGAGTAGAGTCCCGCATCCGGAACCGGCGGGCCGCCGCCCGGACCGCCATGCAGGAAACGGGTGTTCGCGCGGCTTTCCGCCGGTTCGTCAGCTCAGCACCACCACCTGAGCGCCCACCGGCACGCGGGCGTAGAGGTCGATCGCGTCCTGGTTGATCATCCGGATGCAGCCGGACGATACGCTGCGGCCGATGCTCTCCGGCTCGGTCGTGCCGTGGATGCGGTAGAGCGTGTCCTTGTTGTTCTGCCACAGGTACAGGGCGCGGGCGCCGAGCGGGTTGCGCGGGCCACCCGGCACGCCGAGCCCGCTCTGGAGCTTCGACACGCTGCGGGCGAGCGCCGGCTGGCGGGCGATCATCTCCTTGGGCGGGTACCAGTCCGGCCAGGCCTGCTTGGAGTTGATGGTGGCCGCCCCGTTCCAGGCGAAGCCCTGGCGGCCGACGCCGACGCCGTAGCGGCGGGCCCGGCCACCCTCCTGGACCAGGTAGAGGTGGTGCGCCCGCGGATCGACCACGATCGTGCCCGGCGCGTAGCGGCCGCCATAGGCGACCTCCTGGCGCAGGAAGGACGGGTTCGCACGCCGCCACCGGAAGGCCTGCACCGGGAACGGCTCGGTGTCGAGCGCCGCGTAGGCGCGGGCGTAGTCGATCGGGCCGTCATCGACCACCACCGCGGCGTTGGGGTCGACGGCGCCTTGCGGCGGCGCCACCTGGCGCCGCGGACCGCCCCAGAACGAATCCTCCTCCGGCGTCTCGACCGGGGCGGGCTCGCCCCGGTAGTACGGATCGGCGGCCTGGCCGCGCGTGTCGTAGAACGCGCCGTCATCCGCCGGGACGGGATCGCGGGAGCGCCGGCGCCGGGCGGGCGCGAAATCCTGATCCGTCCAGGCGAGAGCGGGACGCGTCCACGCGCCCGCGAGCAGCGTCGAGCCGAGGCCGGCGACCAGGAGGCGGCGGTTCTTGTCGGTCATGGGATGTCTTGGGATCGTGCTGACAGGAACGGGGCGCCGGATGGCGCAATGCAGCAACAGCTAGGGCATTTCCCCCCGGAGGGGAAACCGTCGCGGACAAAAAACCGTCTGGACCAACGCGCTAGCGCGATATCCCGTGCCGGTGTGGCCCCGGCGCCGCCCCGGCAGGGACAGATCGCGGACGGTGAACTGCGACGCAGCAAGTCGGGTGCGATACTTTTTCCGGTTCGTATCACAACCGTCGAAATCTGTTGTCATTCACATCTGCTACGGTTGACGCTTGCGTGAATACGTGGCCTCCTGAGGTCGTCACTTCGATCCGGTGGGCCATGACCAACGACGATACGCCCCGATCCCTCGATTTGATCGAGCTCGCCGCCGACGTCGTATCGGCCTACGTGGCGAACAACTCGGTTCCGGTAGGAGACCTGCCGGCACTGATCGCGGCAGTCCATGCATCGCTGAACCAGCTCGGTACGCCGCAGGCGCCGGAGCCCGAGAAGGCGACGCCGCCGGTGCCGATCCGCAAGACGGTCACGCCCGATCACATCATCAGCCTCGAGGACGGCAAGCCCTACAAGACGCTGAAACGCCACCTGTCGGGCCGCGGGCTCACCCCCGAGCAGTACCGCCAGAAATGGGGCCTGCCGTCGGACTATCCCATGGTCGCTGCCAACTACGCCGCCCAGCGCTCCGAGCTCGCCAAGACCTCGGGCCTCGGCCAGAACCGGCGCGGCCGCGGCGGGGCCAGATAGACGCGAGCCCCGCGGGTCCGTGAGGTCGGGGCGCGGGTGGGACGGACCGACGGATCGGTCGCCCATCCCGATGAGCGGGAGCCGACCGGCTCGCTCAGCCTGCGTTCAGGTCGTTAGCTCTTATCCTGCAGGCGTCGGGGCGGTCCTCGCGGTCGCTCCCGTCCTGAAGGAGAGATCCCACGATGATGCACGTCAAGGTGCTCGGGATGGCCGGCCTCGTTGCGGGCGGCCTGGTTCTCGCGTCGGCGGCGCAGGCCGGCCCGATCGGCCTCGGCGCGGCGGACTCGCTCGCGCCGGAAACGGCCGTGACGACAGTGGCCGGTGGCTGCGGCCCCGGCTTCGTCCCGAACCGCTTCGGCTATTGCCGCCCGTTCTACGGACCCCGGCCGGTCTATGGGCCGCGTCCCTACTATTACGGCCCGCGGCCGTACTGGCGCCGCCCGTATGACGGTCCGCGGCGCTTCTACTACGGCTACTGATCCGGCGAGCACGACGGAACGAGGCGCCCGACCGGCCGGTCGGGCGCCTTTTCGCGTTTCGGCCAGAAAATTCCGGCGCTACCCGGCTCGCGCTGCGGGCTTGCGCCCGAACGGATCGAACTCGATCACCGGTGCCTTGCGGCCGTGCAGGGCCGGCAGGACCCGCTCGCCGAAGGCGTCGATGAAGGCGGGCTGGCTCCCGCCGACCTGATGCAGGTCGATGCTGTCGAAGCCGAGCGCCGCGCAGGCCGCGATGCGCTCGGTCAGCGCCGGCAGATCGTGAGAGATCAGCACCGTCTCGTGCATGTCTTCCGGCCGCAGATGGCGCGCGGCGGCCTCGAAATCGGCGGGGCGGGGCAGTTCCCAGGCGACCGAGGCCGGCAGGGCGTTGAAGCGCCACTCGGCATGGGCCTGGTGCAGGGCCTCGGCCGGGTCGGGGGCGTAGCTCAAGTCCATCTTGAGGAAGACCGGCTTGTCGGCGCCGCCATTCTCCCGGAAGGCGTCGACGATCGGCCCCAGGACCTCCGGACTCGTCCCGACCGTGAGGAGCCCGTCGGCCCAGGTGCCGAGCCAAGCGGCGGTCTCGACGCTGGTGGCCGCCCCCACGAGGCGGGTCGGGGTCTCGGGCAGCGACCAGACCTTGGCGTCGACGGCCGTCAGGCGGCCGCGCTGGGTCACGGTCTCGCCGGCGAGCAAGGCCCGCATGATCTCGGCGCCCTCGCGCAGGCGGGCGTTGCGCTCGGCCTTGTCGGGCCAGGGACCGCCGGTGGCGCGCTCGTTCATCGCCTGGCCGCTGCCGAGCGCCACCCACGGCACCCGGCCGGGGAACATCTGCCCGAGGGTCGCCACGGCCTGGGCCAGCACCACCGGATGATAGCGCCAGCCGCCCGGCACCGAGATGATGCCGAAGGTCAGCCGCTCGGTGGCCTGGAGGGCCGCGCCGAGCCAGGCCCAGGCGAAACCGGATTCGCCCTGGCTCGGCGACCAGGGTTGGAGGTGGTCGGAGGAGAAGGCCCCGTCGAAGCCGGCCTGCTCGGCCCGCTGGGCGAGCGCGAGCAGCGCCCGGGGCGGGCACTGCTCGTGGGAGATGTGGTAGCTGTAGAGGGTCATCGCAGGGCTCCGGCCCGTGAATGCCCGAGCGGGGCGGTCGTTCCGGGCGGGTGCGCTTGCGCCGCGGGCGTCGCCGCCCTGCGGCGCTACATCCCGACCGCGACCCTACGGCTGTTGCCCCGCTGGAGATTGCGGTAGCGCGCCAGCGCCCAGAGCGGGAAGAACTTCGCGTAGCCGTGATAGCGCAAATAGAACACCCGCGGGAAGCCGGTGCCGGTGTAGAACTCCTCGCCCCACAGCCCGTCCGCCCCTTGCGTGCGGGCGAGATAGTTGACGCCGCGGGCGACCGCCGGATGGTCGGCCTCGCCGGCCGCCATCAGGGCGATCAGGGCCCAGGCGGTCTGGGAGGCGGTGCTGCCGGCGCGCTCGTAGCCGCGATATTCGAGCTTGTAGCTCGTCGCGTCCTCGCCCCAGCCGCCATCGGGGTTCTGGATCGAGACCAGCCAGTCGACGGCCTTGCGGACCGGTGCGGAAGCCGGGTCATGGCCGGCGGCGTTCAGCGCGCAGAGCGCCGACCACGTGCCGTAGATGTAGTTCATGCCCCAGCGGCCGTACCAGCTGCCGTCCTCCTCCTGGTCGGCGAGCAGGTAGTCGACGGCCCGGGCCAGGGGCGCGCTCGTCTCCTTGGTCTCGCCGAGCTGGGCCAGCATCGAGATGCAGCGGGCGGTGACGTCGGCGGTCGGCGGGTCGAGCAGCGCGCCGTGGTCGGAGAACGGGATATAGTTGAGGTAGTGGTAGGTGTTGTCGGCATCGAACGCCGCGAAGCCCCCGTCGCGGCTCTGCAGGCCCTCGATCCATTCCCGGGCGCGGGCGATCGACTGCGTGTAGTCCGAGCCGCCCTCGCCGGGGCCGAGGCGGGTCTGCGCCCGGTCCATCGCCATCGCCACCACGGCGGTGTCGTCGAGATCGGGATAATGCGCGTTGTTGTACTGGAACGCCCAGCCGCCCGGGCGCACGTCCGGCTTGCGGGCCGCCCAGTCGCCCTTGATGTCGAGCACCTGGAGCGGCTTCAACCATTCGAGGGCGGCACGGGCCTGGCGCTCGTTCTCCGGCCCGCCGGCCTCCATCAGGGCGTGGGCGGCGAGCGCCGTGTCCCAGACCGGCGACAGGCAGGGCTGGACGTAGGCCTCGTGCTCCTTGACGGTGACGAGCTTCTCCACCGCCGAGCGCGCCGTGACCACCAGGGGATGGTCCTCCGGATAGCCCAGCGCCTCGTACATCAGCACTGAATTGGCGATGGCCGGAAAGATGGCTCCGAGGCCGTCCTCGCCGTTCAGGCGCTCGCTGACGAAGGCCACCGCCTTGTCCATCGCGCGGGCCCGGGGCTTTTTGGGAAACAGGGGTTCGACCACCCGCAGGACGTCGTCGATGACCGCGAAGACCGGGCGCCAGGGCGAGGATTCCTGGGCGCCGGAGGGCCACCGCCGGATCCGCTCGGGATCCTGGGTGAACAATTCGCGCACGCCGATGCCACGCGGGTTCTTGGCCCGCGGCTTCTTGGCCTGGAGCACGAAGAGCGGCACCATCACGGTGCGGGCCCAGTACGACACCTTGTCGAGGTGGAACGGGAACCACCGCGGCAGCAGCATCACCTCGACCGGCATCACCGGCACGGCGTTCCACGGCACCTCGCCGTAGAGGGCGAGCAGCGTGCGGGTGAAGACGTTGGCATGCGCCGCGCCGCCGCGCTGCAGGATCGCGTCCCGGGCCCGGCGCATGTGCGGCGCATCGGGGGAATCGCCGATCATCTTGAGGGCGAAGTACGCCTTGACGGACGCGCTGATGTCGAGCGGCCCCTCATGGACCAGGGACCAGCCGTGATGCAGCCCGCTCTGCGTGCGGCGCAGGTAGACGGCGATCTTCTCCTCCAGCTCCCGCCCGGGCTCGGAGCCGCGGAACTGGTGGTAGAGGATGTACTCGGACGGGATGGTGGCGTCCGCCTCGAGCTCGAAGCACCAATGCCCGTCGGCATGGGCCATCTGCGTCAAGGCCCGGGACGCGGCCGAGACCCGCCGCTCGACCTCGTCGAGGGTGATGTCCTGCGTGCTCTTGCGTTGCAGCGTCTCGACCTTGCCCACGGTATCCTTGCCTTCCTCTAGGGAGGGCGGCTCCGCCCCGCCGCCCATGATGCCATCCCGATATGTTTTCGCAGCGCACAAAACGCCGCGCAGGCCCACGCTGTTCCCGAAACAGGCCCCCGGCGTCAAGCCGCTCCACGCAACGCAGCGTTGACACGGTTACCGGCGCCGGCTCCCGTCAGAACCTGCGCCGCCGTCGCACCGGACCGGATCGCCCCCTCGATGGTCGAGGGCAGCCCGGTCGCGGTCCAGTCTCCGGCGAGCGCCAGGTTCTCGATGTGCGTGCGCGCACCCGGGCGGCGCGCGGCTTCCGCCGGCGTCGCCGCGAAGGTGGCGCGCTTCTCCTTGACGATCTGCCAGCGCGGCAGCGGCTCGCCGGCGTACCCCGAGAGCCGCGAGACCTCGTCCCAGATCGTGCG
Source organism: Methylobacterium indicum (assembly GCF_001043895.1). Taxonomy (GTDB): domain Bacteria; phylum Pseudomonadota; class Alphaproteobacteria; order Rhizobiales; family Beijerinckiaceae; genus Methylobacterium; species Methylobacterium indicum. The sequence goes on from NZ_JTHF01000077.1 coordinate 6,522, forward strand.
GGCCAGTTCCTCGCGCGGGACGTCGAGCAGGCGGTCGGCGCCGCTGATCGTCACCGAGAGCCGGTCGGGGTAGGAGAACAGCCACTCGGTGACGCCGCCGACGACGCCCAGCAGCAGCGGTGCCCCCGGCTTCGGGGCCAGCGCGAAATGCGCGTTGACGATCGAGCGGTGACTCTGCGGCACGCTCAGACCCGGCATCAGGTCGGCGGCGACCCAGGCCGGCAGGGCCAGCACCGCCGCGTCGTCGGGCCCGAGGTGTTCCGGCCCGTCCGAGAAGTCGAGCCGGGTGAGCCGCCCGCCCTCGATCCCGAGTGCCCGCAGGCGACGGCCGAAGCGCACCTCGGCACCGGCATGCGCCAGAGCTGTCAGTGCGGGATCGACGAAGGCCGCCGACAGACCCTCGACGGCGATGAGCGGCCGGCAGGCCCGGCCGCCGGCTCCCAGCGTCTCGCGCAGGATGGTGGCGGCAAGCCCCGCATCGCTCTCCTGCGGCTCGGTATTGAGCGCGGCGAGCAGAACCGGGTGCCAGAGCCGGTCCCACAGCAGCCCCTCGCACGCCATGCTCTCGCCGATCGTGGCGGCCTTGGCGGCTCCGCGAAAGATGCCAAGGGGCGCGAGGTAATCGCGGGCGCGGCTGCCCGGCACCCGGCGACGGGCATCGAGCACCCACCAGGGCAGGCGCCCGGCATTGGGGCGCAGGGTCCAGCGCTCGGCCGTCGCGAGGTCGGCGAAGGCGAAGGCGGCCTCGTCAGGCCCGGCCAGCACGCCGTCCGGCGCACCGGCGAGCTTCAAAAAGTCGAGGGCGTCGCGATTGCCCGAGAGCAGCAGGTGGTTGCCGTTGTCGATCGTCAGCCCGAGAGCCGGATCGAAGTAGGAGCGGCAGCGCCCGCCAGCCTGTTTGGCCGCCTCGTGCACCACGACGCGCCGGCCGGCCTTGGCGAGCCTGAGGGCCGCGGAGAGGCCGGCGAGACCGGCGCCGAGGACATGGATCGTACCCATCAGACGATCGCGTGGCGCAGGAGGACGCCGATCAGCGCGAGCTTGCCGGGCTTTACCCGCGCACGGGGTGCCGCCCAGCCGCGCTTGCGCAGGCCGACGAGGATCAGGTGGTAGGCCGCCCCCATGATGCGGGGCGCCTTGGTGGCACGGCGCGACTGACCGTTCATGATCGCCCAGGACGCATCGTAATGCCCTTGCGCCTCGTCGAGGAGCCGGGCGCAGACCTCTCCGAGGCGCGGATGAGCCAGCGCGCTCTCCGGGGTCGGGTGCGACAGCCCGATCGCCGCCAGCGGCTCGGCCGGCAGGTAGAGCCGGCCGCGCTCGGCATCCTCGTCGATGTCGCGCAGGATGTTGGTGAGTTGCAGCGCCCGGCCGAGATGGTGGGCGAGCCGGATGCCGGGCTCCTCCGGCAGGCCGAAGATCCGCACGGAGAGCCGGCCGACGGCGCTCGCCACCCGGTCGCAATAGAGGTCGAGGGTCGCGGAGTCGGGCGCGACGATGTCGGCCTCGGCATCCATCGCCATGCCGTCGATCACCGCCTGGAAATCCTCGCGCTTCAGCCCGAACTGCCGCACCGGCCCCACGAGGGGTTGGGTCCGCGGCACCGGCCGGCCGGCATAGAGGGCATCGATGTCGGCGCGCCAGCGGTCGAGCTCGGCGGCGCGGACCTCGCGGGCACCGCCGTCGTCGGCCACGTCGTCGACCGCGCGGCAGAAGGCGTAGACCGCGTACATCGCGTCGCGCTGCTCGGCCGGCAGCAGCCGCATGGCGGTGTAGAACGACGAGCCGGCGGCCGGCAGGGCCGGGGCTTCCTCGGAGGCCTGGAGCTGCGGCGCGGGCTGGGAGGCGAGGGCGGTCACGGGCGGGCTCCCCGCAGGGCCGGATGGAGATGGCGGCGGAACGGCCGCCGGGCGAGCGTGGTGGCGGCGGCGCCGAGCGCGGTGAGCGCGAAGGCGGCCTTGCCGTGATGGACCTTCTCGCTCAGCGGATCGCGGACCAGCAGGCCGCGGGCGAGCAGCACCGCCAGGCGATGGATGGCCGCGATCTCCATGGCGAGCCGGGTGTCGTCGATGAGGTCGGGCAGGGCGCGTCCTTCCTCGAGGAGGTCGAGGCAGCGTTGCGCCAGATCCGCGATCACGGCGCGGAGCGCCGGCGTGGCGCGCGCAAGCCCCAGATCCTCGATCCGGGCCCCGTGCTTCTCGAGGGTCTCCCGCGGCAGGTAGACCCGGTCGACACTCCGAAAATCCTTGGCGCAATCCTGGAGGTGGTTGATCACCTGCAGGGCGGTACAGATCGCGTCCGATGTCGGCCAGGTGCGGCCCGGATCCTCGCCATGCACGTCGAGGACGAAGCGGCCGACCGGCACCGCCGAGTAGCGGCAGTAATGGGCGAGCTCGTCCCAGGTCTCGTAGCGTGTCTTGTGCGCGTCCATCCGGAACGCGTCGAGCAGTTCGAGGGCGTGGCGCGGCGGCAGCCCGCGCTCGGCGAGCGAGCGGCGCAAGGGGGCGGCTTCGGGATCGTCGGGCCCCTTGCCGGTCAGCGCGTCGGCGAGACGATCGAGGAGCGCGATCTTGCGCTCGGGCGACAGGCCGGCATTGTCGGCGACGTCGTCACCAGCCCGGACGTAGTAGTAGAAGTCCAGGATCGGGCCGCGGTGGCGCGGATGGATCAGGTGCGAGGCGACCGGAAAGTTCTCGTCGCGGTGCCCCTTGCCGGAGCGCGCCTCGGTGACGGTGGTCATCGGATGTATCCCGCCTGACGGAACCAGGCGACGGCGTCGGACAGGCCGTCGCGGTAGGGCCGGGCCGCGTAGCCGAGCTCGGCCCGCGCCTTGGCGTCGGAGAAGAACATGCGGTAGCGCGACATCCGGATGCCGTCGATCGTGGCGAGCGGTGCCTTGCCGGTGATCCGCGCGGCGAGCTCGGACACGAACGCCACCGGATAGACCGCGGCCCGCGGCAGCCGCACGGTCGGGGGCTTGCGCCCGACGAGGCCGGCGATGTCGGCGAGCATGCGCGACAGGAGCACGTCCTCGCCACCGAGGATGTAGCGCTCGCCGATGCGGCCCCGGTGCAGGGCGAGGAGATGGCCCTTCGCCACGTCGTCGACATGGGCGAGGTTGAGGCCCGTATCGACGAAGGCCGGCATCTTGCCGTTCGCCGCCTCGACGATGATCCGCCCGGTCGGGGTCGGCTTCACGTCGCGGGGGCCGATCGGGGTCGAGGGATTGACGATCACCGCCGGCAGACCGTCGCGGGCCACCATCTCCTCGACCACCCGCTCGGCCACCACCTTGCTGCGCTTGTAGGCGCCGATGGCGGTCTCGGGCGTCAGCGGCCGGGTCTCGTCGGCGGGCGTGCCGTCGTCATGCGGCTTGATGGTGGCGACGCTCGACGTATAGACGACCCGCTCGATGCCCGCATCGAGCGCCGCCCGCATCAGGGCCCGGGTGCCGTCGCGGTTGGTGCGCACGATTTCTTCCGGATCCGGCGCCCAGAGCCGGTAATCGGCCGCGGCGTGGACGAGGTAGCGCATGCCGCGCATGGCCGCCGCCGCCGCTTCGGGGTCGCGCATGTCGCCCTCGACGATCGCGACGTCGGGCCAGGTCAGGTTGGTGCGCGGGCTGGTGGCGCGCACCAGCACCCGCACCGGGAAGCCGGCGGCGCGGAACACGTCGACCAGCGCCGGACCGAGGAAGCCGCTGGCGCCTGTGATCAGCACCGGGCCGGGCTCGAATCCGGGGGTGGACGCGGTTCTGTGCGGGGCCTCGGTCATGCGTTCCTTCTCGGCGGCTCGGGCGGCGCGCCCACTCGTCCGACAGTGACATCAATTCGGGAAGCCGGGCCGCTTCTGCCAGCCCCGCGCCATGCTCGCAAGGCGCAGGCCGCCGATCGCAGCCGGGCGTGCCGCCCGCGCATCAGCATCGTGACCCCGGGATGAAATCGGCCAGCGAGACGTCTCAGGCGAGGCGCAGACGCCCGGACCGCTCGGCCGAGGCCTCGTGCACCGGCAGCGCGGCCTCGACGACCTTGACGATCGACGGCGCGTCGAGGCCGGCCTCGGCGTACATCCGGTCCGGCGTGTCGTGGTCCTGGTAGCTGTCCGGCAGCGTCAGGGTCCGCACCCGCACCCGGCCGTCGTCCAGCGCCCCGCGCGACGACAACAGGTGCAGCACCATCGCGCCGAAGCCGCCGACCGACCCCTCTTCCAGCGTCACCAGAACCTCGTGGCTTCCCGCGAGATCCAGGATCAACGCCTCGTCGAGCGGCTTGGCAAACCGCGCATCCGCCACCGTCACGCCGATGCCGGCCGCCTCCAGACGCTCCGCCGCCTTCAGCGCTTCCGCCAGACGCGTGCCGAGGCTGAGCAACGCCACCCGCGCCCCCTCCGGACGCTGGATCACACGGCCACGGCCGATCGCCAGAACCTCGCCCCGCTCCGGCATCTCGACGCCGACGCCCTCGCCGCGCGGGTACCGGAACGCGATCGGTCCCGTGTCATGCGCGTGGGCCGTCGCCACCATGTGCACCAGCTCGGCCTCGTCGGCCGCCGCCATCACGGTCATGTTCGGCAGGCAGCAGAGATACGCCAGGTCGAAGGCGCCCGCATGCGTCGCCCCGTCGGCGCCGACCAGACCCGCGCGGTCCAGCGCGAAGCGCACGGGCAGGTTCTGCAGCGCCACGTCGTGCACCAGCTGGTCGTAGCCGCGCTGCAGGAACGTCGAGTAGATCGCGCAGAACGGCTTGAACCCCTCCGTCGCCAGGCCCGCCGCGAAGGTCACCGCGTGCTGCTCGGCGATGCCGACGTCGAAGGTCCGGTCGGGATGCGCCTTCGAGAAGAGGTCGACGCCGGTGCCCGAGGGCATCGCCGCGGTGATCGCCACCACCTTGTCGTCGGCATCCGCCGCCTTGATCAGGCTCTCGCCGAACACCCGCGTATACGCAGGCGCATTCGGCTTGGCCTTGGTCTGCTTGCCCGACACCACGTCGAACTTCACCACCGCGTGGCCGCGATCGGCCGCGGCCTCGGCCGGGGCGTAGCCCTTGCCCTTCTGGGTCACGACGTGGATCAGCACCGGGCCGTCGGGGGCGTCGCGCACGTTCTTGAGCACCGGCAGCAGGTGCTCGAGGTTGTGGCCGTCGATCGGCCCGACATAGTGGAAGCCGAGCTCCTCGAACATCGTGCCGCCG